>DFQF01000083.1 GCA_002377645.1 Nitrospinaceae bacterium UBA3496 | reverse complement strand
AGCTTGGGGAAAAGTGAAAATAGTGGTTTGGACACATAAAATTGATGGCTTGACTGAAAGTGATTTTATCTTTGCTGCTAAATCAGACAGCTTGTTTTAGAAAAATGTTGATTCTTTCATGAACAAAAAATGACAAGAAAAGAAGGCTTGAAAATAGCATTCCTTGATTCTTGGTTCCTTGAGCAGTCTCAAGGAAGTGGTACTACTGTTGCTATACGGGGTTTGTCAGAAGCTCTTATCTCTATGGGTTGTATAGTCGATATTATTTCTCCAACTATAAAAAACCGTCCAACGATCATGCGTAGGCTTCTTTATAACTTTTTACTTCCTTTAAAGTTTGATCAAGATAATTATGATGTGATTGTGGGTTTTGATATTGATGGATGTTTTTTGAAACCAAAGAGACATGACAATTATCATGTTTTCTTACATGGGATTGCAGGTGAAGAAGCAAAATTTGAATCTGGATTTTCGCGAATGTTTTTATTGTTTCTCTCACTACTTGAGAGAAAAAATGTTTCAAAAGCTAAAAAAGTATTTGTGTCTAGTTCTCATAGTCAAAAAATTGCAAGCCAATTTTATCAGTTGCCTGAAGATAAGATTTCTGTAGTTCCCAATGGAATTTTTCTTAGGTTTTGGGAAGAAACGTTTCAGAGACAACTGAATAAAAAAGAAGTAGTTCCTCATATCATTTCTGTTGCTAGACAATATCCGAGAAAAAATACGTCTTTCCTAATAACTGCAATGAAAGAGGTTGTTTTTAGAATTCCGGAGGCAAGGTTAACTGTGGTAGGTGGAGGTCCCATGGTGGATTCTTTGCGAAGTCAGGTTTCTGAACTTGGGTTATCTGAAAATATTGAAATTGTTGGAGAAGTTCCTGCAAATAAAGACGTTGTAAACTTTTATGAACAGGCAAGCCTTTTTTGCCTGCCCAGTTTGCAAGAGGGATTTGGTATAGTTTTTTTAGAAGCGATGTGTTCAGGTCTTCCTATTGTTGCTATGAATGTTTCAGCGGTTCCGGAAGTTTTAGGAGATTGTGCTTTGCTAGTTCAGGAGAATGATTTGCAGGGGCTCTCTGATTCTATTATTCGTATTCTGCAAGATGAAGAACTTTATAAGACCTTACAATCTAAGGGAAGGAAAAGAGTTGAAAATTTTGATTGGACTGTAGTTGCAAAGTGTTTCTTAGAATCTCTTGTCATTTGAAAAAACAAATCAAGAAAGATTATTGCGTTTCTTTTCATAGATGTATATTGTTCTTATTCTCTGTTGAATTTTTCTTGAAAGGGAATTGCCTTGTCACAGGAACTCAGTGATTTTCGTTCGGAAATAGATGCTTTGGATGACAAGATTCTAGAACTTATAAATAAACGTTTACAGGTTTGTTTAGAAGTAGGAAATTTTAAAAGTCTACATGGTATAGCTGTTCGAGATTCTAAAAGAGAAGCGGAATTAATTGATAAATTATTAGAGAATAACAAAGGACCTTGTCCTCCTGATATATTAGAGAAAATATATCGGATTTTGATTGAAACAGCAGTTTCTTTAGAAAATGATCAGTCAAATTAGATTAATCTATTTTAAATGTATCTCATAAGGAGTTTTTCATGTCTTTATCAGCAGTCATAAATACGAGTCGTGGGGAAATCAAACTTTCTTTGTATTCAGAACAAACTCCCATTACCGTTTCTAATTTTGTAAATTTAGCTGAACGCGGTTATTACGATGGATTAATGTTTCATCGCGTAATTGAAAGTTTTATGATTCAAGGAGGTTGCCCAGAAGGTACTGGTATGGGTGGTCCTGGTTATAATTTTGAAGATGAGTGTACTCCAGAACTAAAGCACGATACTCCAGGAATTCTTTCAATGGCTAATGCTGGACCAGGAACGAACGGGTCTCAATTTTTTATTACACATGTAGAGACTTCTTGGTTAGATGGCAAACACACTGTTTTTGGGAAAGTTGATACAGGGCAAGATATTGTTGACTCTATCCAGCAGGGTGATGTTATAGAATCAATAAAAATAGAAGGGAATTTTAAAGAGTTATTAGATTCAAACACTGCACGTGTGGAGGAATGGAATAAGATTTTAGATAATTAAAAGTTGTTAAGGATTTGCTACCTAGTAGTTCCTTAAATATAATTCAGATCGTAATTTTAGTGTTTTTTGTTTTAAAGTAAATGACGGATTTTTGGGGGTTTTTCGAGTGGGCAAGTTTTGTTTTGCTGTATTGGTAACGTTTTTATTTTTAGTACAAGGTTGTGGCGAAATTGTTACTCCCGGGGTTGTTGTTGAAACAGAACCTCCAGGCGCAACCGTTAGAGTAGGGTCTAAGATTATTGGAAAGACTCCGGTTTTGGTGCCTCGGAAATTTATTAAAGATCATTATCTAGAAACTTGGACGGTGGATATTTCAAAAGATGGATATAAAACTTATCAGACCGTGTTGAATCAAAAAAAAGGCACAATAAAAATACCTTTAGAAAAAAAATAGTTCGTTAATAGTTACTCTTTTTTTTTCTATTCCCTTTCAAGAAATTATTTCCTACATTCAAGCTTCCTGATCCGATAAACCAAAATGAGAAAAGAACGACTATAAGCGTAAATTTATCCCAGTTTTCTATTACCTGATTGATTTCGAATATATGTGAATGTTTAATAGATAAGATTATTCCAAGGATAGTTGATGATGGTCTGACCGCTATCCCAACTGTAAAAGTTATTCCTGCTAGAAGTAGAAGTGGTATAGTAAGAGATTGAAAAATCTCATAAAGTGGGGAACTAAAAATATTTTGTAAAAGTTCAAAGAAAATATCTGGTTTTTGACTCCAATCTATATAGCCTATATAGAGGACCGTAATTCCAAACCAAATTCTAAGAACTCCAATTCCCCACTCTTTTGAGAGCATTCATCTTTCCTATTATCGAGCAAACTTTGTAAAATCTGGATTTCTCTTTTCTTTGAATGCATTCATCCCTTCAACGGATTGTTCATTATTCCAAACAGCATTAAGAAGTTCACTGCCGTGCATCCATGAAGGATAGTGAAGATCTCCAAGGAAATTCAAACTAGTTTTCATATAGCGTAAAGTAGCGGGTGCATGTGAATTTATTTTGTCACACCACTCTTCAGTTGTTTTTTCGAGTTCGTCATCAGGGGTAACTTCATTAATTAATCCTAATTCTTTAGCTTCTTGTGCTTTGTAATGTTTTGCTAGAAATAGCATTTCTCTAGCTCTACGATCTCCCATTAGTAAAGGAAGATACTGCGTTGCACCAACAACGGGTAGTGCGCCTACTCTTGCACCAGATTGGCCAAATCTTGAATTTTCACTCGCGATACAAAGATCACAATAAAGTTGCCATTCGTTTCCACCACCGATGCACCACCCGCGAACCATGGCTATTGTTGGCTTTCCGCAGTTGCGAAGTAACATGCAAAGCTGTCTCATTTTGTTATTCCAGATATGTCCTGTTCGATAATCTAAACCGAGCATCATGTCCATATCGCCGCCTGAGGAGAAATTGCCATTTAGCCCATAGATTACGCCAACACCTAAACCTGAGTCTTCATCTAGCTTAGTGAAGGCATCGATTACTTCGTTAATCATTTGAAAATTCATTGCATTTAGTGTTTTAGGTCGATTCAAACCAACCCAAAGAGTTTTGTTTTTTTCTTCAACTACAATTGTTTCATACGCCATCAGTCTCTCCTAGTATTTTAAAAGTTTTTAAAAAATATTATTAAAGATGATTAAATCGAAATTAATTATAGAAACTGTTAATCCCTTGGTAAAGTAGACGACAGGCAATGATACCAAGAAGTATAATAAAGATTTTCGTTATCATATCGGATTTAACTTTTTCTGATATTCTCGCTCCAATTTGGCCTCCTAATACCGCACCAATTGCAAGCGGAATAAGTATTCCCACCATAGTTTTTGAATTGCCTTGGAACGTATGAGCAATAACCGCTGTTGTAGAGGCTAGGAAGCATATAAACTGAGATGTGGCAGTCGCTATGTGAACAGGAATTCGTAAAAATCGGATCATAGTAGGAACATAAAGGGGTCCTCCTCCTATTCCGAAGAAAGAAGCAAGAAATCCCAGTCCAGAACTAACCCAAATGCCACGTTTAAAATAGAAAAAGTAGTGATATTCCTTGCCATTTCTAGTGACTATTCTTTTTTCCTTCAAATTCTTTTTGTTAGCCTGTTCCTCTGAATTTAACGCTATAGGTTTTGGTGGTCCCTGAAACAATGAAAGGCATAGAAGAAGTAAGGATGTCCCTAAGAACAAATCGTAAAAACTCCTATCTGTTTTGGCAGTTAAGATGGTGCCTAGTATAGCAAATGGGAAAGCAGCTAATCCATAAATCAAACCCGTTTTAACATCTATTCTTTTAAGTCTTAGATATGCAGTGGTACCGGAAATTGAATTAGTTGCCACTACAAATAAGGAGGTAGCTGCAATGATTTCGGAATTGTGTGAAGGAAATAGTAATAAGAGTACTGGGGTAAGAATAAAGCCTCCACCAGCACCTACCAATGATCCAAAAGTACTGACAGAAATTCCGATTAGAAAAAATTGCAAGAATTCAAGCATGACTCAACCTAAAAGCATAATTTGTAATATTCGACAAAATAACCATACTACAATTGAACTCAATTTGTGCGGTTGTAATTCTTTTTTTATTTGTTTGTTAAATATGGTATGTATTATGAGTGTATATTGTTTTTAAATTGATTGGGGCTGTAGCTCAGCTGGGAGAGCGCATGGCTGGCAGCCATGAGGTCAGGGGTTCGATCCCCCTCAGCTCCACCAACTTATTTTTCTCATTGTTTTCTAATAAAACTTTAGTAAAAGTGCTAATTAGATTGAAATTTTTTTGAGGAAATTAATGAAGAAAAAGCTTGTCCATGTTATCGAAGATGAGGAAGATATTAGTAAATTGATTGAATATAATCTTCTATCTCAAGGATTTAATGTTGTCTGTTCTGAAAATGGAGATGTTGCGTTAAAATCTATAAAAGAAGAAAAAGGAGACCTAGTTCTTCTTGATATAATGCTTCCTGGTATTGATGGGTATCGTGTTTGTGAAATAATTAAATCGAATGATTCCACTCGAGATTTGCCAATTATCATGTTAACCGCAAAGAGCCAAGAGGAGGAAATAGTCAAAGGCTTGGAGATGGGGGCAGATGACTACATCACGAAACCTTTTAGTCAGAAGGTTTTAATTGCTAGAGTTCAAAATGTATTGAGACGCTCAGCTAATCAACTAATCAGTGAAGATGAGATTATTGAAATTGGAGAAATAGTTATAGAACCCAAAAAACATAAAGTATTGCTTGCAGGCGAAGAAATTATGCTAACTCCCTCTGAATATGACATTCTATTCTTGCTAGCTAAAAGACGAGGATGGGTTTTTACTAGATCTCAAATAGTAGATTCGATACGAGGGGCCCACTATGAAGTTACTGATAGAACAATTGATTTTCAGATGGTTGGACTCAGAAAAAAATTACAAAAAATGGGAAAAGAAATACAAACAATTCGTGGTATAGGTTATCGTTTTCGTGAAGATTCTTAATAGAAGGCCCATGTTCTGGAGGTTATATCCTTCCTTAATTTTAATTGCATTTATTTCTCTACTGGCTGTGGTGATTGTTTCTTGGTTCTCTTTTAGTAGTTTCTATTATAAACAGGTCGAATTAGAGCTAGAACTTAAAGCTAAACTTTTTTTGAGAGCAGTAAATCCTGTTATTCAAAAAAATAACTTTGTAATGATTCAAGATTTGACAAAACAATTTGGACAAAAGACAAACACACGTTATACCGTCGTAATGTTATCAGGCAAAGTAATTGGAGATAGTATGAAATCTCCAAGTAAAATGGATAATCACTCTGATAGACCAGAAATAATGGAGGCTTTAAAATCTGGCAGAGGTATCTCCGTAAGATTTGGATATACACTTCAAACTGATTCTATGTATTTTGCCATTCCTATTATAAAGTCGAATAGGTATATAGGAGTCGTTAGATCTTCAACCCCGCTTCTTAAAATCGAACAAGCCTTAGAGGATATTTTTTATAGAATTATAGCAACGTTTCTTGTCTTGATAATTTTAGTGTCGGTATTAGGTTGGTACATCTCTAAAAAAATAAGCGTTCCTTTAGAAAAGATAAAAAATCGTGCTAGAAAGATGGCTGAAGGTGATTTGTCTGGAAGGGTAGATTTAAAGCTTTCTGATCCTCTGGAATTAATACAGCTAGGTCATTCAATTAATGAAATAGCAACCCAACTTGATAATAGAATTGAAACTATCTTAACGCAAAGAAATGAACAAGAAGCAATTTTTTTAAGTATGAATGAAGGCGTGATAGCAATAAATTCAAATCAAACTATTTTACGTATGAATAGGGCCTCTATCGAAATTTTAGATGTTGACAACAAAGAATTTGTTGGAAAGACCGTCCCTGAAATTATCCGGAATTCAGAATTAGAGAAATTTATTCTTTCATCCTTGGTTATAGACGAAATATCTAGTCGAAGTATTGAGATTCAAAAAGGGAAGGATCGCTTCCTTTTGGTTGAATCTGCGCCACTTTTGGATAATGAAAGTAAAAAGTGCGGAATCGTACTAGTCATAAATGATATTAGTCAATTAAAAGCTCTTGAAAATTATAGAAAAGAGTTTGTTTCAAATGTTTCCCATGAATTAAAGACTCCTCTAACGATTATTCAAGGTTCAATAGAAACACTTATTAATTCCGAAAAAATAGATGAAAAGAAAAAAATAGAATTTTTAGACTCAATACAAAAACACTCAAAACGACTTGGAATGATCATTGATGATCTGCTTGATTTAGCCAGGATAGAAAAGGAAACAGAACTGAAAGAAATACAACTGATGGAGGAAGATATAAAGTTCTCAATTAAAAGTGCAATAGATTTATGTAAGGAAAGTGCAGAGCGTAAGAAAGTACATATTCTTTTAGATTACGATGAAAACTGTATAGTCAGGCATAATCCTTCGTTAATAGAGCAAGCTATTTTTAATCTTATTGATAATGCAATTAAGTACAGTAAGGTTGGTGATAAAGTTGAAATTAAAATTTCTAATCAAACTGATACTCTGATTATAGAAGTGCAAGACAGTGGTATAGGTATTCCACAGGAACATATTTCCCGTATTTTCGAGAGATTTTATAGAGTAGATCGGGCAAGAAGTAGAACATTAGGAGGTACTGGACTAGGACTTTCAATAGTAAAACATATTGTTCAAGTTCATGAAGGCAAAATTGACGTGAAAAGCAATGTTGGGAAAGGTACTACTTTTACCATTTGTTTAAATCTTTAAATATAATCCTAATCCTAATCAAAATCTAACAATCTTCTGTTGATATCCTCATAACAATTTAATTCTTTTCTAATAAAAAGTTTTTATCCTTTCAATAGGTTTTTTATATTTTTCTTTTATTAGTGAGGGGATTGTTTGATGAAAAGTTTGATTAGTAAAGTTTCAAAGATTTTTTTGATTTTAGTGTTTGCAGTGTTAATGAGTTCAGAAGCATTTGCTGCACTAAAAGGAACCATTAGGATTGATGGTTCAAGTACAGTTTTTCCAATTACTGAAGCAGTAGCTGAAGAATTTGGGAAAGTACATAGGAGAGTACGTGTGACAGTTGGAGTTTCTGGAACAGGTGGTGGTTTCAAAAAATTTCTAGCTGGCGAAACAGTTATTAATGATGCGTCTAGAAGAATTAAAGATATAGAAATTAAAAAAGCAAAAAAAGAAGGAATTAAATATATTGAACTACCTGTAGCTTTTGATGGACTTTCAGTTGTTGTTAATAAAAAGAATAATTGGGCAGATTATTTAAGTGTAAAAGAACTGCATAAGATATGGAAACGAGGGAGTTTAGTGAAAAATTGGAATCAGGTACGTTCTTCGTTTCCAAATGTTAAAATGACTTTGTTTGCCCCTGGAACCGATTCTGGAACGTTTGATTATTTTACAAAAAAAATAAATGGGAAATCTCAGCGTAGTCGATCGGATTTTACAAAAAGTGAAGATGATAACGTTCTGGTTCAAGGTGTTTCTGGTTCAAGGGGTGCACTAGGTTATTTTGGTTTTGCCTATTACATCGAAAACAAAGATAAATTAAATGTAGTTCCAATCAAATACAAGAATAATGCCCCCGTTAAACCTACTATGGTTACTATTAACAACGGTTCTTATAAACCACTTTCTAGACCGATTTTCATTTATGTTCGTACTGATTCTTTAAAGAAAAAAGTGGTTTACGAATTTGTGAAATTTTATCTCAAAAATAGTGGAAGTCTTTCTAAAGAAGTAGGATATATTCCCCTTCCAAAGAGTCAGTATGAAGATGGCTTAAAGAAAGTGGAGATGTTTAAATAGTTTTTGTCAGAGGAAGAGTCGGTTTGTATTTCCGACTCTTCCTTTATAAAGATCTTATTTCGATAGGGTTAATTTAATGTACTTAAATAAATTTAAATTAATAGACCATGGGATCCATGGTTTTTTGTTTCTGTGTGTTTCTGTTACGTTTGTAACAACTGGCACAGTTGTTTGGATCTTGGGGCAGGAGTCTTTCGTTTTTTTCCAGTCTATAAATCTTTTTGATTTTTTGTTGGGAACCCGTTGGGAACCTCTTCTGGATCCAAAATCTTTTGGTGTTCTCCCGCTAGTGTGTGGGACCCTGATGATAGTAGTTGGGGCAATCATTGTTGCGGTACCAGCTGGAATACTTATTGCCGCCTATTTGAATGAATTTTGTTCTCCAAAATTAAGTTCGATTATTAAGCCTGTCCTAGAAATTCTGGCTGGCATTCCTACAATTGTATATGGCTATTTTGCACTCACATTTATTACTCCTGCATTTAAAATGTTATTTCCAGATATGGGAGTTTTTAATGCTCTAAGTGCGGGAATTGTAGTTGGAATTATGATTTTACCGATGATTTCATCTCTTTGTGATGATGCTTTCCGCGCTGTTCCGTCAGATATTAGAGAAGGGGCCTATGCCTTAGGAGCAACGCCATATGAAGTCATTACACAAGTTATTATGCCCGCAGCAAAATCACGTATAGCTGCGTCAATTGTACTTGCTGTTTCGAGGGCTATAGGTGAGACAATGGCGGTTACATTAGCCGCAGGAGCTACCCCAAGAATGACATTCAATCCACTAGAAAGTATTCAAACTATTACCGCTTATATTGTACAGGTTAGTTTGGGTGATACTCCTAGAGGAGGTATTGAATATCAAACTTGTTTTGCAGTAGGAGCTTTATTGTTTTTTATGACGCTGATAATGAATATGATAGGTAACCATTTTCTTCATTCTAAAACAGTAGGGAAATAATGGTAGAGGCAAGGTACCGAAAGCAAAGATTTTTCCTTGTTTTATGCAGATCCGTTACTTTTGCGGCTGTTTTAGTCCTGTCTATTTTGATAATTCATATTTTATTAGAAGGTGTCTCATATTTACGTTGGGATTTCTTTACAAATTTTCCTTCACGTTTTCCTCATAAAGCTGGACTAAAATCTGCTTTATACGGAAGTGCTTGGGTAATTTCTATGACAGCTTTATTTTCTGTTCCGTTAGGAGTAGCTTCTGCGTTGTATTTAGAAGAATACGCTCCAAAAAAGAGATATATTAACTGGGTACAAATCAATATTTTAAATCTTGCAGGTACACCCTCTATTGTCTATGGGTTACTAGGTCTTGCTATTTTTGTTCGATTTTTCGGATTAGACCGGAGTCTTTGGTCTGGGTCTTTAACATTAACTTTATTGATACTTCCCGTCATTATTATTTCTTCACAAGAAGCGATTCGTGCGGTTCCTGATTCCATACGACATGCTGCTTATTCAGTAGGGGCGAGAAAATTTCAAGTTGCATTTGGTCAAGTTCTACCCGCTGCTCTTCCTGGTATTATGACAGGATTAATTTTAGCTATTTCTAGAGCAGTTGGTGAGACTGCTCCCCTTATTATGATTGGTGCCTTAAGCTACGTGGCATTTGTTCCTGAAGGTCCTTGGGATTCATTTACTTCTCTTCCAATACAAATTTACAATTGGGCTGGACGTCCTCAGGCTGCTTTTCATGGAATTGCGGGTGCAGGAATCATAGTTCTTTTAGTTTTTCTGTTTGTCATGAATTTTGGAGCGGTTATGGTAAGACAACGTTTTCAAAGATATAGGAATTAGTCCTAAAAGGGAAAATTATGAAAGAAATCGAAGAAGAAATTGCTCTAAAAGTTAGGAACCTATCGATATTTTATGGTGAAACCTGTGCAATTGATGACGTAAGTTTAGATTTTAAAAAGAATAAAGTTACTGCAATCATTGGTCCATCTGGATGTGGTAAAAGTACAATGCTACGTTCTTTTAATAGAATGAACGATTTTTACCCAACTGTTGTTACAAAGGGAAATGTATCTCTAGAGAATGCAGGACTTTACGGAGAGGAAATTGATCCTATAGATGTAAGACGAAATATTGGAATGGTTTTTCAAAGGCCAAACCCTTTTCCAAAAACAATTTATCAAAATATTGTTTGGGGTCCAAAGATTAATGGATTTTTGAAAGATCCAGAGGAACTTGTTGAAACTTCTTTGAAAAGATCTGCATTATGGGAAGAAGTAAAGGATCGATTGCATGAATCTGCCCTAGACTTATCAGGTGGACAGCAACAACGTCTTTGTATAGCAAGAGCGATTGCAATGAATCCAGAAATTATCCTTATGGATGAACCCTGTTCGGCTCTTGATCCTAGGGCAACTGCTCGGATAGAAAGTTTGATAGGTGAACTTAGATCAAGGTACACGATTCTTGTAGTTACACATAATATGCAGCAAGCTTCAAGGATTTCAGATGATACAGTTTTTCTTTTTGAAGGAAAATTAATAGAACATGGACCAACGAAAACAATTTTCACTAAACCTAAAATGCAAAAAACAGAAGACTATATCACTGGCCGTTTCGGATAAAATATAGGATGAATTAAAATGACAAAACTTTTTAGAGATGAATTAGAAAAGATTAAGAAAAAAATACTGTCTTTGAGTTCTTTGGTAGAAGAAAGTGTAGAAAAAGCGGTTCTTTCTCTAGTAAAAAACGACCGTTCTTTAGCTGAGGAAGTAATAGAAAATGACCATTTAATTGACACATTAGAAGTAGAAGTGGAAGAAGATTGCTTGAAAGTTATGGCTCTATATCAACCAGTTGCAATTGATCTTCGGTTTCTAGTGGCAGTTTTGAAAATTAATAACGATCTAGAAAGAATTGCTGATATTTCCGTGAATATAGCGGATCGTTGCATCTATTTATTCAAAGAAGCCGAACTCAAAATGCCTTTTGATTTAGAGGGTATGGCTGATAAGACTCGAAATATGTTAAAGAAGTCCCTTTCTTCGCTGATAGAACAAGATGTTGATATGGCTAATGAAGTTATAAGAGAAGATGACGAAATAGATGAGATTAATAGGAAAGTGTATCAAGAAGTTTATCGACAGATAAAAAAAGATCCATCAATGACTGAAGCACTTTCTCGCTGCGGTGCAATAGCAAAATTTCTAGAAAGAATATCTGATTATTCTACCAATATAGCGGAAGATGTCATCTATATGGTTGATGCGAAAATAGTAAGACATAAACCAGAAAGTTTATTGTAAATTTCAATTTTTAAGATGATTTTTTCTTTTTTGCTAATTCTATAATAAGTTCATAATGAGAAGCATCCATTTCCAGTTCCCCTCTGTTTATTCTTCGTGCTATTTCGGCCACTGCATCATTGTATGGAGAAGGAATTCCCAGTTCTTTCGCTTTTTTTGAGACCAATCCATTAATATATTCCAGTTCATTTTTCCTATTTTTAATATGGTCTTGAATCGGTGCAGTTCTACTTTTGGGTCCAGTATGATTTTGTAATGTTTTCATAGCTGTTTTTAAAACTTGGTCTATTGGTCCAGCAAAATCGTCTTCACTTAAACCAAAAACAGGTTCGATTTGATATCCAGCTTGAGTACCAATTTCTAAACATTCTTTTCCTATTTCGACATTCAGATCGAGCATTCCTGGAAGTTGTAATGCTTCTGCTGCTCGAAGACCTAAAACTCCAAATGGACCCATAGTCATAGAGTTTACTGTTAATTTTGTCCATCTTGCACCATATATATTTTCCGTAATATCCGTTACAGCAACATTGCTAAGAATTTTCTGTAATTCTTTTGCTCTTTCTGTGATTTGTCCGTCGAGTTCACCAACCGCAAACCAAGTTCCACTTCGGGTGGTATTACGTTGTACTTTTCCAGGAGTAAAAATTTCTGCAGAAAGTTCTATAACACATCCGACAGTTCTTTCTTTTCCTATAATTGAGGCATGGTCATCATCATTCATACTATTTTGTAAGCTTACTAAAGTTCCGTCTTCTTTTAAGTAAGGTTTGATGAATTCTGCAAGCCACCTAGTGTCATAGGATTTTGAAGTTAAAAAGACGATGTCAAAAGCAGGTTTTACCGAAGCCATTTCGCATAGATGATACGCAGTTACAGGAATCTTAAGATCTAAATCAGTCATTTCAATATGTAGTCCGGATGACTTCATCGCTTCTACGTGTTGCGGCCATTGATCGACAATCGTTACATCGTACCCCGCATCGGTTAGATCTGCTCCGACACTACTACCAATAGCTCCTGTTCCTACTACGGCAATTTTTTTATTCATTTTTATTTTCCTGTTCATAATTAAAGGTAATTCGATTAGTTTCAAAACGCTTGAAACTTTTTTTTAGGTTCAATCAATCATAGATTTTAGCAGATCAAGGTTTGACTCACCCATAGTTAGTTCCCCTTTAGTGATTCGTCCATCTAGTTCAGTAACAGCGCTATTACAAGGAACGGGAATGCCAAGTTCTTTTCCTTTTTTTACAACCAATCCATTGATGTTAATTGTCTCGGTTTTACGACCCTTTATGTGATCGTGTACTGCGGCTGTTACGGAATTTGGTCCTACATGTTTTGATAATGTCTTCATTATTTTGATAAGTATATCATCGGAATCCCCGGACATTTCCTCAGCAGACAAACCAAAAATTGGCTGCATTTCGTGTCCTAAAGCTCTTCCGACTTCGAGTGCTTCTCGTCCAAGCCGAACAGCAATTTCGAACATGCCTGGGAGATCTCTAGCGTCATGATTTTTAAGCCCCGTTAGTGCAATAGGTGCTGAAGTCATCGAATTGCAAATTAGTTTCGTCCATTTAGCACTCTCGATATTTTGAGATAACTCAACTATTGCAATGTTCTCTATGATTGTTTTAATTAAATTAAGCCGAGGTGTTACCGAGTTATCTAATTCCCCGAGACCAAACCAAGTGCCAGTTCTAGCAGTATTCCGCTGGACGATACCCGGTTTAAAGAGAGCGGAGGATAGTTCAACGACGGCTCCAATAGTTCGCTCGATTCCTACAACGTCCGCAATTATTTGATTATTCATACTGTTTTGTAGACCAACAAAAATGCCTTCTTCTTTCAGGTAAGGTTCGATTAATTGGGTTAGCCAATGAGTATCGTAAGATTTAGCGACCAAGAAAACAATATCAAATGCGGGGACATGTTCGGCTAATTCACATAAATGCCAGGCCTTTACGGGTATTTGTAGATGCTCATCTGGCATCGTGATGTCGAGTCCATTTTTTTTCATAGCTTCAACGTGAGCGGGCCATTGATCAATAATCGTGACGTCAAGGTTAGCTTTTGTAAGATCTGCTGCTATAGAACTACCATTTGCTCCCGCTCCTAATACCGCAATTTTTTTATCCATTTTTATTTTTCTAACCATTGTCATTGAAGGTCATTGGATGTGTATCTTTTAGGAGAGGCATAATTTCATTTCCAAAAATCTGCGCTTCCTCTAAATGTGGCCATCCTGATAATATAAAACAATCTACCCCTGTCTCTACATACTCTTTTAATGCATTTGCAATCATTTGAGGCGTCCCTACTAGTGTAGCGCCTGCACCTGCTCTAACTGTATTTACTCCCATCCAAAGAGTGTCTGTAATCCATAAAGATTCTTGATTTGCAAGTTCGTTCATACGTCTTTGTCCTTCACTTTCTGAACGATTCCTCTGATCCGCATGAACTTTAGTGTTATTAATATCACTTCCTTCAATTAACTTTTCAGCGGTTTTCCTCGCTTCTTCCTTTGTTTCTCTGCACAAGATGTGCAATCTGATACCAAATTTTATGTTTTTTCGGCCTAGTTCTTCTGCTCTTGTGCGCATATCAATCACATCTTCTTCGACTCTCTCGGGTTCAACAGCCCACATCAAATGAACATCACTATGTTTTGCACCCACTTGCCTTCCTTTTTCTGAACTTGCTCCTAAATAGATAGGAGGATGTGGTTCTGTATGAGGTTTAGCAAAAATAGTTGCGTTTTCAATTTTGTAATATTTTCCATTGAAATTAACGGGTTCATCTGTGCTCCATAGCGCTTTCACGATATCTAAAAATTCTTCTGTTCTTTCATATCTCTCATCATGATTAAGGTGGTCTCCATATCTTTTCTGATCGACCGGAGTTGAACCGGTGACGATATTGATAGTGAGTCTTCCTTTGGTAATAGAATCAAAAGTATTCGCTTGCTGCGCTGCAAGGACAGGACTCATAAGTCCTGGTCTAAAAGCAACACAAAATTTGATATGAGAAGTTCTTTCAGCAATTGCCTGAGAAAATAACCATGAATCCAAACAGTGTGTTCCTGTGGGGACCAATAAGTTTACAAAACCAGCTTTTTCAGCAGCCTGAGCTACTGTACTCATATATTCTACAGTAGGAGGTCTTTCCGAAACGACTGGGTTAATCTCGTGTCCATCTCCATATCTTCCAGTTGGTAGGAACCATGCATATTCCGTTGTCATTTT
>DFQF01000080.1 GCA_002377645.1 Nitrospinaceae bacterium UBA3496 | reverse complement strand
TCTACTTGATCTATATGAATATTCACTAATTCTTCATTGGAAATTTTGCCTGAAATAAGCAAATCTTTCATTTGAGTTACCTTAAGATTTAATATTTCCTTCTTATCGTTATCTGAAAAATTAGTCATTTACCACCAAACTTTTCCATCAATATCATTAGCTATCTCAGAAAAATCTTTTTCATATATACCGCTAGATAGATATTTCCAACCTCCATCAGCAAAAATAGTAACTATGTTAGCATTATCTAATCTTTTAGACATTTTTACACAAGTTGCTAATGTAGCTCCAGATGAAACTCCAACAAATAAACCATGCGTCTCCATAACTTTCTTAGTCCAAAAAAAAGATTCTTCAGCCTCAACCATTATTCTTCCATCCAGTTTATCTAAATCTAATATAGGTGGAATATATCCATGTTCTATAGATCTAAGGCCTTGAACAACATCATCGGGATGAGGTGCTGTAGCTATTATTTTTATAGAATCATTTATTTCTTTCAACCTCTTACCAACACCCATCAAAGTTCCACCCGTTCCTAGTCCTGCAACAAAGTGAGTTATATCTGGCATTTGTTTAGCAATTTCTAGCCCCGTAGTGTAATAATGAGCCTTTATGCTTGCCTGATTCCCATATTGAAAAGGCATAAAATATTCAGGGTTTTCTGAAGATATTTTTTGAGCAAGTTTTATTGAACCATTGGTACCTTCTTTTCCATCAGAAAAAATTATTTCTGCACCAAAAGATTTCAGCAAAGAAACTCTTTCTTGGCTAACAGAATCTGGCATAACAGCAATCATCTTATATCCTTTGATTTTAGAAATCATAGCCAATCCAATCCCAGTGTTACCTGATGTTGGTTCAATGATTGTTTGACCCGGAGTAATTTTACCTTCTTTTTCAGCGTCAAAAATCAAGCATTTTGCTACTCTGTCTTTAATAGATCCTGTTGGGTTTTCACCTTCAAGTTTTGCGTAAATTCTAACGGTACTATTTTGACTTAAAGAAGATAAATCAACTAGACTAGTATTTCCTATATTTTTTAACTGCCCAATACTAAAATTGTCTATATTTAATCTTGTTTTCATTTATTAGCTAACTACTTTAACACCACAAAAGATTTCGTAATCAATCAATTCAGTAACTTCTGGGTTATCTCCACATAATTTACAATCAGGATTCTTTCTGACTTTAATCTCTCTGAATTCCATTCCTAGAGCTTCTATTAATAACATTCTTCCTGCTAATGGCTCTCCCACGCCTAAAATTAGCTTAATTGTTTCTAAAGCTTGAATAGACCCTACAAGTCCAGGCAATGCTCCAATTACTCCAGCTTCAGCACAACTAGGAACTTCTCCTGGAGGAGGAGGATCAGGAAATATACATCTATAACATCCTTGACCTGGAATATAAGTTGTTGCCTGTCCGTCAAAAATCAATATAGCTCCATCAACAAGTGGTTTTTTTTGCAAGAAAGCTGCATCATTTACCAAATATCTAGTTGCAAAATTATCTGCGCCATTAATGACTATGTCATAGTCATTCATTATCTCAAAAGCATTGGTAGAATTAATTGGCTCTTCATGAATCGTGACATTTATATCTGGATTATGAGCAAGTAATGTTTCTTTAGCAGACTCAACTTTTCTCTTTCCTACATCTGAGTCCGTATGCAGAATTTGCCTCTGAAGATTTGATACATCCACTACATCAAAATCTACAATTCCAATATTCCCTACTCCTGCTAATGCAAGGTATAAGGAAACAGGGGAACCTAGCCCTCCTGCTCCTATTATCAAAACTTTTGAATCCAACAAAGCTCTTTGTCCTCTGCTTCCTACGTTCGGCATTATCAAGTGCCTACTATATCTTTCTACCTGAGCCGGACTTAATGGTGATATTGACATTTTTTTCTCCAAATACTTCTTAAAAAAAACCCCCTTAGCTGGGGGTTCGAACAATTATTAAACTATACTTTCAATAGCTCGAACACTAACTATTGCAACAGCTTACTAAAATTGTATTTAAATATTTCATAAACTTTATTATATATAAAATTTATTAATTTAATATTGATTAAATAATAAATAAGTATAAAAATACAATCATAAATTATATTCTAGGAGTGTATTATGCCATCTGGTAAAAGACTTGAAGGGAAAGTAGCAATAGTTACTGGCGCAGGAACAAGAGGAGAAATAGCGGGTACGGGTCAAGCAGCTGCAATTTTGATGGCTAGAGAAGGTGCAAAAATATTACTTTCAGACATTGATATAAATAATGCTGAAGAAACACTAAGTGTAATAAAAAAAGAGGGTGGTGAGGGTAAAATTTTTATAGGTGATGTAACCTCTGAAAAAGATTGCGAGTCTATGATCAATGAAGCTGTAAAAGAATTTGGTAAATTAGATATTTTATTTAATAATGTGGGAGGTCCTGGCAGTGGGATGGTAACAGAAATTGAAGAAGAAGATTGGCATAGATCTATAGACCTTAACATAAAGAGTGCTGTTATGGGTTCAAAATATGCAATTCCAGCAATGGAAAAATCAGGAGGTGGATCTATAATCAATGTTTCATCTATTGATGGTACTCAAGCAGGTTCTACTAGAAATGTTCCATACTCTATTTCTAAAGCTGCTATTTCACATCTTTCTAGAATTATGGCCGTTCATCACGGTAGGCAAAATATAAGAGTAAATTGTGTAGCTCCAGGTCACGTATATGGAGCATTTCCAAATAGATTTAAGAAAATGGATGATGACTGGAGAGATCTAAGGAGAAAGGCTGGACCTCTAGGAACAGAAGGAACTGCTTGGGATGTAGGTTGGGCGGTTGTATATCTTGCTAGTGATGAAGCTAAATGGGTTACAGGAGTAATTTTACCTGTAGACGCTGGAGTGCAAGCTGCTTCTCCTTTATCAATGTGGGATGAGCTTAACGAGGATAAAGGCCCTAGAAAGCATTTTGAGTATTAATATTTAGATTCCATATATTTCTTCAGCATTCTTGAAAAAAAATGCATTTTTCTCAACCTCAGAAAGATCTTTAGTAATCTCAATATATGTATTTATAACCTTTGAATAATCGCTGTATAGTCCGTCAACTGGCCAGTTTGTAGCAAATATTGTTCTTGAAATACCAAAAAGATTCATACAAGTTTCAACGTATGGAAGTATAGAGTCTTTTGTCCAATGATGATCTCCCATACCTAATCCAGAAATTTTACAAATTATATTGTCAATCTTAGAAATTTTAGCCATTCCTTTTTTCCAATTATCGAAGTATTCTTTGGTTCTAAAATCAGGGTTACCAGCATGGTCTAAAACTATTTTTATGTTTGGAAAAGTTTTTGCTAAATCAGCAAGTTTGTCCATTTCTTCCCATCTAGCTGCAATACTAGATATAAGACCATATTCTTCTTGAATCTTAAAACCTTCTCTGAAATCTTTATCAATCAAGTAATCTCCATAAGAGAAATCTCTAATTCCTTTGAAATGTTCATATTGTAGGTGTTGCTCTATAACATCTCGTGCATCTTTAGCTTTAAGATCAACATGACCGACTATTGCGTTTGGAATTCCTGTGTTTTTATATACTTCCTCTAGCCATCTTGTTTCTTCCACTGGGTCATCTGATCCTATGGCTGCTTGTACATGAATAGCCTTATACATTCCTAAAGGTTGTGCTTCTTTTATGAAATCACTAGCAAGATAATTTCTCGTTCCTAATTCTCTTAAAGGAACATCTTCATCAGGTTGCCAGTGACCATAATGTAATTTTGGATGTTTCATATCATAAAAATGAACATGAGAATCTAAAAACTTAAAACCTTCTTTAGTCAATAGTTGCTCCTCCATCAATTACAAGTTCTGTTCCTGTTATATATGATGCTTCATTAGAAGCTAAAAAAAGTGCTCCATATGCTATTTCCTTGGGATTTCCTATTCTTTTTAGAAGGGAATCATTGCCAAAATCTTTATATGCCTTCTCTGGGTCTAATCCTAATGATTCTATATGTTTATCTGTAGCCCTAGTTCTGATAGATCCAGGACAAATAGAGTTTACTCTAATCTTATAATTAGCTAGATCCATAGCTAAGCATTTTGATAATTGAATTACTGCCCCCTTTGAAGTGTTATAAGGAACAAATTCAGGTTGTGCAATAAAAGATGAAACTGAAGCTATATTAATAATTGAACTATCTTTTCCTTTTTTTAGAGATTCTAAAGATTGCTTAACACAGTTTGCATAACCTATAACATTTACCCCTAAAACTTTTTCCCAATCTGATTTAGTGACATCTTCTATTTTTCCAAAAACAAAAGCGGCGGCGTTGTTTACTAAAATATTTATATCTCCAAACTGATTAATTGAATCCTTTACAAGCTTATCTACTGAATCTATATCAGAAGTGTCAACTTGGATAAATTTAGCATTCCCTCCAGACTTTCTAATATTTGCTACTGTTTCAAGGCCTGATTCTTTTTCTAAATCAGCAACTACTACGTTAGCTCCTTCTTTAGCAAAAAGTTCTGCAATTGCTCTCCCGATTCCATTCCCACTTCCGGTTATTAAAGCATTTTTATTTTCTAGTCTCATATCAACCTCATATTTCAATCTAAGTGAAAAACTTCTTCTATCTCCATCATTGATTCATCAGGAGCTGCTCCTTCAGGAATTTCAAAATATGGAGACATGAGTTCTTGCCATTGATTATTAATTGATTCTTTAGACATTCCTTCTAAAGATTTAGCAAAAGATTCTTCTGCCTCAAAGTAACCAAACATTAATCCATCTTTTCTCATAAACAAAGAATAATTATGCCATCCATTTCTTTGAAGAGCAGCCTTCATTTCAGGCCATACATTTTTGTGGTGTTTTTT
>DFQF01000057.1:46855-48617 GCA_002377645.1 Nitrospinaceae bacterium UBA3496 | reverse complement strand
AGATATTATAAAGGCAGGTTCTGTTTTAACTAATAATGGATTTACAACATTTGACACCACGTTTCACGGTTGGGGTTTGCTGATAGAAGATCCAAGAATTGATCTTTCAGGTTCTTTAATCACTAGGCCTCAAAATAAAATTGTCTTTAAAAAGGGAATGTTAATGGTAATTCAACCTAACGTGGTGACTCCTGACGGCAAGTATGGTCTGCAGGTAGGAAATCTTGTAGAGGTGACAGAAAAAGGAGCTAGATCTCTTCAAAAATTTCCAATGAAATTTATGAAAATTGGATAAAATTGAAAAAGATCTTATCTTTGAAGATGTCGATAGATTTTCTCTTTTAGCCCATCAGCAAAAGAAGATTTTATACTAAGAAGTTTTTTGTAATCCTGCATCGCCTTCTCTTTTTTCCCAAGCTTGGCATAGGCTATAGCGCGGTACTCAAGCGCCTCTTCGTAATTAGCCTTAAGATCAAGCGCGCGATCATAAGCTCTAATAGCTTCCGAAATTTTTCCAGATTGTCTTAAGGAATACCCAAGCATATTATATGCTTTGTGATCTTGTTGATCTTGCTGAATTGCATGTCTGAAACTTTTAATTGCATTTACCCAATTTCCCTTGGAAACAAAATCTCTTCCTTTTTCATAAAAATTTTGAGAAGTGTTATGCGTTTTAGGGGCGGGATCATCCGCAGAAAACGTTATAAGTGGAGTGAAAAATAGAAAAAAAAGCAGAAAAAGTAATTGAAGAATAATATTTAAGTCCTTCTCTTTTGAGAAAGGAATAATACGAATAAACATAGATAGCGAACTGTAATTAATTCAAGCCACTTTCATGTGCAACGGATATCCTTGTAGATGCACGTTTTAGAGCAAGTTCTGCACGTTCAAAGTCAAAAACAGAATCATTGTCAGTGGCAACATCATTATCAGAAGACATGCGATTTTTTGCTCTTTCTAGTGCTTTTTCAGCTCTTTCTATATCGACATCTTCTGCACGCTCAGCAACTTCAGCTAAAATTGTCACCTTATTCATACCTACTTCAGCATACCCTTTTATAACAGAAACAAAATAACTTGCGCTGTTCATTCTATAAGTAAGTACACCAACACCAAGCTGGCAAAGATACGTAGTATGATCCGGCAAAATACCAAATTCTCCGTAAAAACCAGGAGCTGTAACTTCATCTACTTCTGCCGACATTAATTTTTTTTCGGGTGTAACAATATCTAATAGTATTTTTCCATTTGCCATTTTTATACTTTAGCTCCTAAAGACTCAGCTTTCTCTTTTGCAGACTCTAAATCTCCTACCATATAAAATGCCTGTTCAGGAAGATGATCTACATTTCCATCTGCTAATTCTTTAAACCCTTCGATTGTTTTTTCTAAGGGAACGTAAACTCCAGGAGTTCCAGTAAACTGCTGCGCAACAAAGAATGGTTGACTTAAGAAACGCTGTATTTTCCTTGCTCTTGAAACAATTAATTTGTCATCTTCTGACAATTCATCCATTCCGAGAATAGCAATAATATCTTGCAGTTCTTTGTATTTTTGAAGTATTTGCTGCACATTTCTTGCAACTCCGTAATGTTCTTCACCAAGAATTCTTGGGTCAAGAATTCTGCTTGTCGAATCTAATGGATCCACAGATGGATAAATACCTAGTTCTGCAATTTGACGAGAAAGAACCGTAGTAGCATCTAAGTGAGCAAATGCAGTTGCGGGCGCAGGATCCGTTAAGTCATCTGCAGGAACATAA
>DFQF01000057.1:44144-46539 GCA_002377645.1 Nitrospinaceae bacterium UBA3496 | reverse complement strand
GCTTGTACAGAAGTAATTGAACCTTTCTTAGTAGAGGTAATTCGTTCTTGCAATTCACCCATTTCGGAAGCAAGGTTTGGCTGATAACCAACAGCACTCGGCATCCTACCTAAAAGAGCAGACACCTCTGAACCTGCTTGTGTGAATCTGAAAATATTATCTACAAAGAACAACACATCTTGTCCTTCCACATCTCGAAAATATTCAGCTAAAGTTAATCCAGTAAGACCAACGCGTAATCTAGCCCCAGGTGGTTCTGTCATCTGGCCATAAACGAGGCCAACACTATCTAAAACACCAGACTCTTCCATTTCACGATACAGATCGTTTCCTTCTCTCGTTCTCTCTCCAACGCCTGTGAAAACACTAGTTCCGGAATGCTCAGTGGAAATATTATGAATTAATTCCATAATGAGAACCGTTTTTCCAACACCAGCACCACCAAAGAGGCCGGTTTTACCACCCTTCGTATAAGGTTCTAGAAGATCTACAACTTTGATACCTGTCTCAAGCATGTCGGTATTTGGGTTTTGATCTTCCAAACTAGGAGCAGATCTATGAATCGGAGAACGTTCCTCTGTCTGAACAGGGCCTTTGCCGTCTACAGGTTCACCAATAACATTCAAAATCCTTCCCAACGCTTCTTTCCCAACAGGAATCTTAATTGGTGCTCCAGTATCAACAACTTTTAGTCCACGAACTAAACCATCCGTCGGCTCCATCGAAACCGTACGAACAGTTGACTCGCCAAGATGTAAGGAAACTTCTACTACAACCTCATCCCTTTCCCCTTCGACGACTGTAGAAGAATCTTTTTTAACAACCAGAGCGTTTTTCAACTCTGGAAGATTTCCATCTTCAAATTCCACGTCAATAACCGGACCAATAATTTGTGTTACGCGACCTTCATTCATTCTTGGCTCCTTTATATTCCTAAAAAATCAATTTTTTAATTTTTTTAAAAACTTTAACCAGCTAACGCATCTGCGCCAGATACGACTTCAAGTAATTCTGTTGTAATAGAAGCTTGACGAACACGATTCATCTGTAATGTAAGCGTTCCTATCATCTCTTCTGCATTCCTGGAAGCATTGTCCATCGCGATCATTCTAGAACCAAACTCACTCGCCTCTGCATCTAGAAGAGCACGATAAACCTGAGCATTAATATGCTTTGGTAAAATATCTATTAAGACCTCCTCCAAGGATGGCTCAAAAATATAATCCGATACAACAGGCTCACCCTCTTCATTTATTCCGTCTGGAACAGGTGGTGAAAGCGGCAATAACCTTGTAATTGTAGGCTGTTGACTTATCACCGATTTAAATTCTGTTGTTAGTAGGTATACCTCACCTACTTCATTATCCAAAAAACTTTGTACAAGTAAGTCACTGAGAGTTTCAGCTAATGAAAAGTCTATTCGGCCATAAACGTCAGGAAACTCATCTTTAAAAGTATAATTTCTTCTTGAAAGAAATTCACGTCCCTTATTTCCAACTACCGTAATTAAAGTTTCTTTATTCTCTGCCTCACGTTCTTGAAGAAACTGCATCCCTTCTCGAAGAAGGTTAGTGTTGTAACCACCACACAAGCCTCTATCAGAAGAAATTACAATTAAAAGTGCCTTTTGGTCATCAGTATCAGTTTTCAAAAGGGGATGGGCATCCTGATCTACATGTAACGACAAGGAGTTGACAAGTTCGGATATTTTATCGCTATAAGGTCTCGCATTTTCAATGCGTTCCTGACAACGTCTTACTTTAGAAGCGGCTACCAATTTCATAGCTCGTGTGATTTGTTGAGTATTCTTTACGCTACGTATTCGCTGTTTAAAATCTCTTGTAGAAGCCATTAAAAATCCTTAAGAAGAAGTCTCTGCAGGAGTATTTTCTTCTTTCTTTATAGTTTTAATAAATTCATCAATAGCAGATTTGAGTGACTCTCTAATTTCATCGGTAAGTTCAGGCTTTTCTTTTAAATCGTTTACAACTTGCGAGTGACTGGCCTCCATGAAAGCCAAGAAATCATTATTCACTGTCTCTATATCTTCCAACGGTACTTCGTCTAGATAACCTTCAGTCCCCAAGAAAATAGATATAATCTGACGATGAACCTCTTGAGGCTGGTATTGAGGTTGTTTTAAAAGTTCTGTTAATCTAGAACCTCTAGCTAACTGCGCTTGCGTTGCAGCATCTAATTCAGAACCAAATTGTGCAAAAGCCGCCATCTCTCTGTACTGTGCTAAATCTAGTCGTAGAGTACCCGCTACTTTTTTCATAGCCTTATTCTGAGCAGCTCCTCCTACCCTAGATACAGAAAGTCCAACATTAATAGCGGGTCTTATTCCAGAGTGGAAAAGAGCTGATTCTAAATAAATCTGACCATCTGTAATAGA
>DFQF01000057.1:0-43832 GCA_002377645.1 Nitrospinaceae bacterium UBA3496 | reverse complement strand
GAAATAACATTTGTAGGAATATAAGCGGAAACGTCCCCTGCCTGTGTTTCGATGATAGGTAATGCAGTTAATGAACCTCCGCCTTTTTCGTCGCTAAGTTTAGCTGCTCTCTCAAGTAATCTAGAATGTAGATAAAACACATCTCCTGGATAAGCTTCACGGCCTGGAGGCCTTCTTAGCATAAGCGATAGTTGTCTATAAGCAGCAGCCTGTTTAGTTAAATCGTCATATATAACGAGGGCATGCATACCATTGTCTCTAAAATATTCGCCAATTGCACAACCAGAATAGGGAGATATGTATTGGAGCGGAGCAGGATCAGAAGCCGTAGCCGCAACAACTACTGTGTATTCCATTGCACCATATTCTTCTAAAGTGCTTACAACTTGTGCTAAAGTCGAACGTTTTTGTCCTGTACAAACATATATACAGAAAACATCTGTATTTTTCTGGTTGATTATTGCATCTATTGCAATCGCAGTCTTTCCAGTTTGCCTATCTCCAATGATAAGTTCTCTTTGACCCCGACCAATAGGAACCATTCCATCAATTGCCTTAATCCCTGTCTGTAAAGGCTCTTCAACAGGTTGTCTATCAATAACGCCGGGAGCAATTAATTCTATATTTTTAGCTTCATCAGTTTCAATTGGACCTTTTCCATCTATAGGTTGTCCGAGAGCATTCACTACCCTGCCAGCCATAGCCTTTCCAACTGGCACCTCTACGATTCTGTTCGTTCTTCGAACTTCATCACCCTCTTTAATAGCACGATCATCTCCGAGCATAACTGCACCAACATTATCCGTTTCAAGATTTAGGGCCATTCCATATAAATCACCAGGAAACGAAAGAAGTTCTCCTGACATGCATTTTTCAAGCCCATAGATACGCGCAATTCCATCTCCAACAGAAATTACGGTGCCAGTTTCAGCTAATTCTACGGAAGATTCGAACCCTTCAATTTGCTTTTGTATAATCTGGCTTATTTCTTCTGCACGAATTTGCATTTATTTTCCCCTCAATCCTTCATAAAAAAATAATGTGATTTTTACTTATGTGTTAGCTCTTGGCGAAGATTCCTTAATTGACTTTTTAAACTACCATCCATGATAACACTACCCATCTTGCAGGAAACACCGCCAATTAATTCCTTGTCTGTTACAACATTTAAAAGAACTTCACATCCAGCAACTTCTGCTAATTTTTCGTGAATCTTTTTTAAAACTTCAGGGTCAAGTTCTATAGCCGACCGAAGTTCTGCTCTAACACGACCTATTTTCTCATCTGAAATTTCTTGGTATTTAGAAGAAATCGCAGGAAACTCATTTATCCTGTCATTTTCAATTAAAACACGAATGAAATTTTTAACTAAATCAGTAACTCCTGAAGATTCTAAGACCTGGCCTAACATTTCAAGTTGTTTGTCTTTCGCAAATTTTGGATTTTTCAATAAAACTTGAAGTTCTTTACTACCTTCAAAGGCCTTTGAAAAAACACTTAATTCCTCACCTATTGCATCAAGTGAATTTTGCCTTTCTGCTATATCAGCGAGAGCTCTCGCGTAACGTCTAGCACTTTCTCCACCTACCAATTTTATCTCCTACTAGTATTTGCAATGTTATCTAAATATTGTTTCGAAAGACGAACTTGATCATCTTCTTTTAAATTCTTTTTTAAAATATCTTCAGCTATATCCACTGCAATTTTTGAAGCTTCATCCTGAATCTCAGAAAGAGCTTTATTCATCTCTAGTTCTATCGAATTGCTTGCTTGATCTAGAAGGCGTTTTGCTTGTGTTTCTGAATCTTCTTCAAGTCTAGTTTTTATTTTCTCGAGTTCTTTTTCACCTTCTACACGAACATTATTAAGTTCCGCTTCTAAATCTGCTACTTTGGAACGTTGTTCTTCTAGTTGCTTTTCTGCTTCTACTCTTGCTTTCTCTGAATCTTCGAGTGCTTTACGTATTCCTTCCCTTCTTTCATGAAAAAAATTCTTCAGAGGTTTTGCAAGAAGCTTATACAGTATTCCAACAACTATTAAAGTATTGACGAACTTAAATATTTCTTCGTTGAGATTAAAAGCTTTATGATGCCCATCACTTGCAGCTTCAGAAAATGCAACAGAACAAAGAAAAAAGAAAAGACCAATGCTAAAAATATTCAAAAGCTTATATGCCATTTTTTTTAGATCTGTTTTTGCTTTCAAGGCATTATCATCAATTTTTGCACGTACGCTTTTTATGTCTATTGAAAGATTTTCCTTGAACTCTTTCTGTTGACGCAAAGACTCATTCTTCGCTTCTTGTTGAAAAGGAGAGTTTCTTTCATTTTCTTTTATCTTCATTTTAAAATCCTAAGCTACATTTCTTCCTGCCAACCGATTTGCAATTTGGGCAGCAAGTTCGTTAGCCATTTCTTTTAATTCAGTCCGAGCTTTTGTCGCTTCAGTAGATATTCTGGTGCGTGCTTGCTCTAAATCTTTGGAAGCATTCTCTTTTATCTCAGCTTGTTTTTTTAATGATTCATTTGTGATTTGTTGTTGCAAGGACACTATCCTTTCATTATTTTCTCTTCTTATTTCAGATAGTGAGTCTTCATACTGAGTAATATATCCCATTGCCTCTTTTTGATCTCTTTCAGAGGACGAAAGATTGTTCTCAATTTCAGAGTCTCTGGTCTGCATATGTGTTCTAAGTGGTTTAATAAGAATAATATTTAATAAGATCAAAAAAACTAGAAAATTTGCCCATTGAATCAAAATAATTAT
The DNA here is from genome assembly GCA_002377645.1 of Nitrospinaceae bacterium UBA3496. GTDB lineage: Bacteria > UBA8248 > UBA8248 > UBA8248 > UBA8248 > UBA3496. Next base: position 41,066 of record DFQF01000057.1, on the reverse strand, counting down.
AGGATTTAAAACTAGCGCTCCCTTGCCAATATTAAAACTTCTAATCCAGTCTCTGCCAGCATTCGCTTCTCCTCCAGCAGCAAAAGCATCCGAGGCTAAAACTAGCAAAATAGACGAGAAAAAAAGAAGTAAAAACAGCTTAAAAGTACAACGAGAAAAAGACATGTATTTCATCTAAACTCCCTGAAAAACAAAAACAATACCGGCAAAATCGTATTCAAAAATATAAGAAATAAAACAAAAACTAACTATAGAAAAAAGCCAAACTAACTTTCCACATTAAATAAGTCAAGCCCTTATGAAAACGAAGATAAAAAAATCAGATAGTTGTATTTACCACCAAAAGAACAGAATGTTATATGATAATAAAAAAATGATTTTAAATATTAAAACACTTCCAGTTCGGCTGAAACTTTAGCCTAAAAGTCTTGCTTCTTTGGAGGAAAAAATGAAATTCATAACGTATGAAATAGATTCCAAAATATCGAGGATTTCTCGTATTGGTCTACTTGCTCAGCTCAATCAAGCTGAGATTATAATAGATCTTAATTTATCTTTTGCTTCTCTATTAAAAGAGAAAGGAAACGAACCAAGATATCTTGAGTATGCCAATTTCCGTATTCCACATAAGATGTGTGATTTCATCGCTGGAGGAGAGCCCTCGCTTGAGACAGCAAGAGAAACTCTGGATTACATAAGAACTATTGGGAAAACGTGTCAAGGTCCAAACGGGGAACAAATAATTTGGCCATTAGAAGAAGTACGTATATGTGCGCCTGTTCCAGAACCTATAAGTTTTAGGGATTTTTTAATACATGAGGGGCATAAAGCTGCTGGAGCAAAAAGAAGAAACACTACAATAGACCCTATATGGTACGAATTGCCTTCTTGTTACAAAGGAAACAGGCTTTCTATCATCGGACCAGAAGAAAGTATAAAATGGCCATATTACACTGACAAACTTGATTACGAGCTTGAGCTTGGAATGTTTATTGGCAAAAAAGGTAAAGACATCAAAGAAAACGAGGCCATGGATCATGTTTTCGGTTTCACGGTTTTAAACGATTTTAGTGCAAGAGATATTCAAATAAACGAAATGAAAAATTGGCTTGGGCCACATAAAGGGAAAGATTTTGGCACTGCAATTGGCCCATGCATTGTAACCAAAGATGAATTTGACCCAAAAGATGCAATTATGATCGCAAGAGTAAACGGCGAGGAATGGAGTCGAGGAAACTCTGGAAACGCTTTTTACAGCTGGGAAAAAATGATCGAATATGCCTCAATGGAAGAGGAACTTATTCCTGGAGAAATGTTTGGTTCTGGAACAGTGGCAACTGGATGCGGTGCAGATTTGGATAAATGGATAAAACCAGGAGATATTATTGAGTTGGAAATTGAAGGTATAGGTATTCTTAAAAATACAATAGTGAAGCAAAATGAAGGATAGTTTTAAAACATGAGTTTAACTATAAGAAAGGAAGAATATGCAGTTTGAAAATCTTAAATATGAAACTTCCAAAAAAATCGCAATTATTACAATTAACAGGCCAGATAAGCACAACGCAATTTCTCTAAAAACTTTAGATGAATTCCATGAAGTTTTGGAAATTAGTGAAAAAGATGATTCTCTTAGGGTAATTATTATAACTGGTGCAGGCGGAAGAGCTTTTGCTTCTGGCTCAGATCTAGGGGAAGTGAAAGATCGGGATTTAAAAAAAGCTCTTGAACCATTAGTTCAAGGAGTGGCCGCAAGACTTGAAAAATTGAGCAAACCATCAATAGCAGCAATAGACGGTTTTTGTATGGGTGGTGGACTAGAAGTAGCTTTAGGTTGCGATCTGAGAATTGCAACACCCTCATCAAAGTTTGCTACACCCGAAGGCAAAATAGGTATTATCCCTGGTGGTGGTGCCACTCAAAGATTACCGAGACTTATAGGCAGGGGATGGGCAATGGAAATGCTTTTAATGGGAGAAACCATAGATGCAAAAAAAGCATTAGAAATTGGTTTGATAACTAGATTAGTAGAGTCAGACAACCTAATAAAAACCGCCATAACAATGGGCGAGAAAATATCCTCTTATGCTCCTTTAGTTCCACAATTCATGAAAGCTATGATTCACTCTGGAATGGAAGGAAGTTTGACTGCTGGATTGGCATTAGAAAAGTTTGCACAAGGCGCACTTTGTGAAACCGAAGATAAAGAAGAGGGTTTAAATGCTTTTCTAGAAAAAAGAACACCTAAATGGAGAGGTAAATAAATTTTTAGAAATAATTCTAAATGTATGACTTGTATGCGAAATTTAATTTTGACAAAATATTCCCGTTTTTAAGAAACTTTGAATTTTGAAAAAAATAATTTTAGGAAAAAATTATGCCTGCCAATTCTTTTGTTTGCCCAGCTTGTGGACTTAATGAAGTTATTTTAAAAAATGAAGAAGATATTGAACAATTTCCGTATGTCAAACTCGCTACTTATTGTGGTTGTGACGAGTCAAAAAATGGCTCTTATATATTTGGCGATGGTCATAGTAAAGGATTTGGAGGAATAATTTCAGACTTTACTAATGAAGGTGAATCAAGAAAAAGATTTGTCCCTCCGAGAGGCATTGTCTCTTACCATTTTTTGAAATCGACTAAAAGAATAGGTCATGCAGAACCTAATAATGGTTTCTATAATCAGCCACTTTTTCGAAATTTAGTGCAAATAGACGGGGATGAAAATATTTTTGTCTCAGTTACTTTCTTGCCTCACGGAGAAAAAATGAATTCTGAAATGAGAAAATATGGTGAACATCTGGCAAAAAAAACGAGTTAAAAAATCAATCCATTGTTTCTTTAATCTTTTCTGAAAGTGCGGACAAGATTTTTTCTTCTGCTTTTTCTATTGGGCCTCTCATGCGAACTCCAGATGCGAAAGCGTGTCCTCCACCACCAAACTTCATAGCAACTTCATGTATTTCTACTTTCCCTTTTGATCTCAAACTCACACGAATTTTTCCGTTTTCAAGTTCTGAACAAAAAACAACTACCTCAACACTATCTATACCTCTTGGAATAGATATAAACTCATCCGTTTCTTCTTTTTTAACTCTAAATTTTTTCAAATCTTTTTGAGTAAGTTTAAAAGAAGCAAGACGTTCGTTACATGAAATTTTTAATTCGCTCATCAGCTTTGCAAGTAATTTCACGGAACCTATTCCGTTAGATTCCCAAAAAATACTATACGCCTCGCCAGGATTAACACCTAACTCAACAAATCGTTTTGCCCAGTTTAAAGTTTTTGATGTCGTATTTGTAAAACGAAATTGGCCTGTATCATATACAATAGCCGAATATAATAATCTTGCTAATTTTAAATTTTTAAAGTCATATTTTTCTTCCTCAAGAAAATCCGATAAAAGTTCTCCAACAGACGAAGCATTTTCATCAACTATTTTAGGGCATTCGGGATCGTCATCTTCTGGGATATGATGATCCATAATAGCAATAGGCAGAGAACTAGATAAAATAGGAGATTCTAATTTCCCCAAACGAGATAATTTTCCGGCATCTAAAACGAGAATCGAATCAAAATCATTTTTCCATTCATTTTTCGTTAATAATTTTTTGCTAGATAAAATAATTTCTTCTACGTTAAAAAATGACACAAAATCAGGAATTTCATCTTCTGTAACAACAATAGCATTACGCCCTTTTTCTTTTAAATAAAGGGATAATGCAAGACAGGATAGAAGTCCATCACCATCTGGTCCCATATGAGTAACTATTAAAAATCGATGATGATTTTGTATAAACTCTCTGAACTCAGAAAATTCGTCAGATTTAGAAAAATTTGAATGATTAAACATCTATTTTAGGTCAAGACTAAAACGATCAATTTGTAAGAGCACATAATTTTGAATTTCCTTTGCACTAGGCAAAGATTTTACCTTTTCCCCATTTTCCATAACACTTGCAAGATGTTGGGACATTTCTCCTCCACAGAGATCACAGTCACCATAAGGCTTGTCAATAGGAATAACTTCCTCTGAAAAACAATCATTACACCTTAACAAATGTTTCCCGCCAGAAAGTTTGCCTTTTTTTGAAACAGGCTTGCCCTCTATATCGATGATATCCATAGAATAATCAACCACGGAGGCAGAACTAATTGATGTCCCAATTCCAAAACCACCATCAACATATTCTCTTAAATTAAGAATCTCTGCTTCATCAATCCCGCCACTAACAAACAACTTCACCTTTTCAAATCCGGCTTGATTTAACTCCCAACGAACCTCTGTAAGAATTTCCGATAAAATTCCACGTCTTGAGCTTGGTGTATCAATTCGTATCGCATCCAATCGATCATGCAAACAATTTGCAGCTTCTAAAGCCTCAAATTTTTCATCCCCAAAAGTATCTACAATTGCTACTCTAGGTACATCTTTTTCGATAATTTCATCAAAAGCTTTTAGAGCAGAAGTTAAACTGCCCATTATAATAACTAGGGAATGAGGCATTGTTCCAACCGGAGGGATCTGAAGAACTTCTGCACCCTTGACAAGCGCTACTCCATCACAACCTCCTATATAAGAAGAGCGTTCTATCATTGGTGAAATTGCTGGATGCATTCTTCTTGCACCAAAACTGAGTAATTTTAGACTTCCTGCCGCAATCCTACATCGTGCTGATTTTGTTGCTATTCCACTTGACTGACACATGAGACCAAGAACAGCGGTTTCTAAAAGATCAAAATCATTATAAAAACCTTCTATTTCCATGACAGGCTGAAAAGGTTTAAAAACTGATCCTTCAGGGACAGAACGTATATTAATAGGTAGTCCTTCAAATAAACCTAGAATTTCTTCAAGGCCTGTAAAAATTCCCCAACCAGAAGGTAAATTCTTTGCGGTAAATTCTGCACGGACTCTTTTTTTTATTTTTTTTGTTTCGAGAATACGGTGAGTGCGTTCAAAATACGCATCTGTAACTTTTCCGGAACGTATATCTTCATAATTTACAGTAAATAATTTATGTCGAGGAGAAGTCAGATTGTTATCCTTCAGGATTTTCAGTAGATTCGCTTTTTGTTTTCGCAACCGTATTCGGGGCTTGGAATTTATTTGTCGCTGGACTATTTTCTTCGCTTTCTGCAACAGCAACCGTTTCTTCTTCAGTAGATTCAATTTCTAAAACAGGACGTCTCTCCTCTTCGAGTTTTCTTAGGCCAAAAAACTTTCCCCATGCGCGTGGGCCGTTGTAATTATTCTCTTTCTCCCAAACGTCATAAAGATGATCTTTGTCAAAAACGAGGGTGTCCCTATCATAGCCGATAGTCTCATACTGATGTGTGTGTACAATTGATTTAGGTGTCGTAGGACAAGCTTCTGTGCATAAACCACAATACATGCATCTCATATAATCAATATAAAACTCTTTCGCGTACATCTCGCGACCTTTTCCTGCGGTAAGAATAGTAATACAATCAACCGGACAAACTTTTTCGCAGTTCAAACAACCTATACAATTCTCCTCACCTGTTTTGAAATCACGCGTTAATCCAAGAAAACCGCGAAATCTTTCCGGTGGCTCCCAGCGTTCATTAGGATATTGAAGTGTAACGGGTTTTTTAAACAAATGACGAATAGTGATGAACATTCCTTTGACTATATCTGTCATAAAGAAACGTCCTAGGGATCTAGAAAACTCCATTTTATTATCTATTCTCCATAATTATTAGTTTTAAGAAGCAGCAGCATTTTCCTTTTTTTGTCTTTCTACTTGCGCTTCTAAATACTTTTCAGCAGCTACAGCAGCTGTAGTAGCATCTCCACTTGCGTTAGTAATTTGCCGTATAAGTTGGCTTCTGCAATCACCAGCAACAAAAAGACCAGGAATATTTGTCTCCATATTCTGATTAGTAATTATAAAGCCAAATTCATCTTTTTCAACGGGATCTTTGATAAGATCCGTGTTTGGAGTAAATCCAACAAAAACAAATAACCCTGTAGCGTCTAATTCCTGTTGTTCATCCGTTTTTAAATTACGAATTTTGAGTTTTTTCATTTCCTTACCATCACCAACAACTTCATCCACGACATGATCTGTAATAATTTCCACTTTTGGGTTTTCCACTAACTTGTCAACTGCAACAGCATGTGCCCTAAATTGTTCTCTCCTATGAATCAAATAAACTTTAGAACCATATTTGGTAAGAAAGTTACTTTCTTCAACAGCACTATTTCCTCCACCGACAACAGTGATCACTTCATCTTGAAAAAAAGCTCCATCACAAAGTGCACAATAACTTACACCCTTTCCAGAATATTCAGTTTCTCCAGGAATTTCAAGCTTTCTAGGTATTCCGCCTGGTGTGTAGATAACTGCTCCACACCGCCTGTCACCCATATCGGTCTTTACTAAAAAATCATCTCCATCCTTAGAGATCTCAAGCACCTCTTCCATTTCTATCTTTAATCCAAATTTTATTGCATGATCCGTAAATTTAGCAGCCAATTCAGGACCACCAATTAAATCAAAACCAGGATAATCTTCAACAAACTCCGTATTTAATATTTCACCGCCTGGAGCCATTTTCTCAAAACAAACTACATCTATCTTAGAACGAGAAACATATAAACCTGCTGTCAAACCAGCAGGACCCGCACCAACAATAATAACTTCAAAATCTCTTTTGCTCAAAAAAACCTCAAAAAAAACAACCACAAAACAACTAATAAACTGAAAACCAGAAGATATTAACACCACTTTTTGTTACTGCCAAGCCTAAAGACTATCCAAAAAAAAGAGTTTTATTTTAATCCTAATTTAGATCAAAAATATTCTTTATTTTGTTTTTGTCAAAACCAACTACCACATCATCTCCAGTAATCATAACGGGTGTGCCTCTAATTCCAGTTTTTTCAACCAACTCTGTAAGTGCATCTGGATCTTGATCAACTAATTTTTCCTTAAAAACAATATCATTCAAAGAAAGAAACTCTTTCATTTGCTTACAAGGAGGTCAGGTCGTAGAAGAGTAAACTATTACCTCGTCAATATTTTTCATTTTCCCCTCAATTGAAGTTATATCTTATAAAAATCATTTTTTATATTTTCATTTTAGAAATAATGCTTGTCAAATCTGAAACCTGGATTGCATCTATTCGAGAGACTGCGTCTATTATTTCTTCTTTCATTTGGGCAGAGATAAAATCATCACAAAGAAATCCAAATTTTTCTACGACAGTAGACCATTCCATAGGTTTTGAATAATGACCTTCATAAGAAGATTTTTCCTTTTTGAAAATTTTATTCTCTTTGTTTGTAATTTTAATTGTTACTGGTGATTCTTGAGGGTACCGATTGGTAAGTGCCTCAGAATTAGAAACTTTTACACATCTAAGCAAACTTTGCACATCCTCTTCTAAAATTCGCTTTTCTTCAAATTGTTCCGGCATTACATTATTGTCTATCAAAGCTGCTGCCAAAACATAGGGGAGGCTATGATCTGCGGTCTCTTTATTTTGAACATCATGTTTGTCTCCACCCTTACCTCCACCCATTATAAAATAAGCACGCTGATAAATTTCAATTTCAACTTCAGAGATTTCTTCAGGAATAAGATCATTTTCTTCTTTTAGTTCAATCACACCTTCTATGGCTGTTTGGGAATGAATTCCAGCATTAAATTTTTTTAAGCTTATTTCGAGAACTTTCTTTATTGATGTATCTGCCAAGTTAATGTCAAAGGGGCCAGTAATAGAATCAAACAATCCCAAAGGCCCTTCAAATATTTCAGGTGGTCCTGTAACCCCTCTCATAGCGAGAAAAGTTGCGTGCAAAGCATTAGCGCAAGTGTTTGCAGTGGAAAAACCTTTCCAATGAGAAATGCGACCTGCACGAACAATAAGAAAAGGATTTTGGGAAGCGCCACTTATTCCAATAGCATTTGCTGTTTTTTCTATATCTAAACTCAAAGCTCTAGAAACTCCTGCCGCTGTTGAATAAGAGATTGCCAGAGCTTGATCAAATCCCTTGTCTTCATAGGAACAAAATTCGCAAAAACGACACTGGATTTCATATGCAAGAGCCAGAGCAGTCATAAAATCAGACCCGCTTAAATCAGCATACTCGGAAGCAGCCAAAATAGCTCCTAATTGATCACTCGGGTGACATGTAGCAAGACTACCCATATACCCATCATTAAAATCAAGATATCTTATTAAAGCAGCATTAAAGAAAGCAGCTCGATCGGGTGCTGTTTTCCCTCCACCAATCAATGAAGTTATAGAAGAACCACCGAATTCCTCAACTTGATCTTTTAAAAATTGAATTGGTTCAGAGCGTAAGGATCCTATGGCGCATGCTATAGCGTCCAAAAGCAACACTTTCATTCTCTCTCTTACTTCTTCAGATAAATCATCAAAGCTAGACTGCTGTGCAAATGAAGCTAATTGATAAGATATTTCATTCATTTTAATGTTCCTTTTCTAACTTCCGTTTAGCTTTCGATATTCTTTTTGCATCAAAAGCGCATCGTATTCCAAGGCAGGACTTTCGCAAACAACTCTTCCCTCAACTCCAAAATCAATTAAAGCACGAAATAAATCTTTAAAATTCATATCAGATTCAGATAATTCTAAATGATGTGCCTCTCCCTTTTCACTATATGCAATTCCAGATAGATGAATATGCATGGACTTTAATCCTTTCTTTCCTAGCTTATCCTTTACCATCTGTAATTGGTTTGAAAATTCTTCATAAGAATTTTCCTTTCCCGCTGTACGTGCGTGAATATGAGCAAAATCCATTGTTATCCCTATATTCTTATCTCTTAAAGAACCAGCCATTTTGGTTAATTCGGAAAGAGAACCGAATTGACTTCCTTTCCCGGTAGTTTCAGGATCTAATCGACACGGACACCCTTGTTCTTGAAGATAATCTAAGATTTCATCTATTTGCTTTAAAATAAATTGATAAACTTCATTTTCATCCCTTTTTTGATAAAAACCGGGGTGAAAACAAGCTCCATCACCACCACAGGAGTGAAGGGCTAGAGCAGTGTCAATTACACGTTTTCTACTTGCTTCTATTTTTTCTTCTTCCATCGAGTATAGATTAATATAATAAGGTCCATGCGCAGTAATATTTAATCCCGTGTTTTTTGCTTCTTTTTTGACTTCCTCGCAAGTTTCAGGTTTAATTCTTACTCCGTGAACAAACTCCATTTCGTAAACTGATAACCCAAGTTCACTTAGCCTCTTAACTGCAGAAGGATGAGTCTTAATTTTTGCCGAATGGGGAACACCGCCAGTGCCAAATAAGAGACTATCCTTTTTTTTGGGCTTTTTATTTGTTTTAATCGGATAATCATAAACTCGATTCTCTGGCTTTACGTTTGGAACCCCTGGCTTCCAACCCTTTAAATTTGATTTAATTTTCGCCATAATTTAACCCTAACCTAACATTCTTAATTCTAAGCTAAATCATTTCCAGCCATGTTTCTATCTGATTAAAAATATTTTTTTTGCCAATTTTATGAGTAGCGCTACTGAGAATAGGGCCTGAAAAATCCTTATATTTAGACATGATATCTCCTATATTTGGATCTTTGGCAATTTTCGCTTGTTCATTTCTCTTAATCTTATCTGTCTTCGTAAAGACAAGACATGCCTGAAGGTCATAGGCTATCAACCATTCCAGCAAATTAAAATCCATTTCTTGTACTCCTCGTCTAGAATCTACAAGCAAAAAAATACCGAGAAGTTCTTTTCTGTCTTTTAAAAATTGTTCGATCATGAATTGCCATTGTTCTTTTTCTTTTATAGGTCCCTTTGCAAAACCATATCCAGGCAAATCTACTAACAAAAAATCTGAAGGATTAGCATAAATATTAAAAAAATTTATAAGTCTAGTTTTTCCGGGTGTGTTGCTAACCTTCACGAGATTTTTCCGACCTAAAATAAAATTTATAAGCGAAGATTTTCCTACATTACTTCTTCCTGCAAAAGCGATTTCTGGAAGTTCCGTTTGTGGCCAACCATTTTTTTTTGATGCACTCTTTAAAAAATCACTAGATTTAATCTTCATCTTAATCTATTAATCCGTCGCTGGAGAAGAAAAAGGGTGAATCACTAGACCCGTTCTAAGCTTGGGATAGAAATAAGTTGACTTGTGAGGCATTTTCCCACCTTTTTTCGCGATTTCGCACACTGAATCAATTGGTGTAGGATTTAAAAGCAACACCGCATTAAATTCATCTGTTCTTGCAAAAGAAAGAGCCTCTTCTGGATCTGGCGTAAAACTCATATTTCCATCATCATGACTTGCTTTGAGGCCATCATCTATTATCTCGGATTGAAGTAAAGACACATCAAGTGTTTTCAGGGGATCATCTGCTTTTTCTTCCTGATTTGTTTTTCTAATTAGGTATCGAAGAGTACCTTTCCCATCAGAAAAACAAAAAACAGAAGAATTATGGTCAGTAGAGATTTTTTTTAACTTCTCTGAAACAAGCGATCCTGCATTTTCTCCCGGATCTGGCTCTTCAATAATATTATAGAGTTCAGAAATAGAATTTAAAAAATCAGGAACAGCAGAATTTATCTCTCTTATCATTCGATGTGTTGGAAGAATGATCATTCCTGGATCTTTTAGATTTGCTAAACACATTAATGTGTAATCTGATTCTACATTTTTTTCTTCATCCTCTAATTCACGAAGATTTAAACTGGTCTCATAGCGATGATGTCCATCTGCAATAAAAATATCTTTTTCAGAAAGAGATGATTTGATTAAATCTATTACATTTTCATCATCACAAAACCACAGTTCATGCCGTACACCATCCTCTTCGAAGTCCGCTAAAAGATTTGTTTTTGAAATAGAAGCAGACAAGGAGTTGATTGCAAAATCTTCTCCATCATCATAAAAACTAAAAATTGGACCTAAATGCGCACCCGCCTTACCCCATAAATCAAGAAGAAATCCCTTTGGCTTCGGAAAAGTTTGTTCATGAGGAAAGATTTTTCCTTTTCCATATTCCTCAAGTTTAACCGTTGTAAAAAAAGAGTTTCTTTCTAGTTTTTTTCCATCAGGCAACAAAAAAGTTTGCCTGTAAGGAAATACACAGGGCTTTTCATCAAGAGTTAAGACCCCTTCTTTTTTCCATTGCTTTAAAAAATCAATTGCCCGCGTAACTCTAGGTTCATCGTTACTTTCACTGGATTCTTTTTTCCCCTGTATCAATCGGACGATATTGTTTGGGTGTTTTTCATAAAATAAATCCTGCAGTTCATCGTTGAAAACATCATAAGGAGGAGAAGTTACATCTCCCATTTTTTCAGGGGAAATTTTTGTATATCGCAGAGCCCGAAATGGTTTTATGTCAACCAACTTTAATCCTTTCCTATTACAGTAAAAAAGATAAAAAACTATTAAACCAGATAAATGTCACAATATAAAAATATTTAGTTTAGTGATAGGTCTACATAAGAATTTCATTCAATGATAGAGTTTGTCTGAGATGGTTTTTATAAACAAAATTGAGTGCAAAATAGAAAGATGGTTAAAACTAAGTTTGGTGTAAGCGCAAGCTTACATCCTGAAAAAATTCCTGCCCCCGAAGAAATTTTAAACTTTGCTGTACAGGCAGAGAATTGCGGATACGATTCTTTGTGGATGGGTGATCATGTAGCATTTCATGGACATTATACAGATAGCCTAACAACTCTTGCAGCATTCGCTGTAAAAACATCTAAAATAACGATAGGTACTGCTGTTTTTTTAGTTCCTCTTCGAAGACCTGCTATCTCTGCAAAAATTGCAGCCACAGTTGATTTTTTAAGCGGTGGCAATAGATTTATTTTTGGAATAGGTATTGGTGGTGAGGGACAAAAGGAGTTTGAGCTTTGCGGAGTGCCTGTTGCAGAACGAAGCAAAAGAACAGATGAATCAATAGAAATAATTAAAAAACTTTGGACCGGTGAAAATGTTCAGCATAAAGGTAAATTTTGGAATTTTAGTTCCGTAAGACAAACTCCCGCTCCTCTGACAAAAGGTGGTCCGCCAATTTGGGTTGGTGGAAGAAGTGATGCTGCAAGGAAACGTGCAGTCACAAAAGGAAATGGATATATCTCGTATCTTTATTCATCTGAAAAATTTAAAGATGGATTACAACAGATGCATAATTATGCAAATAAAATAGGAACAACCCTTCAAATAGATGAAGGGCTGTGGACACCAGCTCATCACGCATTTATTTATTCACATAAAGATGAAAAACGTGCACTTACAAGCGGCATTAAAAACCTTTCTCGAAGATATAATATGGATTTTAATGGTATTGCTGAAAAATATCTTATTTTTGGCCCTCCTGAAAAATGCGTGGAAGAGATTGAAAATTTTAAAAATGCTGGAGCCAAACATTTTGTGTTTAAACATGCAGGCCCTCCAGAAGAAGAACTGGATCAGCTGGCATTACTTTCTGAAGAAGTTATTGCGAGGACAAGAGATTGAATGAAAAAAAAGGAATAAAATGGCCGATTTGTTCGGCAATAATATTGTCTGTATTGTTTGGCCTTGGCTACATTACCTTAAATAAGTATCAGACTACGCCCATAGATGTGAAATCGCAAAAAACAATCAAAACACCCAAAACAAAAATAAATACAAATTATCGTTCTTCTCTCTCAAAAGAATTTATTTTTATTTTCGGTATCATTATGTTGATAATTATGTCCACAATTATTTACTTATGGTGGTCACTTAAAGACTGGGAAGGTGGAAAAAAATACGGGGAAGAACACCTCGACGAAACAAATGACGATACTTCAGGAAAAAATTAAATCAAACCTGTTCAATTGCAGACAAAAACCATCCATTGGGTCCAGTTTTTCTTGCCCAAGTCCAATGTTCTATAAAGTGAATTGGAGCAGAAGTACTTCCAGAAATATGTTCTCCAGATCCTTCGTGTACTACATAATCTAAAAGACTAACTTCGTATCGAATCGTAATAAAATCAAAGCCGTTTTCTTGCCAAACTTCTACAAATTCACTTTTTTCTATATTGATATTTTCGAGTTTATTAATGGTCTTTTCTCTACGCATTTCTTCAATATCAATTTCGCAACTTTTGAGAATATCTCCATCAACCAAATCTGTGATTTTAGAAATATCACGATTGGAGTAAGCTTCCTGAAAACGTATAAAATTTGTCCTCATTAGTCTCGAAAAAGTATCCGCGGAAAAAGAATTATCTGTCTTTCCTAAATTTCGCAGTCCTTCATCAACTTCGCGACCAGCATAAGCTTCTTCTTCTGATTGTCTATCTTCGTTGTCGTATCCTGAATCATCATAACCATAACCGGAATTTATTTGGTAAGGATCAGTTTGAATTCCTGTATTTGCATGAGAATAACTAGCACTTCTGGCAAACGAACGATTTCTAATAAATCTCATAAGGAGAAAAATTCCTCCAAAAATTAAAATCATCTCTAAAAGTCCGAAGCCACCTCCATACCCCCCATAACCCATTCCAGGAAAAAGCATTCTTCCGAGCATACTTCCTAGGAAAAAACCTCCTATTCCGGCAAACATACTTCTTCCGAATCCACCAAAAGCAGGCCTCCTAGTAAATCCTCTTCTGCCAAAACCAGATCTTCTCGAACCAAAAGATCCAAAACGAGAGCGTCCTCCAAAAGCTCTTCTGCTAAAAAGCCCTCTTGAACCCCTAAAACCAAAACTTCTCATGCCTCCAAATCTTCTAGCTTCAGCTATTGATCCAATGTATGTATTTATTTCTCTGGTATTATTAGAAAAATCAGTAACTGCAATAGGAAACGAAATTACAAGGAAAGTGATTAATGAAATAACAATCCGCATTCTTACCTCATTTAGAAACTAAAAAATAAAAGAGCTAATAGAATTTATATCAAAGAAATATAAATATTTCATTCCCATCATTATCACATAAATATTGGTTTTGAAAAATTGTCTTTCCTAGTATAGTCAATAAATCAAACATTTAAAAAATTACTTCTCTTGGAAATACTATGTCATCTGAAAAATCTTTCCCATTACAAGGGATTAAAGTAGTTGATGTCGGCACATTGTTTGCTGGTCCTTGGATTGCAACGTATATGGCCGATTTTGGTGCTGACGTCGTGAAAATAGAACATCCTAAAGGAGATTCTCTGAGAAATTTTGCATCCAAAAAAAACGGCATTTCATTATGGTGGAAATTTGCAGGAAGAAATAAAAAATCCGTAACATGCAATATTTCAACAAAAAAAGGACAGGAAATTCTTAAAAATCTTTGTAAAAGTTCTGATGTTTTAGTTGAAAATTTTAGGCCCGGAACGCTAGAAAAATGGAATTTGTCGTTTAAAGAGCTCCATAAAATTAATCCAAAACTCATTTTAGTTAGAACAAGTGGGTTTGGGCAAAAAGGAAAATATTCTCGCAGACCGGGTTTTGGAACACTTGCAGAAGCAATGAGTGGCTTTGCTCACATAACAGGAAATCCAGAATCTACCCCAACACTCCCTTCAATTCCTCTTGCTGATGGAATAAGTGCATTATGCGGAACTTATGCTGTTATGATGGCACTCTATCATAGAGATGTTCATAACACCTCAGGTCAAGAAATAGACGTCTCAATATATGAACCAATAACTCATCTTTTGGGTCCTCAATCGCTTGAGTACGATCAATTGGGAAAAATACAAGAGAGAACTGGAAATACAATTCCATTTTCTGCACCAAGAAATACTTACAAATGCAAAGATGGCAGATATGTAGCTATTTCTTGCAGCACAGACAGTATTTTTAAAAGAACTATGGAAGCTGTTGGGAGAAAAGATTTGGCTGAAGATAAAAGAATGTCGACCCAAGAGGGTAGGGTTCTTAATATGAAAGAACTAGACAAAGCAATACAAGATTGGATCAAAATTCATACTTTAGAGGAAACTATCCAACATTTTGCTAAACATGAAAGCGCACTAGCTCCGGTAAATGATATCGCACAGCTAATGTCAGATCCTCATGTAAAAGAAAGAGGAACTTTTGCTGAAATAGAAGATGAAGAATTGGGGAAAATTAAAATGCCAAATATAATACCACAACTAAGCGAATCTCCAGGCAAAATACGATGGGCTGGTCCACCCAAAGGAAAGCATACTGAAGAAGTTTTGTTAAAATTAGGATATTCTAAAGCAGATTTAAAAAAATTCTCTGACTCAAAAATTATTTAACCATCTGAAATGACCTCCATAATCTTCCACCCAAAATACCACGCAGAGATCGGCAACCATGTTATGCAAATAGATAAATATAAAAAAATTTTTGACAGATTGAATGCATTGAATATTAAAAAACAAAATTTTTGTAAGCCTTTAAAGGCGAACATTAAAGAATTAACTTTAGTCCACTCGAGCGAATACATTCACGAGTTCCTCTCTGGAAAACACACCTCAAAAACAATTTCCAGCGAGTTGCCTTTGGACAATCATATCGCAGACTTTTTCCTGTATGCTACTGGAGGGACAATACTTGCAGCAAAAAAAGCTCTACAAAAAAACTATGCTATAAATTTAAATGGTGGGTTTCATCATGCATTTAAAAATAAAGCAGAAGGATTTTGCTATATTAATGATATAGCTGTCGCGATTGCAGTCTTGCAAAACGAAAGTAAAATTAAACGTGCACTCGTAATAGATTGTGATTTACATCAAGGAAATGGAACAGCCAGAATTTTCAGAAACGATGATAGAGTATTCACCTTTTCGATTCACCAGCAAAATATTTATCCAATAAAAGAAAAGAGCGATTTAGATATTGGTCTTTATGACCTAACTGGAGACAATGATTATTTAGGACATATAGAAAAAATTATTCCAAAAATTCTTAATTCACACCGTCCTGAGTTAGTTATCTATCAAGCCGGTGCCGACCCTTTTTCTGGTGATCAATTAGGTTCTTTGAAAATTACAAAGAAAGGCTTACAAAAAAGAGATGAATTAGTTATAGAAAGTTGTAAAAAATTGTCTATTCCCATAGCGGGAACTTTAGGCGGAGGTTATGCAGAAGATCCTGAAGACACCGTAGACATTCACTTACAAACTTCGTTATCCTTTATAAATGCTTAAATCTTCTTTTGCATTATAAAAAAGGGGTCTTTACCTCTAATGAACACAAAAGAAAACAAAACTTCTTCTACCTTTTATTATGGTTGGGTCATTGTCTGTCTCTCTCATTTTACACTGGCATTCCATGTCGTCACTCGGTTCTCCTTTGGGATATTTCAGGTTCCACTAATCGAAGAATTCGAATGGGGCAGAGGATTGCTAGGTGGTGCTTTTGCTCTTTCAATGGCAACCTATGCACTAGGAGCTCCTCTAGCTGGCTCTCTTTTAGACAAATACGGTCCTAAAGCTATAATGCCATGGGGTTCTGTTGTTTTAGGAATCTCCTTAATTTTATCCTATTTTATTTCCTCGATTTTTGAAGTTTATTTGTTAATAGGGTTTTTTCTCGGCGGCGGATTAGCCTTGAGTGGATTCGCTACCCACAGTGCAATTATGCCACGTTGGTTTATACAAAAAAGAGGCAGAGCAACAGGTATTGCACTATCAGGAATAGGTATAGGCATTTTGTTCCTTGCTCCCATTTTAGAGCGTCTAATTTCAATTTTTGGATGGAGAATAACCTATCTCATATTTGGGCTAGTAATTCTTTTTGTAATAGCTCCCACCGGCTTTCTTTTCCTTAGAGATCATCCCGAAGATGTGGGTCAAGGACCCGATGGGGATCCACCACGTTCAAAAGAAGATTTTGAAAAAGTTTATGGAGAAAAACATCAGAAAAAAGGAATACGTGATGTTTTTAAAGAGGTTCGTCATGATCAAAGGTTTTGGTTTTTAATGGTTATAGTTTTCGGAATTGGTTTTAATAACAACACAATTATGAGTCAACTTGCCCTTTATCTTATAGATGTAAAATATCTACCCGTAACAGCAGCTATTATTTTCGGTTCCGTCGGATTTATAAGAACAATAGGCAGTGTAATTGGGGGTTGGGTAGGCGATCTGATTGGACGTGCATATGGGGTCTCGCTTGCTTCCTTTATAGTTGGCATGGGCATTGTTTTTTTAATACTATTGCCAAATTTTGGTTCGAGCTTAACCTATGGTTTTATTTTTGCGATTATTTACGGAATCGGTACTGGGGCTATGAGTGCATGTTATTCAGCTCTTTGCGGCGATTGTTTTGAAGGTCCTAATTATGGGATTATCATAGGATTTATGGAAATCTGTTACGGATTCGGAGGGGTCTTAGGCCCTCCTTTTGCAGGTTTCATGTTTGATGCAACTAAAAGCTATACAATTCCTTTTATAACTATTTCATGCTTAATGTTTTTTGCTTTGTTTTTATCAATTTTACTTCATAGAACCATACAGCGTGAGAAAAAAATCAGTTGATTTTTTTTCGATCTATTATGACGACAATTTCGCCCTTTAACTTTCTATTGCTTAAAAGTTGAGAAACTTCTAAAGAAGTTCCTCTAATAAATTCCTCATATACTTTTGTAAGTTCGCGAGCTATTACAATTTTTCGTTCAGAATCAAGCAAAACAATTTGGTCAACTAGCTTATGTATCCTAAAAGGTGATTCAAACACAACAACTGTTCTATTTTCATTGAGTAATGTTTGAATTCTTTCTCTCCTTTTTTCTCCTTTTTGCGGCAAAAAACCTTCAAAAATAAAACTGTCTGTTGGCAAACCAGACGCAACAAGCGCTGCAATAATTGAACAAGGTCCAGGAATAGGAATAATCGGAACATTGTTTTTTATTGCCTCTAAAACAACTCGATAAGCGGGATCAGAAATTCCAGGTGTTCCTGCATCAGAAACAACTGCTACACTCTTTCCATTTAAAACATGATCTATCAAAGTAAGGGATCTTCGTAGTTCATTATGTTCATAATAGCTAATTAAGTTTTTTTTTAATTTTAATTTAACAAGTATTTTTTTTGATCTTCGAGTATCTTCGCATGCAATCAAATCGCACTCTGACAGTATTTCTATTTGACGTTCGGACAAATCCCCTAGATTTCCAATCGGTGTTGAAACAAGATAAATACCGGGGCTAAGTTCCGACATTTAAACCTCTATTAATTGATAATTTTCTTTTTTCGCAATTCTGAAATTGCTTCTTTGGTCTTACCGTATTCAAGTAGAATTTCGTCTGTGTGTTCCCCTAAAACAGGAGAGGGTTTTCTTATAATACCGGGAGTCAAAGAAAGTTTTGGAGGAAATCCCAAAACCTTTACAGGGCCTGCTTTCGGATGATCTATCTCAATACACATGTTTCGAGCTTGAATTTGTGGATGTGAGAATGTTTCCTGCATATTTAAAATAGGACCACAGGGTACTTTTGCTTCATCTAATAATTTAATCCATTCATCTCTGTTTTTCTTCACAAACTCTAACTCAAGATCCTTTGCAAGTTGCTTGTAATTTTCTGTTCTAGACGAATTTTCCGCATAATCTGGGTGTATTAAAAGTTCTTCTCTTTCAATCGCTTTGCATAATCTTTCCCAGCTTTTTTGGTTTGCAGCACCTAAAACTAAAAAACCATCTTTACATTTGATCGCTTGATATGGAGCTGTCATTTCATGGGCAGAACCTCGAGGAACAGGGATTTCCCCAGTTGGAAAAAATTGAGAGGCCGCCCAAAAAGTATATCCTAGTCCTGAATCTGTAAGTGAAGTATCAATAAACTGTCCAAAACCTGTTTTTTGTTTATGTATGTATGCAGACAAAATAGAAAATGCTGTATACATTCCAGCATTTAAATCACAAATTGGAACTGGTATTTTAGAAGGTGTCCCTCCCTGCTCTCCTGTAAAACTCATTAGACTTGAAAGTCCTTGGGACACTAAATCAAACCCGCCTTTTTCAGAAAAAGGGCCTGTTTTGCCATATCCTGAAATCGAGGCATAAATAATAGCATTATTTATACTTTTTAGATCATTATAGCCCAATCCCATTCTATCAATTGTGCCGGGCCTTAAGTTTTCGACAAAAACATCAACTTTTTTTATCAATTCTTTTAAAAGTTTTATTCCTGACTCTTTCTTGAGGTTAACAACTATACTACGTTTGTTCCGATTAAGATTCATAAAACCATGTCCTTCACCACCATCAAAATAACGGCCCATGTCTCTTGCGGTATCTCCACCATCTGGATTTTCTACTTTCATTACATCAGCACCCATATCTGCTAACAAACAACCACAAAATGGGCCTGCCATTACTTGACAAACTTCTATTACCTTCATTCCCTCTAAAGCACCATGAGTCGTTTCGATTTCTATCTCCCTTTAAAATTTGCTTTTCTCTTTTCAAGAAAAGCACTAACACCTTCTTTAAAATCTTCTGTATCAAAGCAGTCAAATTCTTCGTTAAAATCTTTTTCTGATAATGAGTGGAAGCTTGGATCTAATAAAATCCGATCTATAAAACTTTTATGCCACATATGTGACAATGGAGACAAAGAAGCAATTCTTTCTGCTAAATCATATGTAGTTTTTTCAACTTCTATGTCAGGTACAATTTGTGTTAAATATCCTGCAGAAAACATTTCATTCGAAGTATAAAGTCTACCAGTAAAAAGCATTTCTATTGTTTTTGTTGGTCCAATTTTTTGAACAAAATGTTTTAACTCTGAATGCCCAGCAACTAATCCTAATTTGGCTGCAGGGATTCCAAACATACTGCTCTCTCCTGCTATTCTTAAGTCAGTAGCAGCAGCTAGCTCCATCCCACCACCTACACAATAACCTTGTATTAAAGAAAGAACTGGTTTTGGAAAACTGCCAACCGATTTCAACCCTTCCAAAAATCCCGAGGACGCATAATTTTTAGCTTGTTTTGAATTAAAACGTTCTTCTGCAAATCTTGAAATATCAGCACCTGAAGAAAATGCTTTACTCCCTTCTCCTCTAAAAACAACAACACGAACCGAAGAATCGCCCGACAACTTAGACATTACCTTTTGAATTTCTGCCCACATTTCTAATTCTATTGCATTCATTCTGTCAGGAGCATTGATTATTACGGTTGCAATAGACCCTTTTTTGTCACAAATAATTTTATCTGAATTCAAACCCATTTTTTTAACAACCTCCACAATTATACTTTAGTAATTTCTGGTAGGAACTTGAAAAAAGAAGTATAAAAAGATTTAGAAAAAACTATACTGTGTTTTGAAAAATGAAAGAAACGAAAATGCTATCAAAACTTTTAGCATAAAAATAATTAGTTCACAGAATCATTGTATTCTTCTAGCCACGCCATTTGTATAGATTCGAGCTTACCTTCTGTAGATTTCATTGCATCGTCATTAAAATTTTCTAGCTCACAAACCCAATCATGCAGATCTGTAAAACGCACCGTAAGTGGATCCACATTAGGCATTTTTTCGAATAGTGCTATTGCTATATCTTCAGGATCATCCCAACCAAATTGTTCCAATTTAAAAAATCTCCTTTTTAAGCATGAGCCGCATCTGGACCTTCTTGGACCAAATTAACATTCCAGAATGGAATTTCGACTTTAATTAACTCTGCTGACTCTTTTTGCAAAACAGCCTGGCAAGCTAATCTGCTACAAAGTTCTATATCTCTAGCATCATCCAATTGATCTTCTTCATCTTCGGTTGCTTCATTAAACAAATCTATTCCTTCTCGGATTTTGATGTGGCAAGTAGAGCAGGCACAAACTCCACCACAAGCATGATCTAAATCTATTCCATTGCCTAAAGCTGCTTCCAAAATATTTTCTCCAACTTTTATTTCAATTGTCTTTTCTTCTTCTTGTATAAAAATTTTTGCCACATGACCCCCTTTAGCCCAATGAAAGATAAAATATCCAATTAATCTTTAAGAGCTTCACTTAATTTTCTGTTTTCAAGCGCAGACTTAAGAACATCGTCCATAATTTGATCCGCAAACGGCATTGTAGTTTTATTTAATAAATCAATTTTTTCACGTATAGAACTAGGATTTTCTCCCTTACATTCTTTTTCAAGTTCTGAAATAACATCTCTAATTTTTTTTATTTCTTCATCGCTAATTTTCAAATTGTCTACATTATCTAGAGCCCGTATTGTTGCAACAAGAATTGTGTGTGCTTCATTCTTAGATTCTAACAATTGACGCATACGTATATCTTCTTCAGCAAACTCAAATGATTCTAGTAGAATTTTTTCCACTTTATCATCCGTTAAACCATATGAAGGTTGTACTTCTATAGTGGTAGCTTTCCCACTTCTTAGATCTCTTGCAGTTACATTAAGTATTCCATTTGCGTCTATTAAAAATGTAACTTCAATTCTAGGAATTCCAGCTGCAACAGGATCAATTTTTAAACGAAATCTAGATAAAGACCTATTATCTTTTGCTAATTCTCTTTCCCCTTGCAGTACATGTATATTTACTCCTGTTTGGTTATCTTCAGAAGTAGTATACATTTCCTTTGCACTAGCAGGAATTGTAGTATTCCTAGGAAGAATCCAACCCATTGTTCCTCCTATAGTTTCAATCCCCAAGGAAAGTGGAGTTACATCAAGTAAAAGCATGTCTTTTCTGTCCCCGGATAAAATTTGCCCTTGTACTGCTGCTCCTAGAGCTACAACTTCATCAGGATTAATATCGGAATATGATTTAATTTGAAAAAAATTTTCTGCTGCTTCTTTTACCATTGGCATACGTGTTGAACCACCGACTAAAATTAACTCATCAACATCTTTTTTTGTTAAATTTCCATCTGAAAGAACTTTTTCACATTCGTTTAAAGTTCGTTTAATAATTGGAGCAAAAATAGACTCTAGTTCTTTACGTGTAATCTCAATTTCACACTGTTTGTTTACTTTTGGTAAATTTTCGATAATTATTTTTTTTGAATTAAGTTCTAAATTAGAAAAAGAAATTTTTGTTTTCTCCGCCAAGAGAATCAACCTAGAAATTCCTTCAGAAGAATTGTGTAAATCAATAGAAAATTGATTTTTTAATTTCTCGTTTATTAATTCTGATAATAATCTATCAAAATCATCTCCTCCTAGGTGTGTATCACCACCTGTAGACAAAACTTCAAAAACACCATTTTTAACTCTTAAAATCGAGATATCGAACGTTCCCCCACCTAGATCATAAACAGCAATAACACCACGATTTTTTTCATGAAGACCATAAGCAAGCGATGCAGCGGTTGGTTCGTTTAGAATTCGAAGAACATCAAGCCCTGCTAATCTTCCCGCATCTTTTGTTGCCTGTCTTTGAGAATCATTAAAATACGCTGGGACTGTAATTACGGCTTTCGTAAATGCTCTTCCTAAAGATTTTTCAGCTCTTGTTTTTAGAGATCTTAAGATTATTGAGCTTATTTCGGGACCACTATATGACTTTCCTCTAGCTTTAACATG
This sequence comes from Nitrospinaceae bacterium UBA3496, assembly GCA_002377645.1. Taxonomy (GTDB): domain Bacteria; phylum UBA8248; class UBA8248; order UBA8248; family UBA8248; genus UBA3496. The sequence continues at coordinate 18,592 of DFQF01000057.1, read as the reverse complement.
AACAACCTCTTTTTCCTCGGGATCAATTTCAAAGGGAATAAATCCAAGTTCATTTTTAACATCATCATAACCTTTTCCCATAAACCGTTTTACCGAAAAAACTGTACCTCTACTATTTGTTTTTCGAGATTCTAAAGCTTCATAACCACATAAAACGCGGTCATTATAAAAAGATACGACAGAGGGAAAAACATTGTCCTCGCCATTTGAAGAAATAATAAAAGGACCTTTATTGTCGGCGTAAGCGACTAAACTATTCGTCGTTCCTAAATCAATGCCAATTATATCATTCACTATAAGAACCCATTGCCCTGTCTAAACTTGATAAAATATTTTCAATATAATTTCTGAGACTTAACACTAATCTAATTTTATGCACCAAATCATTGGTGGATAAAGATTTGCCTTCTACTCCATCATCCCAAGCTTTGGCATATTCTTCTAGAGTTTTATTTTGCGATATTCTGAAAGTTTCAAAACATTCTTTCGCAGCCAAAACCCGACATTTCAACTCTTCCGCTTTGTCTTCTTCAAAACAACATTCAAGCTCTGCAGCTGCCTCTTGCGCATCTAAAATATCTTCCAACAAATCTGCAGGGGGATTAGAATCATTTTCTTTTAATTTTCCGCTCTCTAATTCAACCAAATAGATCATTCGGAGAATACGGTCATTCAGAACTCTTTTCGCTTCATTAATTCTAGCGGTAGCATCCAAACTTCTTATTTTTTCCGTTGTATCGGCATTTTGATAAAAATCCGGATGTAACTGTTTACTTAAATTAAAAAAATTTTTCTCTAAAATACTAGAATCTAAATTCATCTTTCTTGGTAAACCTAAAAGAGAAAAATGATCTATTTCATTAGGAATAGGTTTTATTGAACCATTCTTATTGAATAAATCAAAAGAATTAGATTCCAGCAAGAAATTATCCCCTTACATTCCTTTTCTAAAATAGGATCACCTAATTAAAAAACGCGCCACGTTAAAGTTAATGAGCGCGTCGCGTTTACTAAAAATTATCTCCTAGGCGGAAAAACTTTCCCCACAACCACATGATTGTCGTGCGTTTGGATTTTTAAAAGTGAACCCCTGTCCATTCAGGCCATCTTCAAAATCCAAAACTGTTCCAGCTAAGAAAATAAGGCTTTTTTTGTCAATAACAAAGGAAACCGAATTATTTTCGAGTACTTGATCTATAAGAGGATTTGTTTTTTCCTTGTCTTCGAATCTAAGAACGTAAGAAAGACCTGAACAGCCGCCGCCCTTAACGCCAACTCGTACAACTTGATCAAGATTCCCTTCTTTTTCCATTAATCTCTTAGCATTAGCAACTGCTTTTTCTGTTATTTCTATAGTTCTATTTTTATCAACTACGCTCAAAGGTGTCCCTTTCTAAAATGCGCCTAATGATGTCCTTCGTGTTCAACTTCTTCCATTCCATTCTTAGAGCGATAATCATTTAAGGCTGTTTTTATTGCGTCTTCTGCCAAAACGGAGCAATGGATTTTTACAGGAGGAAGATTCAACTCTTCAACTATCTGTGTGTTTTGTATTTCATGTGCTTCATCTAGATTTTTCCCTTTTAGCCATTCAGTGGCAAGTGAACTAGAAGCAATGGCACTTCCACAACCAAAAGTTTTAAATTTTGCATCTTCTATAACACCGCTATCATTAACTTTAATTTGCAGTTTCATCACATCACCACACTCCGGCGCGCCAACGATTCCAGTTCCTACGGTTTTATCAGCTTTATCCAAAGAACCAACATTGCGTGGATTATTGTAATGATCTACAACTTTGTCACTATAAGCCATTTTGAAAAATCTCCTATCTTAGATATAGTTTTTGATCATTTTAATTAATGAGATTGCCATTCAACTTTTGAAAGATCCACTCCCTCTTTCACCATTTCATAAAGAGGGCTCATCTCTCGAAGTCTTTTCACTATTGAGGCTGTCTTTTCTGCTACATAATCTATTTCTTCTTCAGTAGAGAAACGTCCAAATCCATACCTAATAGAAGAGTGCGCCAATTCATCGCCTTTTCCCATGGATTTTAGAACATAGCTTGGCTCTAAGCTAGCAGAAGTACATGCAGACCCGGAAGAAACCGCTACATCACTAAGCCCCATTATTAAAGATTCTCCCTCAACATACGGATAACTGATGTTTAAATTTCCTGGCAAACGATTAGTTTCGTGTCCATTTACATAAACTTCTTCTAAACTTTCAAAAATTGTGGCCCTAAATTTATCTCGCAAATTAGTGAGGCGAATCGTTTCACTTTCCATTTCTTCCGAACATAACTCAGCTGCTTTCCCAAATCCAACAATACCAGAAACATTCAAGGTTCCAGAACGCATTCCTCGTTCATGTCCCCCACCATCAATTATGGCTGAAAGACGAACCCTAGGCTTTCGTCTTCTAACATAGAGCATCCCAATACCTTTTGGACCATATACCTTATGGGCAGTTGCAGATAAAAGATCTATACCCATTTCATTTACATCTATTGGAACTTTTCCAAAACCTTGCGTTGCATCTGTATGAAAGAGAATTCCTTTCTCATGGCAAAATTTGCCAATTTCTTCAATAGGATTAATAACCCCTATCTCATTATTCGCATGCATGATAGAAACCAAAATCGTATCTTCCCTAATTGCATTCTCTATCATTTTAAGAGAAGTAATTCCGTCATCTGGAGGATCGATATAAGTTACATCAAACCCCCATGTTTCAAGTCTTTTTGCGGAATCAATTATAGCTTTGTGTTCTATAGAAGATGTAACTATATGATTCCCCTTACTCTTATACATTTCAGCAACCCCCTTGAGGGCCATATTGTCCGATTCAGTGGCTCCGCTTGTAAAAATTATTTCTCTTGGATCGGCATTAATAACATTTGCAATTTGTTCTCTTGCCTTATCAACAGCTTTTTCAGCTTCCCACCCATAACTGTGGTTCCTGCTAGCTGCGTTGCCAAATGTATCTGTAAAATAAGGCGTCATTGCCTCAAGTACTCTGGGATCCATTGGCGTCGTTGCTTGGTAGTCCATATAAATTGGGAACTTTAGGCTCATTTTATTTCTCCCGCCGGCATACCGGCCATATCGAAAATAGTCATCCCTTCAAGTAATTCAGTTATTCTCCCTTGAAGTTGCCCCATAGGATGAAAAATAGAGCAATTTCTGTATTGTTTGCAGTCATCGGCACCTGCAATCTGACAACTTGTTATGGCAATCGGTCCCTCTATTGCCCTTACAACCTCTGCAATCGTAATTGAATCTGGCTCTTTTGCTAAAACATATCCCCCTTTTGGACCATTTTTCGATTCAACAAGTCCTTTCTTAGCCAACAATTGCATTGTTTTGGCGAGTAACTCAGAAGGCAAGGCGCATGCCTGTGCTATAGTCTTAGCATTCGTAGCGCTATCATTTTCAAAGTGGGTTGCAAGATAATGCAAGGCCATCAGACCATAATCAGTTTGTTTTGTGAATGCAAGCAAAACCATCTCCTGTTTAATACGACCAAACTAGTCGCATTAATCACTATAATAGATAATTTGTCAAGTATTTAATTAAACTTATTCAAACGATTCCAGGTTCCAGATTCCATTTTGAAAATGGAGGATTGCATATGCGTCGGCAATTAAATGATTCTTGTTTTTCATTAAATTAAAATTTCCTGAAAGCCCGCTAAATTTTTTAACCTTCTTTAGATGCTCCAAGATAAGTTTTCGTTTTCCTGAAGACTCAAAAATGGCAGAAGACAAGATTTTTATTGCGTCAACGGATCTTGCTGCATAAATCGATGGTTTGCGCCCAAATTGATATTCAAAATTAATATAAAATCGCAAAACTTGCTTTTTATATTCATAGAAGCTTGGCAAAAAAGGTTCTGTAAAAAATTTAGGCACGATAAAATAGATCGGCCTGGTTACATCAATACCTTTAAAATTACTGCGATCAAAAGAATCGTGGCCAAGAACAAAAAAATGTTGATTCCCATTATAGGTCAAACTTGCTTTAATAAGATCAGAACTTGAAGAATTAGCCGTCCAATGGACAACTGCCTCAGATGATTCTATTTTCTTTGAATTAAGATAAGAATGAAAGTTATATTCTTTTAATTTAAAGACCTTGTCAGATAAAATTGAAATCTGTTTTTCGGGGGACCTTGAAAAAATTTGCTTTCTTGCTTCAAGAGCATTTTTTTTTGGAAAACTTAACAAGGCTATTTTTCTAAAATTTCTTTCTTCAAGAAAATTAAGCAACAAATCAACTTCTAAAGATGCAGAAGGTGCAATTGAAAATGCCCAATTACGCAAAACATCATTCAATCCCTCAGAAGAAGAAAGTGAAATAAATGGAACCCCTAAGTTCTCTGCAGCTTTTGCAGAAGAAATTGCCTGGCTTATTTGAGAGGGCCCAATTATTGCTAAAACCTTGTGTTTAAGATAAAGCAGCTGTACTGATTCTGCTGCAGACTCTGCTGTCTTTCCTGCCTTAATAAAAACAAGGGAGATTTGTTTTTTCGATTCAAGCTTTTGGTTCAACTTGCGAATTTGAAAAATGACTGAATCCCTAATATCTAAACTATATTTGTTTTGATCTTTCCCTGAACTCATAATGATTCCAATAACTCTTCCTTTTGCTGCATCTGAAAGAGAGATAAAAGAATCACTAAAGAACAGAAAGAAGAAAATGAAAACAAAAAAGAGAACTTTTTTCATTTGGAACATTTTCTCTCCATAGGGTACGCTAAAAAATTAAAAACACATTTAAAAAATGAAAAAAAATAAATCAAATAAATATACAAATCATACGTTAATTAGAAAAAATATTTTACTTTGGTACGATCAAAACAAAAGAGATCTTCCTTGGAGAAAAAACAAAAATCCCTATCGAATTTGGATTTCTGAAATAATGCTTCAACAAACTAGAGTAAAATTCATACAGGAAAGATATGTTAGTTTTTTAAATAGATTTCCCTCTATAAAAGTTCTTGCAAATGCTTCAATTGGCGAAGTTTTAAACGAATGGCAAGGGATTGGTTATTACAGTCGAGCAAGGAATCTTCATCTTTCTGCAAAAATAATTCTTACAGATTACAAAGGCAGAATTCCAATACAACAAGAAAACTTAAAAAAACTTCCCGGTATAGGAAATTATACCGCTGCTGCAATAGGGAGTATTGCGTTTGATGAAAATATTCCTGCTCTTGATGCTAATTGGATTAGAGTTTTATCCAGAATATTAAACTTTCAAGGACAAATCGACACAAAAAAATCTTTAAAATATCTTGAAGAATGTGCAAATAAAATTATATCTAAAAAACGACCTGGGGATTTTAATCAAGCGGTTATGGATTTAGGATCTGAAATTTGCAAACCAAAAAAAATTCATTGTGAATTATGTCCAATTATCAGCAATTGTTTGTCAAATAAGAATAAAACATCTTTACTAATACCTAAAAAAAAGAAGAAGAAAGAAAGAAAATTAAAAACATTTTTCCAGTTTTTTGCAGAGTACAATGGAAAATTTTTAATGGTAAAAAGAAGAAATAAGGGACTTTTTAAAGGTCTTTGGGAACTGCCTGGCTGGGAAGTTGAAGGACATTTTCTTGACTGCTCACAAAAACAAAAGAAAGATAAATTAGGTTCTTTCTTTGTGGGGAAAAACATTTCCACTAAAAAAATTATTGAAAAAAAAATACACCTCACCCATGTTGAGATTTTATTTGTAGTTTTTAAAGTTTCCGTAAATTCAATGGATTCAAAAGTATCAGAGGGAAAATGGGTTGAAAAAGATGGTCTTTTAGAAGAAGGAATTTCAAGCGCCCAAAAAAAGATTATTGATTACATACAGGAACAGAAAAAATTGTTTAAAATTTAAATCATTTTCCGAATTTTCTTTCTAGATACGTATTAACAGAAAGTGGTTTTATTTTAAAAACATCCTTCATTTCTGATGAATTGCAAATATTGTCCTCTTTTAACATAGTAATTTGATCTTCTGTAAATGGTGGCTTTATAGGAAGCAAATTAAAAATTTTAGCTTGAATTTTTGCAACTGGAAACGGAAGTGGCGCCAAAAATCTTTTTCTTCCCATAGCTCCAACTATTAGCTTCATAAGTTCTTTTAAAGACAAAGCGTGCTCGCCACCCTGATCGAAAGTCTTTCCAAAAGTTTCAGGCATACTTAAAGACTTAACAAAACAGTGACATACATCTTCTACCCATATAGGCTGTAATTTGCCATGCCCACCTCCAATTAGAGGTAAAACGGGAAGAAAACGAGCCATACCTGCGAATACGTTAATAAACTCATCTTCCTCTCCAAAAACAATCGAGGGTCTAAAAATAGTCCAATCAAGCTTCATATTTCTAACTAACAGTTCTGCTTCCCATTTTGTTTTATGATATCTAGAAACAGCATTGTCTCTTGTTCCCAATGCGCTCATCTGAATAAACCGCTGTATTCCTGCTTCCTCAGAAGCAAGAGTTAATTTTCTCGTCCCTTCTACATGAACCTTTTCAAAACCAGCAGTTCCTTTTTCTATGATTATGCCTACTAAATTAATTACCGCATCACTTTTATCGATCAGCTTTGCAAGTTGATTTGTAGAGTAGTCAACTATATCCCCTCTCACAGGGTATACATTTTTTTCTCCAGCTAAACGTTGTCTTTCTAGTTCTGGGTTCCGACACAAAACTCTACACTCATGACCAGCCAAAGATAACTGGCGCACTAAAACTCTGCCTATATAACCGCTTCCACCTGCTATAAAAACTTTCATTTAAACTCTCCCGACAAAAAAACAAAAACTTTATGTATTTAATATAAAAGTCTACATATAAACAACTATACTTTCATAACTTCTTTTAAGACCTGTGTTGCAAATGCGCCTTTTGAAAGTTCTAACTTTAAAAAAAGATCTTTGTCTGTAGACCTAACTTCAAAGTCTAAAATATCAGCTCTATAAGCTCTTCTCCCACCTTTTAACCGAAGATCTGTAAGATTTGATATAAAATTATCTAAACATAAATCATATTTTAACAAAACGGCTGTTTCAATCTCTAGTTCAGTTCCAAAAGGTTTTAACATTCTCTTTCCATAAATTGGACCAGATGGGCTTACAGATAAATCTGTCCTATTTTTCTCTGTTTCTTCACTGTTCCTCATTAATTGCGGCCGTGAAAAATTATTAGAAAGAGCAACATCACCTTCAAATAAAGAATCAAAATAACCTAACTCTAAACGTAGAGAAAGACACTCATTAAACAATTGGGACTGAAACGCAGATCCAAAAAAGTTACGCTCAAGAAATGGCAAAGCTTTAATTGCTTTTTCGTTTGAACTTCCCTTTGCCAAAGAAGTAAGCACCCTCCGTTCTGCTATCCATGAATTTGGCCAAAGCTCTTTCGCTCCGACAAAATCAGATTTTTCGAATTTTCTAATAGCTTCATTTAATCTGGTTTTCTCAAAGTTTTTTACAGTTTCTAATCTTTTTTCTCCAACCAAAGAGGAAATGGCAAGATTATAATCTTTAGACAATAAAAACCTTCCAATATTAGCCACATTTCCATGTACACCAAATCTTTGGGGACCGAAGTAATTTGGTAATTTATTAGAAGCTAGATATTCGATTATTTCTCTAGATCTTTCTAGGGCAAAAGGAGAAACATCCCTGATCCTAATCTGAAACTTATTGCTCTTTAGTGCTCCTCTTCGTAGTTTTTTAAGCCCTTTTTTAAAGCACAAAAAAACACAGTTTTTATTTTTTAGATTTTCTAGTTCTGTTTTTTTGTTAAGAAATTCTTTATGAGAACAAGACACAGAAAACCATTGCCTAGAATAACTGTTTGAATCTTTTCTCCCAGCATACCCAACGCCCCATTCAGAAATATTAAATATTTTTGCCAATATTCTGACTAAATCAACCGTGTTAATGCCAACTTTTTCAAAAAATAAATAAAAATGATTTCCTTCTCCTAGCGGAGGATCTATTAAAATCTCCTCTACTACAAAATCTTCAGCTTTGATTTTTATTTTTCCACCAACACCAGGAAATTCTGCTGTAAAAAATTTTGATTCTGCTTTTGGAGAATTGAAGTTTGATTTGAGCATGAAAACCAAGAGCTATCTTTTTGGTTTAATAATTGGCAAATCTTCTCTATCGCCCCACTCTTTCCAAGAGCCAATATAATTTCTTACTTTCGAGTAGCCAAGTAAACGATATATGAGATACGCATAAGCAGAACGATATCCGCCTTGACAAAGCGGAATGATTTCTTTCTCTTTTGTTAGTTTTTTTTCTTCCAACATAAAACGTAGGTCTTGTGCTGGTTTTACAAAACCTTCATCAGATACAAAATCAAGCCACTCTAAATGAATTGAATTAGGAATTGCGCCACCTCGTGCAGCTCGTATGGTTTCCCCATAAAATTCACCCTTAGAACGAGTATCATGTATCGCTACATCGTTTCGATCCATGTTTTTTAAAATATAATCAGCTGTAGCTATTTTTGTATTGTCCGTTGCTTTTAAATGTTCTGTGAAAGAAGTACGAATTATAGCTTTTATATTCCCTGAATCTTCATCGTGAAAGCTTCCTGTTAAAGGCCAAGGATCAGAAGATACTGGCAAACCTTCATTCATCCATGAATTAATGCCACCGTCCAAAATATGAACGTTTTCATGGCCTAAATATTCGAGGAACCAAAAACCCCGGGCTGATCTCATTCCAGAATTTTCTTCATAAAAAACAACTTTCTTATCATAATCAACACCTCTTATTTCCATTAAATAAGCTAGCATCCAAGTAAATGCTTTAAGAGGCGCAGGGGAGGTATCATTTAAAGAAATGCCATACAAATCAAGATGAGCAGCGCCTTCTATATGAGAATTACAGAAATCAGGGGCTGGTCGTGTATCAATAATTATAAGATCCGAACTTTTTTGATCACCAATTAACTCGCTGAGTTCATTTGGATTCAATAAAATTTCTGGGTTTTCGTAGGTATCACTCAATATTTTTTCCTTTTTGAAAGAAATGAAAAAATTCTTCTTTAACGATATTCCATCGGATCTAACGGATTAAGAGGCTTTTTCAACTCTTTGTTAAGAGGGGAGGGCTGAAGAATTTTAACATGGACCATTTTTTGTCCCTTTTCTGTAATAAATTTGTAACTTAGCTTTGAGATCATGTCATAATTATACCAAACATGAGTTTTTTCAATTTTATTGCTTCCCAGAACCAGATGTATCATATCAATTTCACCGTCTTCATGTGAAATTATTTCCATTTTTTTTATTTCCGAACCAAAAGTTTCAAGCTTTCCAGACGGCATTGTTATTGTGACAATTAAATGCAAATTAGTTCCAGTATCTCTGTTTTTTTCTTCCATTTTTTCTGTATTGCTCTGTTTCAAGTTTTTGTTTTCAGCAAAACTAATTCCTTGTGCTACAAAAAAAACAATAAAAATAAACAGAAGAATTCGCATTTCAATGCCCCTTATAGAACTCTAATTTGTGTTGTTCTTAGCGCACCTAAAACCATAAACGGGCAATTTTCTATTTGCTAAATCGCCAGTGCGATTAAAGTTTTTTAAAGCCCAGGAGCCATTCGCCCAGGAGCCACCCTTTAGAACTCTAAATTCAATTCTTTCTTTTTTCGTAGAATAAATTTTTTTGTTGCCTGTATTATACTTCTCCTGCACCCATTCCCATACATTCCCAGCTAAATCTTCCACACCATGTATGCTAGCTCCTTGTGGTCTTCTTCCTACCGCCTTAGGACCACCGGTAATTAAATCCAAACCAAAAATAGCATTTCTTTGTTTTAATTTCATGCCCCAGGGATATATCCTTTGCCTTTGCCCACCCTGTGCCACGTAAGACCACTCAATTTCTGTTGGCAATCGTTTTTTTACCCAAGAACAAAAAGCCTTCGCTTCAATCCAGGAAACGCCAACCACGGGAAGATGCGCACCTGAAAATTGTTCACTATCCCAAAATGGAGGCTCTGGATAACCCGAAGATTTTACAAACATTGCATACTGGGAATTCGTAACTTCAAACTTATCCATTAAAAAAGATTTTACTTTGGCTTTTTTTCTTTTTTTCTTTTTCAAAAATCTTTTGTTTGTTGAAAAATAAAACACTCCTCCAGTAATTAAAACCATGTTTGAACCAGGCGATTTTTGTGGAATTATCAAATCACTTCCTTTGTTTCCTAATCCTTGATATTTAGACACTCCCTTTTTTTTAAATAAGGTTTTTTTTACATTTAAGTCCATTTCGCCGACCGAAGAATTTTTTTCTAAATCAATCTGTGTCAATTCTGGCCATTTATTTCTATCAAGTTTTCCTAACAACTTCTCTGCCTCTGACAATTTTCCAATTCGATAAAAAAGATAGGCCAACCCCCGCTTTGCACTGTTGTCTTTTGGGTATCTGTTGTTTGCTTTTTTAAAAAAAACTAAGGCTTTCTTAAATTGTCTTGAATCATAAAGCGTCCACCCGATTCCTGTTAATGCGTGTAAATTTTCGGGATCTATACTAAGTGCTTTATCAAAAAACTTTTCGGCAGATTTGTAATTTTTCCTTCTATATTCTCTCTCACCTTTTAGGCTTAGGTTTTGAGTTTTTTTAGATTTTTGTTGTGCTATTTTTTCTTCTTTTGTTGTAGTTTTTTGATTTGGTATTATTGTTTCTTTTGCTGTAGTTTTTGCGGGAAGTTTTTGTTCTATCGAACATCCAAAAAAAAGGAACGTAAGAATTATAAACGAAAGATATGAAATAGGTTTCATTTTTAGTTAAAAAAGACAATCTTAAAGATTGTTGTCCTCTTCAATTCTAGCAAGCCCTGAGACAGAATCGTCATCTTTAACCCTAATAAGTCTTACGCCTTGTGTGGCCCGTCCTATAATTGAAACATCTGTAGAACGTAAACGAATAAGTTGCCCGCCCGTTGTGATAAGCATAAACTCGTCATTCTCGGTCACTTTTCTAATTCCAACAACCTGTCCGTTTTTTTCCGTTACCTTGATATTAATAACTCCTTTTCCGCCTCTGTTTGTTACTCTATAATCATCAATTCGGCCTCGTTTACCAAAACCCAAAACTGTAACTGTTAAAATTATTTCTCCAGGCGAAACTACCTCCATCCCAACAACTTCGTCATCCTCTCCTAAGGTAATACCTCGAACCCCTCTGCCTGTTCTTCCTATGGGCCTTGCTTTTTCCTCCGGAAATCTAATTGCTTTCCCTTTTCGTGTTCCAATAAAAATTTCTTGACTGCCGGTAGTTTGCCCTACACTCACTAATTCGTCTTCATCGTCTAGATTTAATGCAATAATTCCAGAAGATCTTGGCCTGCTATAAGCAGTAAGTTGGGTTTTTTTCAAAACTCCTTTTTTTGTTGCCATAACTATATATTTATCTGGTTCAAATTCCCGTATTGGCAAAATAGCCGTAGTTTCTTCGTCTTGCGAAAGACGTAAGACATTAACAATAGATTTCCCCCTTGCTGTTCTCCCTGCTTGTGGCACTTCGTGAACTTTAAGCCAGTAACACCTTCCTTTGTTTGTAAAGAAAAGCAAATAATCATGTGTTGACGCTACAAAGAGACTTTCGACAAAATCTTCTTCTTTTGTCCCCATTCCTACAATCCCCTTTCCTCCTCTTCTTTGAGACCTATATAGAGCTATGGGATTTCTTTTGATATATCCTGTATTTGAAATTGTAACGACCATGTCTTCCTTGGCGATCATGTCTTCTAAAGATATGTCACCTGTTTGGTCTTGAATTAAAGTTCGTCTTTCATCAGAAAACTTATCTTTAATTTCTAATAATTCTTCTTTTATGATTTTCGTTTGTTTTTTCTTGTCGGAAAGGATTTTTTCCAACTCTTTAATTGTTTTAATTAATTCTGCAAATTCTTTTTCAATTTTTTCTTGTTCTAGTCCTGTTAGTCTCTGAAGACGCATCTCAAGAATGGCTTGTGCTTGAATTTCCGTTAATGAAAATTTTTCTATCAAACCACTCTTCGCTTCTTCTGGTGTCTGGCTTCCTCGAATAAGTTTAATAATAGCGTCAATATTCTTCAGGGCAATCAAGAAACCTTCTAGAATGTGTGCCCTGTTTTCAGCTTTTTTAAGATCAAACCTGGTCCTTCTTAAGACTATTTCTCTTCTAAAGCGAAGGAAGTGATTAAGAACATCGATAATATTCATTACTTGGGGCTGATTGTTTACCAAAGCAAGAAGTATTACACCAAAAGACATTTGCATTTGAGTGGATTTATAAAGTTGATTAAGGACAACTTCTCCTATGGTTCCTCTTTTCAACTCAATAACCACCCTCATTCCATCTCTATCACTTTCATCTCGTATATCCGAAATATCTTTTATTTTCTGCTCTCTTACAAGATCCGCAATTTTTTCGATTAGCCTTGCCTTATTAACCGTGTAGGGGATTTCGGTAATTATTATCGACTCTCTTTCAGTTCTCTCATCTTCTTCCACAAATGCTTTTGCCCTTAATTGCAAAGAACCTCTGCCAGTTGAATAATAATCTTCTATTCCCTTTTTTCCGTTTATAATCGCACCAGTGGGAAAATCAGGACCCGGCATAACTTCTAAGATTTTTTTAATTTCGATATTTTCTTTATCTAAAACCAAAATAAGGGCGTCGCAGAGTTCGCTGAGATTGTGAGGGGGGATGTTTGTAGCCATACCAACGGCTATTCCTGTAGAACCGTTTAAAAGAAGATTTGGAATTCTTGAGGGAAGAACGGAGGGTTCTGTTCTGGTATTGTCGTAATTAGGAATATAATCAACCGTTTCTTTTTCTATGTCATAAAGCATTCTTTCTGCTAATTCTGTCATTCTTGCTTCTGTATAACGCATGGCCGCCGGAGGATCTCCATCTATAGAACCAAAATTTCCCTGTCCATCTACCAATAAACCCCTAAGTGAAAAGTCTTGGGCCATTCTTGCAAGAGCTGGATAAACAACTGCCTCTCCATGAGGATGATAATTTCCACTTACATCCCCAGATATTTTTGCGCACTTTCTGTAAGCTTTGTTATGAGAAAGACCAAGATCGTTTAATGTGGTCAATATTCTTCTATGAACTGGTTTCAGTCCATCGCGAACATCCGGTAAGGCCCGAGAGACAATCACGCTCATCGCATATTCCATAAAAGAGGTGCTCATCTCATCTTCTATATTTACAATTTCTTTTTTTTCTTTGTCTTCGGACAAAACTATATCCTTGGGGCGAAGAAGTAATTTTTAAATATCTAGGTTCTCAACATCAAGGGCGTGTTTTTCGATAAATTCTTTTCTAGGCTCAACATTATCGCCCATAAGAGTTGAAAAAACCAAATCGACCTCTGCAAGAGTTTCGTCCTGGAGGTTAACTTGCCTGAAGATGCGAGTATCTGGATCCATGGTAGTGTCCCAAAGTTGATCTGGATTCATCTCACCCAAACCTTTATATCTTTGTATTGTCAATCCTTTTTTTCCTAATGCTCTAAAACCTTCCAAAATTTCGGTATTTTCTTTGATTTCTATTTTAGATTCTCCATTTTTTATTTCAAAAGGACCAATGCCTAACTCGGTAAGATCAACATAAGCATCAAGTATTCTCTTGAAATTTTTGCCTTCTATAGTTAGTGTCTCTATTTTTGTCGTCAATTCTCTATCAGAAACTCTTGTTTGCACAATTACTCCTTTTTCTTTTCCATTCTCGTCCCTTTCAATAAGAGCTTCGGGTTTTCTTTCGTCACCAAATTCATTAGTAATAAAAGTTAAAATTTTCTTTTTTATTAATTCCAATCCTTTTTTGTTGTTAAAATCAGATGTTTTCATTTCGGGTTTTTCTGCAATTAGTTCTCTGGCAATAAAATCTAGAATCCTGATATCCATTCCTTGCTTTAGAAACGAGGCCATAGCATCTTCAGATTCAGAAAGTGTCACTAAAAGAGAATGTAGCTGCTCTTTTCCTAGAATTGGGGCTTTTCCATTGGTATTTTTTTTTGCTTGGCTTTTTTTGCTTTTATGGCTTCCGTTTAATCCGTTTTTTACAAGAAGATCTGCATCTTCAATGGCAGAAGATAAAATAAAATCATCGAACATTCTCTCGTCACTTAAGTATAATTCTTTTTTTCCACGTTTTACTTTATATAGAGGAGGCTGCGCTATGTACAAATGTCCGTTTGTTATTAATTCACGCATATGTCTAAAGAAAAAAGTAAGCAAAAGACTTCTTATATGTGATCCGTCTACATCTGCATCAGTCATAATCACAATTTTGTTATATCTCAGCTTTGTTATATCAAAATCTTCTTCCCCAATACCAGTACCTATAGCGGTAATAATGTGTCGAATCTCGTCATGATTCAACATCTTATCTAATCGGGCTTTTTCAACATTTAAAATTTTACCTTTCAGAGGAAGAATCGCTTGATAAGCCCTGTCTCTTCCTTGTTTGGCAGATCCTCCGGCAGAATCACCCTCCACCAAATAAAGCTCACAAATCTCTGGATCTTTTTCAGAGCAGTCCGCTAATTTCCCCGGGAGAGAACCACTTTCCAGAGCGCTCTTTCTTCTAGTTAGATCTCTCGCTTTTCTTGCTGCCTCTCTAGCAATCGATGCTTGAATAGATTTTTCTACGATTTTTTTTGCAACACTCGGATTTTCTTCAAAGAAACTCGAAAGACTCTCATTGAGCGCTTGTTCAACGAGACCCTTCATTTCTGAATTCCCCAGTTTTCCTTTGGTCTGACCTTCAAATTGCGGATCTGGCAACTTTACACTCAAAATTGCCGTAAGCCCCTCCCTTACATCTTCACCACTTGGCGGCGGCGAGTTTTTTAAAAGATTATTGTCTTTGGCATATTTATTAATAGTCCTTGTCAGTGCACTACGAAACCCTATCAAATGAGTGCCACCCTCATTTGTATTTATGTTGTTCGCAAAGGAAAACAAAGTCTCATTATACCCATCGTGGTATTGCAGAGACGTCTCAACGATAGTTCCTTCTTTTTTAGATAAAACATAAATAGGTTTTTTGTGAACGACTTCTTTTGTAGAATTTAGGTGCTCAACATATGATGCAATCCCGCCCTTGTAAAAATATTCCTCCTTTTTTGCTTCTCTTTTGTCTTCTAAAATTATTTTCAATCCACTATTTAAATAGGCAAGCTCCCTTAACCTTGCAGACAAAATAGCAAAACTATATTCAACCATTTCAAAAATTTCAGGATCTGGCTTGAAGGTTATTGTGGTCCCGGTTTTTTTAGAGGTTCCGGTTTTTTTTATCTTTTTTTCAGGAAGTCCTCTTTTAAATGAAAGGTGGTATACACCGCCGCCTCTTTTTATTTCTGCGGTTAAACTTTCAGAGAGTGCATTTACACAGGACACACCAACGCCATGCAATCCACCTGAAACCTTGTAGGCGCTATTTTCAAACTTTCCTCCTGCATGCAACTTTGTCAAAACAACTTCAGCGGCAGAAATCTTTTCTGTTGGATGTTTGTCTACAGGAATACCCCTACCATCATCCTCAACAGTAATAGAATCGTCGCTATTAATACAAACATTTATGACCGAACAAAAACCAGCCATTGCCTCGTCCACGCTGTTGTCAACAACCTCGTAAACAAGATGGTGCAACCCCGGAGAACCAGTGCTGCCAATATACATCGCCGGTCTTTTACGAACCGCCTCCAACCCCTCTAAAACTTTAATATCTTTCGCTTGGTATTTTGCGTTCGAGACTTTTTTCTTTGGCGTGGCCATTAATTTATCCTAAAAAATTACGGGCTTAACGAATTATTCCCCCTCCTAAATCTAGGTCAAAAAGGGAATACGCTTCGGGCGGGTTTTTTGTTTCTGGTTTTTCTGTCGAGGTTATAAAAACCTGTGAATCACTAGACATTAAATACTCTATCACACTTTGTCTTTTTTCACGATCTAGTTCGGAACTCATATCATCAAAAAGATATATTAAGTTTTCTTCTGAAACTTCTCTATAAACATCCGAAACGGCGAGCAGGATTAAAATTATAACTAGCCTTTGCTCCCCCTGTGATGCGTTTTCTCTAGAACTGTCACCGTCTAAATATATAACAAAATCATCCAAATGTGGACCCAAGCATGTTTGTTTTTTTATTTTTTCTTCTTCTTTGTTTTTTTCATACTCTTCTTTGATTATTTCGTAGGCTAATGTTTCTGTGTTTTTTTTGTGAGAATACTTTAAACTCTTTGAGTAGAAAATCTCTATGTTTTTGTTTATGTTGAGTGTTTTTTTTAGGGGGCTTATTTTTTGCTTAAGGAGTTCTAGAAAGGCTGTTCTTTTTTTAAAGATGTTTGAGGCACAAGAAAAAAATCGACTATTCCAAACCTCTAACAATCTGTCGTCACCGTTGTTTTTAAGGATTTTGTTTCTCTCTCTTAGAATTCTTGAATACTCTTTACTTTCAAGTAAGTAGGTTGGGTCAATGGAGGAAATAGCTCTGTCAAAAAAATTTCTCCTAAAAAGGGGACTATCTTTAATTATGCGCAGGCTGTCCGGAAAAAAAACCATTGTGTTGACTGATTTCAGATAATCGATCAAGTTCTGTTCTGTTTTGTTGTTTAGTTTATAAACTCTTTTTTGTTCAAAAAGCGAAGCTTCCAATTTAACATCTTTGCTCATGTCGTCATCGGAAAAAACTCCCCCTACATACATTGCGTTTGTATTTTTTTTAATTAGGCTTGATCTTTTTTTTGTTCGGAATGATTTTAGGTTTGTTAAAAAATAAATTGATTCTATAAGGTTTGTTTTTCCGGAGCCGTTCTTTCCAAAAATGTAGTTAAGCTTAGGGTGAAACTTTGTCCCTAAAGATTCATAGTTTCTAAAGTTCTTAAGTTTGACTGACTTTATTTTCAGGGTTTTCCCCAATTTCTATTATTTATTAGTAATAATATATATATATAGTAGCAGTAGTAGTGCTGTTTGTTTTGTTGAAAACTATAATAAGCCAAGCATATCAATTGTTTAACAAAAAAATAGGGGCTGTTTTTTTGTTAATATGTTGTTTATACTGTTAATAAGTCTGTGGTTTTTGTGTTTTTTAAACACTTGCGCACAAAAAAACACATCTTATTCACAATGTTTCTATTTTTTCAATTAAAGAGTTTACGGTTGAGGCGATCGCGGTGTTTTCTTTTATTTGTTTTGTTATTTTGTTTGTTGAGTGTATGACTGTTGAATGATCTTTGCCGCCAAACCTTGTTCCTATCTCTGTAGTTGAAGCCGAAGAAAACTTTCTTGAAAGATACATTGCGATTTGCCTTGGTTCGGCAAATATTCTGGCCCTGTTTTTTGATTTAAGATCTAAAACTCTAACCTGAAAAAACTCCGCAACTATTTTTTGAATTTCGTCGACCGATACTCCTTTTTGTGGGTCTCTAAGGGTGTTTTTGAGTATTTCTTTTGCGTCGTCTATGTTTATCTCTGTTCCGTGAAGAGAGGAATGAAAGACCAACTTCACAAGACACCCCTCCAGCTCTCTGATGTTTGAGCGAACTTTTTCTGCTATGAAATGGGCAACATCCTTTTTAATGTCAAAATTAAGCTCCGAAGCTTTTTTTTGGATTATCGCAACCTTTGTCTCAAAATCTGGAGGCCCAATATCAGCCATTATTCCCCAAACAAACCTTGCTTTTAGCCGCTCCTCTAGTCCCGGGGTGTCTTTGGGGTTTTTATCGCTAGTCATTATAATTTGCTTTCCAGACTCATGCAGCGCGTTAAATGTGAAAAAAAACTCTTCTTGGGTTCTTTCTTTGCCTGCTATGAATTGAATATCATCAATTAATAGAAAGTCTATTTTTCTGTATCTTGATCTAAAATCTACCATTTTGTTTTTTTGTATTGACGAAATCAAATCGTTTATAAAGTTTTCAGAAGACGTGTAAAAAACCTTTGCTCTCTGTTTTTTTTCTAACACCTGGTGCGCTATCGCATGAAGGAGGTGGGTTTTGCCAAGACCAACCCCCCCGTATATAAAAAGTGGATTGAGATTTTTCGTTGTGTCTTCGGTGATTTGGAGGCTGCAGGCATGGGCAAATTCATTTGATGCTCCCACTACGAAACTACCAAAAGAATACTTGGGATTTAAAAACTTAGGTTTTTGGGCTTTGTTGGGCGGTTTTTCTGGCACAACCTCTTCTTTAATTTGATGTTTTTTTTGCACTTTTGAGGGAACAAACCTGAGTCCGGATATGGAATCCTCAAGGCTAACGACTTCTTCTATAATTTTTGAAAAACGGACAATAATAGTTTCGGCACAAAAAGAATCAGGCACTTCAATAAAAAGTTCTTTTTGGTTTATTAATATTGGTTTTGTGTTTTTGAACCACCTTTCAAACGCTTCTTCAGAAACGCTTTTTTTTATTTCAAGCAAACAGTTGTCCCAGGCTTCTATCATTTTTTTCACTGTGAAAGGATTTAATTAATGCTCATTAATCTAACAATTTTAGACAAAAAAACCAACAAGTTATTTTTATAAATACTCAAGAAATTTTCAAACCACAACT
>DFQF01000047.1 GCA_002377645.1 Nitrospinaceae bacterium UBA3496 | reverse complement strand
AAATTAATGAAATCTGATTGTACTTTTTGTGGGCAATGTGTAAACACCTGCCCTACTGGAGCTTTATCGAACAAAAAAATTGAAATAAGTTTAGAAAAAAAAGAAACTAAAACTAAATCAATATGTCCATATTGTGGAGTTGGTTGCGGAATAGAACTAATCAGTGATGGGAAAAAAGTACTTGGTGCAACTCCTGATTTTGATGCACCTAGTTTAGGATCTTTGTGTGTAAAAGGACAATTTGCTTCTTGGGATTTCGTTAATTCTCAGGAAAGGCTTACAGACCCATTGCTAAAAAATAAAAATGGAGAATTTGAAAAGGTCTCATGGGAAAAGGCGTATGAGGTTTTCAGCCAAAAGCTTAATGCTTCAATTGAAAATAATGGTCCAGACTCAACTGTATGGTGGGCTTCTGCAAGAGTAGTAACTGAAGCAAATTATTTATTACAAAAATTTGCAAGAACAGTTGTTGGAACAAACAATATCGATAATTGTTCTCGTACCTGACACGCTCCTACGGTCGCTGGGATGGCGGTCATGGTCGGCAGAGGTGCTATGACTAATTCTATTCAAGAATTAGCCGGTTCAAAGTTACTATTAGTAACTGGTTCCAACACAACTGAAACACATCCAGTGATATCACTTAGGATGAAAAAAGCAGTTAAGAATGGAGCAAAACTAATTGTTGTAGACCCTAGAAAAATAGAACTAACCAAATGGGCAGATAAGTATATCCAAATACGTATAGGAACAGATATTCCTTTCTATAATGCAGTTTCAAATTATATAATTCAAAATGATTTATACGATAAAGAATATGTCGAAACAAGAACACGAAACTTTGAGGAAATAAAAAACCACTTGACTCTCTATACCCCTGAGTATTCTGCAAAAATATGTGGCATAGATCCTGAAGATATTATTTATACAGCCAAAGAATATGCTAAAGCTTCACCTAAGTCTGCAATTTGTTACACCGTAGGAATAACAGAACATTCATGTGGATCTTACAACGTACAAAGCTTAGCAAATTTAGCTATGCTTTGTGGTAACTTTGGAAGTGAAAATGCAGGAGTCAATCCATTGAGAGGTCAAAACAACGTTCAGGGTGTAAGTGATTCAGGTTCTCTTCCAACAGATTTTCCTGGATATCAAAAAGTAGAAGCCCCTGGAATGGTAGAAAAATTTGAGAAAATTTGGGATGCTGAACTTCCTAGAAAAAGAGGTATGACTAAAATTACTGCGATGGATAAAATGAACTCTGGAGATGTTAAGTTTTTATTTGTTATGGGAGAAAATACTATAGTATCCGATCCAAATGCTAATCATGCTATTCATGCTCTCAACAATTTAGATTTTTTTGTTGTTCAAGATATCTTTATGACTCAAACAGCTAAAATGGCTGATTTAGTACTTCCAGCATCATCTTTTGCCGAAGCAAATGGAACTTTCGTAAACACTGAAAGAAGAGTACAAAGGGTAAGACCTGCTGTAGAAACTCCTGGAAATGCTAAAACTGACGTCGATATTATTCTGGGATTCTATGAGGCTATGGGTAAAAAACACAAAATTACTGAACCTGATGAGATATGGAAGGAAATGGCTAGTACTTCTCCCCTATTTAAAGGAATTAATTATAAGAGAATTGAAGAAGAAGGTGGAATACAGTGGCCTTGCCCAGACGAAAATCATCCAGGTACACCTTATTTACATAAGGATCAAATGGAATCAGGAGAAACTGGAATATTTAGTCCTGTTGATCATATAGAACCTGCTGAGCCTACAGATAAAGAGTTCCCATTTGTTTTATCAACTGGTAGAAGAAGGTCCACATATCATACTGGTACTCAGACTGGTAAAGCTAGGGGTTTTGATGAAATAATATCTGAAGAATTAGTAGAAATTAATCCATTTGATGCAAAAAATCTTTCTATCAAAGAAAAAGACTTAATTAAAATTGAATCAAGAAGAGGTTCAGTAACAGCTAAAGCTAAAATAACTGATAAATCTCCTGAAGGAGCCGTTTTCATGAGCTTTGCTTTTCCTGACAAAACTAGAACAAATGATTTAACTTCTGATGCAGTGGACTTTATAACAGAAACTCCAGAGTATAAAGCTTGTGCAGTAAGAATAAGCATTGCCAATAAGTAAAAATCAATTTTATAATAGTATATGTTGTCATGCGCCCGTAGCTCAGTTGGATAGAGCGAATGGTTTCTACCCATTAGGTCGGGGGTTCGAATCCTCCCGGGCGTGCCATCAAATATCACATTCTCATAATATTAGGTAGCTTTGACATTCTTTTGGCTAATTTAGAAACAGATCTTTCAAAAAACCAAGCTAATCCGGTATGAATATCGTCTTTAAATGGTTTTATCCATTTATCATCAAGATGGCCAGGTCCAAAATATGCACCTAAAAGAGACCCAGAAGTAGCACCAAAACTATCTGTATCAGCACCTTGGCTTACTTGAATACAAATTCCATGACCAACATCTTCAGCAAATTTCAAAGAATTTATTAACATACCTATTTCTTGATAAATTCTACAGTGACCATATTCACCATATTTGTCACTTATTTTATCGTATGCTTCTTCCCAAGTATTAGATCCTTTTACATCCTTAAAACAAACTGAAACTCTTTCAAAAAAACGACTCTTTTGAGGTACAAACATAAGAGCTGTTTCAATTATCTCATCTCTATCTTCCATAATTTGAGCACATGAAATAGCTGCTGCAATAAACAT
>DFQF01000096.1 GCA_002377645.1 Nitrospinaceae bacterium UBA3496 | reverse complement strand
TCTTCATTAACAATCTCTGGTGTAGATTCTATGTTTGAATTTACCTCCAAAACCTTCCCTTTTATAGGCATAAATAAATCTGAAACTGTCTTAACAGCTTCTACTGTTCCAAAAATTTCATTACCATCAAGTTCATTTCCAATAGAGTCTATATCAATATATACTATATCCCCAAGTTCTCCTTGAGCAAAATCTGTAATACCGATTGTCGCAGTATTTCCATCAATTTTTATCCATTCATGTTCTTCCGTGTATTTTAATTCTTCTGGAATATTCATATTAAAGTTTATTTAAAGATTTTTTTATAAGTTTTTGTAATTCAATATTTTGATCATTAAAATAAATCTCATTTACTACTTTTTCAGATTTGCTCTTACTAAACCCTAATACTTCTAGAGCTTTTAAAGCTTCTGACTTAACATTAAATTTTTCTTGGGCCGAATTTAAATCATTTTTTTCAAATATATCTACTTTATCTTTCAATTCTATTATTAATCTTTGGGCAGTCTTAAGACCAATACCTTTTATTGATTTAATTGTATTTAAATCTTCTGACATTAATGCTTCTTGAATTTCAACTGGAGAAATAGATGAGAGAATAGTTCTAGCAGTACTAGGCCCTATACCTGAAACTGAAATTAATTGTTGGAAAAGTTTTCTTTCACTTTTTGTTTTAAACCCAAATAAAATATCGGCATCTTCTTTTCTTTGAAGATGAGTATAAATAGTTATACTCTCATCATCTCCTATTTTCTCAAAAGTATTTAAGGATATATTAATGTCATAACCAATCCCATTTGCTTCAACAATTATCTTAGTTGGTGTTTTTTCTATAAGTCTACCTTTGATATAGGTTATCATTTTTTTCTTACTTTTCTTCTTTGTGAATCAATTGCTGAAATTGCTGCCATGTTAACAATCTCTTCAACCGATGCCCCTAATTGCAAAATATGTACTGGCCTATTTAGTCCAATTAAAATTGGGCCAATAGATATTGCGTCATCAAGCTCTTTAATTATTTTATATGAAATATTTGCAGAATCAAGATTTGGAAAAATTAATGTATTTACCTTTCTTCCATTCAAATTAGAAAACGGGAATCTGTCTTTTAACATTTCTTTATTTAATGCAAAATCAGATTGAATAGGTCCATCAACAATAATTTCTGGATTTTTTTTATGTAAAATTTTTATTGCAGAAGAAATTTTTTCAGCCTCTTCAGAATCAGATGAACCAAAATTAGAAAATGACAAAATACCAATAACAGGTTCGATTCCAAACATTTTAACTGTTTTAGCAGTATTAATTGCAATCTTTGCCAATTGTTCTGCATTAGGATTAATGTTCAAAGATGTATCGGATAGAAATAAAGGGCCTTGTTTTGTCAACATTAGGTTTGTTGCAGAAACTCTTTTAATCCCCTTAGACTTTCCTATTGTGCTAAGAATTGGAATAAAAGCTGAAGGATAACTTCTCGAATAACCTGCTAGCATACAGTCAGCATCACCAGATAGAACCATCATAGACCCAAAATAGATTCTATCTCTAAGCATTTGTTTGACATCTTTTTGTGTTTTCCCTTTTCTTTTTAAATTTTCAAATAAAACTTTAGAATATTTGGATATTCTTTTTTCCTGTTCCTTATCCTTAGGATCTATAATTTGTACTTTTTCATTAAAATCTATAGATTTCATTAATTTTTTAATTACTCTTTTTCTTCCCATTAATATTGGTTCTACAATCCCATCTTCTTTACATATTTGAGCAGCTTTAAGAACATCTAATTGATCTGATTCTCCAAAAATTAAAGTTTTAAGTCTAGATTTAGCTCTTCTATGGATTAGTCTCATCAATTTAGTGTCCTTTCCAATTCTTGAATCCAATATTTCTATATACCTGTCCCAATCTTCTATAGGTTCACGAGCAACACCAGAATCAATAGCTGCCTTTGCAACAGCAGGCGGAACTTCAGTAATAAGTCTTGGGTCAAATGGTTTTGGTATTATATAATCTTTACCAAAGACTAGCCTTTTAGTCTCTCCATAAGCAACATTAACTTGTTCTGGGACTGGCTTCTTTGCAAGATTAGCAAGAGCTATTACAGCTGCTTTTTTCATTTCTTCATTTATTTTGGTAGCTCTTACATCTAAAGCCCCTCTGAAAATAAAAGGAAACCCAAGAACATTATTAACTTGATTAGGGAAATCAGATCTTCCTGTAGCCATCACTAAATCTTTTCTTGTAGACATAGCTAGATCATAATTTATTTCTGGATTGGGATTAGACATTGCGAAAACAATTGGATCTTTAGACATTGTCTTAAGCATTTTTGGTGTTACAATATCCCCTGTTGATAGTCCAACAAAAACATCGGCATCAATCATAGCTTCATCTAGAGTTTCAAGATTTCTTTTTGTAACAAAAAATTCTTTCTCATCATTTAAGTCAGTCCTTTTTTCATTTAAAACTCCCTTACTATCCAGCATTACTATATTTTCTTTCTTAAGGCCAAATGAGATATAAAGTTTTGCACAAGCAATTGCTGATGAACCTGCTCCGGACATCACTAGCTTAACACTTTTTATTTTCTTATTAACCAAATCAAGAGCATTTAATAATGCCGCACAGGAGATCATTGCTGTACCATGTTGATCATCATGCATAACAGGAATATCTAAGCCTTTTATCAGATCCTTTTCAATGTGAAATGCTTCTGGAGCTTTTATATCTTCTAGATTAATCCCTCCAAATGTTGGAGATAGTGATTGAACTATCTCTACAAATTTCTTTGGATCTTTTTCATTTATTTCTATATCAAAGACATCTATATCAGCAAAAATTTTAAATAGTAATGCTTTTCCTTCCATTACAGGCTTTGAAGCTTCTGGGCCAATATCTCCTAAACCTAAAACAGCTGTTCCATTTGATATAACAGCAACTAAATTTCCTTTATTTGTATACTTATAGGTATTGTCCTTATTATCTTCAATTTCTTGACATGGAATAGCTACACCTGGAGAGTATGCAATTGCAAGATCTCTTTGAGAATTATATTTTTTTGTAGGAATAACTTCTGTCTTTCCTGGTTTTGGTTTAGCATGATAAACTAAAGACTCTCTCCTTTCTCTACTCTTATCCATATCATTATATTATGATCAAATATAGAAGGATTAATTAAATAAACCGCTCTGATTATTTTTATTTTTACCAAGATGTTTATACCCTTTTTCAGTAACTTCTCTTCCTCTTGGAGTCCTTATAATAAAACCTTGTTGAATCAAAAATGGCTCATATACTTCTTCTATGGTTTCAACATTCTCAGACAGAGATGTTGACAATGTAGAAACTCCTACTGGCCCTCCATTATATTTCTCTATTATAGTTGATAATATTTTATTATCCATTTCATCTAACCCATTTTTATCAACATTTAAAGACTTTAATGAAGACTTTGTAATATCAAGATCTATAGTACCTTCTCCCTCAACCTGAGCAAAATCTCTCACCCTTCTTAATAATGAATTTGCTATTCTAGGAGTACCCCTACTCCTTTTTGCAATTTCAAAACATGAGTTCTTATCGATTTTAAGACTAAGGATTGATGAGCTTCTTTCAACAATTTTGGATAAAAGGTCATCGCCATAATGTTCAAGTCTGTTAGAAATTGCAAATCTTTCCCTCATTGGATTTGTTAAAAAACCTGATCTAGTGGTTGCTCCAACAAGAGTAAAAGGATTAAGATTGATTTGCACAGATCTAGCATTAGGTCCTGTTTCTATCATTATATCAATTTTATAATCTTCCATAGCTGAATACAAGTATTCCTCTATTATGGGACTAAGTCTGTGAATCTCATCTATAAATAATATATCCCTTTCTTCAAGATTGGTTAGAAGTCCTGCAAGATCTCCAGGTTTATCAATTACTGGACCAGAAGTAACTTTAAGGCCAACCTTTAATTCATTTGCAAGAATATGAGCTAAAGTCGTCTTGCCAAGACCAGGAGGTCCATGAAAAAGAGTGTGATCTAAAGCATCTTCTCTTTGATTACATGCTTCAACAAAAACTTTTAAATTTTTAACTATAGAATCTTGACCTATAAAATCATCAAAACTTAAAGGCCTGAGTGCCTTATCAATCTCCTGCTCTTTATCCGCATTTTCATTCATTATATCAAATATACATTAATTGTAATATCTGAATTAGATTAGATGAAGTTAATGTTGCAGCTCTTTTTCCCCTTTCTTAAGAGGTATGTTTTGAGGAATAAAGTCTTCTTTAGATCCTGGTTTAGAGTAGTCATATGCCCATCTATGAACATGAGGTATTTTACCAGGCCAATTACCATGCATATGCTTGATTGGTGCAGTCCATTCTAGAGTATTTGATCTCCATGGATTTTGTTCTGTCTTCTTGCCATAAAATATGCTATTTATAAAATTATATAAGAATATCAATTGTGCAGCACCAGCTATTAATGCAAACATTGTAATTACAACATTTATATTAGCTAAGTCATCAAAATACGGAAAATTTGTATTTGTATAGTACCTTCTAGGGAGCCCAGCCATTCCTATAAAGTGCATTGGGAAAAAGACCCCATACGCTCCTATAGCGGTTATCCAGAAATGCACATATCCTAGATTTTTATTCATCATCCTTCCAAACATTTTTGGGAACCAATGATATACTCCAGCAAATAAACCATAAAGAGCTGATATACCCATAACTAAATGAAAATGTGCAACAACAAAGTATGTGTCATGAAGATTTATATCTAAGGCACTATCTCCTAGAATTATTCCTGTTAATCCACCTGATATAAATGTAGAAACCAATCCAATTGCAAAAAGCATTCCAGGGTTAAACTGAATATTTCCTTTCCATAAAGTAGTAATATAGTTAAAAGCTTTAACTGCTGAAGGAATAGCAATTAATAATGTAGTGAATGTAAATACTGACCCTAAGAATGGATTCATTCCTGTTACAAACATATGATGACCCCAAACTATTGTAGATAAAAAAGCAATTGCAAGAATTGATGCAACCATTGCCCTATATCCAAA
>DFQF01000076.1 GCA_002377645.1 Nitrospinaceae bacterium UBA3496 | reverse complement strand
CTGCGAGAGGTTTTTCGAAAAGTTCCTTTGGAGAGAATTCTTTTAGAAACCGATTGTCCATATTTAACGCCACATCCTAATAGAGGCAAGCGTAATGAGCCATTTTACATGATTGAAACTGCAAAAGTTATAGCTGAATTACACGAAATTAGTCTAGAAGAACTAGGAAGAATTACTACTGCCAATAATATCAGACTTTTTGGAATAGATGGCAATTTGAAAAAAGGTGCTTTTACATACGAACATCGACAGAATTTGTATTTAAATATTACAAATAAATGTAACAACTCTTGTTTTTTTTGTGGATTAATCGGTGATGGTTTTTTTAAAGGTTCAAATTTGATTTTAGATAAAGAGCCTAGTGTCTCGGATGTTATGGCTGAAATAATTGATCCTTCATCTTATGAAGAGATTGTTTTTAGTGGTTTTGGGGAACCTACACTTAGATTAGATGTTATGATTGAAATAACTAAATTGTTGAAGGAAAAAGGAGCAAAAAAAATAAGATTAGTTACGAATGGTTTAGGAAGTGTAACTAATGGAAAAGATATTTTGCCTGATTTAAGTGAAAATGTCGATGCAATTTCAATTAGTCTTCAGGCAGGTAATGCAGAGTCTTACGAAAAAATTTGCAAGACAAAAGATATCAAAGAGCCTTTTGTTGAAGTCAAGAATTTTATAATTAAAGCGCGCACTTTCTTTCAAGAAATTGAAGTGACAGCTGTAAATCTTTCAGGAATTACTGACAATGATGATTGTATTAAAATCGCAAATGATTTAAATGTTTCTTTCCGTTCTCAAGATTATGTACACACCAATTAACTCGGATTTTTGCACTAAGGTCTATCGATTTTTAAATTCAGCTTTCCTTTTTTCTAGAAAAGCTGAAGTTCCTTCATTCTTGTCACTAGTAGTCATTAGACAAGATTGAGCGAGGCGCTCTACGATCATCCCTGCTTTTACTCCATAGTGATTTCCTGTGTTAAGTGCTAATTTTGCTAAACGTATGGCCATAGGACCCTTTGAAATAATTTTCCTTGCAATTTCTTTTGATTTATCCATTAATTCGTTTGGTTCAACAACGCGATTGACTAAACCTATGCGATAAGCTTCATCAGCGTCAATTATATCTCCCGTTAGAATTAACTCTTTAGCTCTTCCGATTCCAATCAGATTTGCTAGTCTTTGCGTACCTCCTGCTCCAGGTATAATTGCAAGATTAACTTCTGGTTGACCAAATTTTGCGGTTTTGCTTGCTATTCTAATGTCGCAAGCTAGAGCAAGTTCACAACCTCCACCAAGAGCGAATCCATTAACGGCAGCAATTATTGGTTTTTCGATTTCTTCTATATCTGAAAGGACAAATTGGCTTACTGCTTTTAGGCCGTCTAATATGTCCCTTTCCTTTATTTGGCTAATATCGGAACCGGCTGCAAAAGCTTTCTCCCCACTACCGGTAATTATGATCGCTCCTATTTCTTTTTTGTCATATAAACTTCTAACTCCATCTCTAATCTCTTCCCAAGTGTCTGGATCAATTGCATTGCGAACTTCGGGTCTATTTATTGTAATGATTCCAATTCCATCTTCTTCTAAAGTTACTTGTATGTTCTGATAAGTCATTTAGTTTCTCCATAATTTTTATACGTATTATATATAATTCAATGTGAATCTTTCTAATAAGATTCAAAAGAATCATTAATTCTTCATTTTTTAGTAAATAGTATAAATTATATTGCAGATTTTTATAAAATTTAGCACTTAGTTCTTTAGAGTGCTAAATTTTGTTGACATATAATTAAAACTTGTCTATAAAGCGTTCTTTATAATTTTTTTATTTTTAATCTAGCTATTAATTTTTGAAGGAGAACATAAAAATGGCGAAGTTAAAGGCAAAGGTGCAACCTTTGCAAGATCGCATTCTCGTAAGGCGCCTGGATGCAGAAGAAGAGGAAATAGGGGGTATTATAATTCCTGATTCTGCTAAGGAAAAACCTCAAGAAGGCGAGGTGGTAGCAACTGGACCTGGAAAAGTAACAGATGATGGAAAGCGTCAATCTATTGAAGTTAAAGAGGGTGACAAAGTGCTTTTTGCCAAATATGCGGGCACTGAGGTAAAAGTAGAGGGTGAAGAACTGTTGATAATGCGTGAAGATGATGTTTTAGCTGTTCTTTCTTAAATTAAAAATTAAAATTTTAGATACTAAGGAGTTAAACTAATCATGTCGAAGATTATTTTGTTTGATGAGGAAGCTCGTGGAAAGATTAAGAAAGGGGTAGACCAACTAGCGAATGCGGTAAAGGTTACTCTCGGACCACGTGGTAGAAATGTTGTCATAGACAAGAAGTTTGGTTCACCTGCTTCAACTAAAGATGGTGTGACAGTTGCTAAAGAAATTGAATTAGAAGATCAGTTTGAAAATATGGGTGCACAACTAGTAAATGAAGTTGCTAGCAAAACTTCTGATATTGCTGGTGATGGAACTACGACTGCAACAGTTCTAGCTCAGGCAATTTTTACAGAAGGGCTTAGAAATGTAACTGCTGGCGCAAACCCAATTGATTTAAAAAGAGGCATTGATGAAGCGGTAGAGTCTGTAGTGGCTGAATTAAAGAAAATCTCCAAACCTGTGAGAGATAAAAAAGAAATAGCTCAGGTGGGGACTATTTCGGCAAATAATGACCCTACTATTGGTGATTTGATAGCGGAAGCTATGGATAAAGTAGGAAAAGATGGTGTTATTACTGTTGAAGAAGCAAAATCTATGGAAACTTCTTTAGATATAGTTGAGGGTATGCAGTTTGATAGAGGGTATTTAAGTCCATATTTTGTAACTAATGCTGATCGTATGGAAGCTGTATTGGAAGATCCTTACATACTTTTTCATGAAAAGAAAATATCCAATATGCGCGATCTTCTGCCTCTATTAGAAAAAGTAGCAAAAATGGGAAAACCTCTTTTGCTTATTGCTGAAGATATAGATGGAGAAGCACTGGCTACTTTAGTTGTTAATAAACTTCGCGGGACTTTAAATGTTTCTGCTGTTAAAGCGCCAGGTTTTGGAGATCGTCGTAAAGCAATGCTGGAAGATATGGCAATTTTAACTGGTGGGAAAATGTTGAGCGAAGACTTGGGAATTAAACTTGAAAATATTACCGTGGACGACCTTGGTCAAGCAAAACGAGTAACTATTGATAAAGACAACTCGACTATTGTTGAAGGAAAAGGAAAAGCTAAAGATATAGAAGGTCGTGTGAAACAAATTAGAAATCAAATAGAAGAAACAACAAGTGATTACGATAGAGAAAAACTTCAAGAACGACTTGCAAAACTTGTTGGTGGAGTTGCCGTTATTAATGTTGGTGCAGCTACAGAGACAGAAATGAAAGAGAAGAAAGCGAGAGTAGAAGATGCACTGAATGCTACCAGAGCGGCAGTAGAAGAAGGAGTGGTAGTAGGTGGTGGAGTTGCGTTAGTTCGAAGTCAGAAAGGAGTTGAGAGTATGACTTCTGCTGGCGACAGGCAAGTTGGAATAGAAATTCTAGCTAAAGCTTTAGAGGCTCCTCTTAGAGAGATTTCTAATAATGCGGGTCAAGAGGGCTCTATAATTGTACAGAAAGTGAAAGCAGAAAAAGGTAATACAGGCTATAATGCGGCATCTGACAAATTCGAAGATCTTGTTAAAGTTGGCGTTATTGATCCTGCTAAGGTAACACGTTCTGCACTACAAAATGCTGCATCTGTTGCAGGTTTGATGCTTACTACTGAGTGTGTTATTTCAGATAAACCTGAAGAAGGTGGAGCGGCTGCTGCTATGCCTCCTGGTATGCCTCCTGGTGGAATGGGTGGTATGGGCGGTATGATGTAACTTTAATTTTGATTAAACGGGAGAAGGATTTTCCTTCTCCCGTTTTTTTTTATGGACAATTTTAAAGTATTCTTATACCGTTGATTAGATTTTGGATATTCTTATGTTTTTGAATGAGTTTTAGTAAAAAATTCTTAAAAAGAGAATCGAAAATATGCAGAGGTTAAGATTTTTTCCCGTGTATAGTTTCTCCTCCCTTTTTATAATTTCTTTTTTTGTCCATGTTGTGCTAGCTTTCGTTTTTGGAGTTATATTTAATTTTTCTGAAATTTTAGATAATACGCCTCAAACCTATAGATTTATTTCCGTGGATTGGGAACCAGATAAAATACAAAAAAATAAAAAGGTTAAAAAACTTCTTTCTAATGTAAATAGAGAAGAGAGCGGTTATTTTTTAAAAAACAAAAAAATTCAGATTCAGGAAAATAATCAAAAAAATCAGAAGAATCTTTTGAAGATTCAAAAAGAAACCCCGACCAAGGAAATTAAAAAGAAAAGTTTAGATTTTAAGATAAGTAAAAAAGAGGATATTTTAGGAAAGAAGAGAGAATTTTTTCAGAATTCATCATCAGTAATTTATAATAAATCTAAAATTTCTAAAAAAATTTCCAATTCATTAGATAATTCCAAAGATGAAAAAAGAAAGTTAACATCAAAAAAAAAGGTATCTCAGTTCGAAAAAATAATCATTGAAAAAAAACAAGAATCCAATAGAACAAAGAAACCAATCTCGGTACGCAATAATCTAAAATCAAAATATGAAGAAGATCGACTGAAATTATTTAGAATAGACTCAAAAGAAAAAAAAATATTTAAAGTTACTGAAATGCTTTTAGATAAGGTGGTGACTGCAGATTTTCAATCTAAGAAAAAAAATAAGGATGATGAACCTATTTCACTATCGACAAGTAAGACAGAGTATTTCAGATATTTTAAACATATTAAAGAAAAGATTGAAGAATCTTGGGTATGGTGGGCACCGGAAGCAAGGGGGTTGAATGGAGAGTTGAAACTACAATTTACTCTTCAAAAAGACGGTAGATTAAAAAAGATTCATCTATTAAAATCCTCTGGACATGGAGTTTTAGATGATGAAGCTATTTCTGCTGTAACTAGAGCGTCATTTTCGTTTAGGCCCTTTCCCTTAAGATTAAAAAGGAAAACTTTAAAGATTCAGGGGACTTTCGAGTATCTGTCAGAAAGATTTTTTGTTAGAAAATTTTTAAAGAACTAAGTATTAATAATTTTGAATTTTTATTTTATCTGAAACAAATTTTAGCTGAGGTGTTCTTTGTTACGAGAAGACGATCTTTTTAGTAATCGTACTGAAGATTATTTGAAAAATATTTTCAAACTTGAACAAATACTTTCACCAGTTAAAACTAGTTCGATTGCATCAAAAATGGGCTTGTCTTCTGCTTCAGTAACCGGCATGTTGAAGAAATTGCAAAAAATGAAATTAGTGATTTATAAACCCTATCAAGGAGTATCACTTACAAAAAAGGGTGAGAAAGTAGCGCTTGAAATAATCCGACATCACAGACTCATTGAACTATTTCTAAACCAGAAAATGGGGATAGATTGGGATAAAGTTGATATTGAAGCTGAAAAGCTTGAGCATGTTCTAAGTGAAGAATTGGAAGAAGTTTTGGATAAAAGTTTAGGATTCCCAACATTAGATCCACATGGAGATCCCATTCCTTCAAAGGAAGGGAATATCAAGAAAATGAATGAGAAAAAATTGTTAGAAGTTGAAGAAGGAATTCAAGTTTCAATAACTCGGGTAGGACAAGAAAATAATGAAGTTCTCAAGTATTTAGGTGAAATAGGATTAATTCCAGGTGTTTCTGTGGAGATATTAAAAAAGTCTGTAAAGACTGATACAATTACAATTTCTATAAATGAAGTTTCACATACCTTCAGTAATTCTGTTGCTTCTTTAGTTTTTGTGTGTTGAAAACTTAATTTTGAGGAGTATTTAATGAATAAAAATATTAAAGCAGTAAAACGAAAGAAGAAATTTGTAAATAAGTTTAAAGCTATGCATGACAGAGAAGTAAAGTGGCAGGAGGGTACAGCATTAAAGATGTTGACTTTGCCCAAGGGCGTAAAAGTGAAAATTTTCAATCATGATCCACTAATGAAACGTTTTGATATGAAGGTGAAATTCCCTCCTGGCTATGTTGAACCTGAGCATACGCACAAAAGTTGGCATTCTATTCTTGTGACTAAGGGAAGAATGTGTGTTGCTGGAAAGGATCTGCGACCTGGCGATTATGTCTTTGGTTGGGATCTCCCACACGGTCCTTATGAATATCCGGACGGGTGTGAGGTTTTTTGTGTTTTTATGGGAGATGGAACTGAACATATTTGGAATGAAGAAAAACATTTGGCTCACGAAATTGAATGGAGTGCAAAGACCGATACAGGGAAGAAAGCTGTCGCGAAGGGAGTTACTTCTAGAAGTAAACAATTATCCAAAATAAAAAAAGACGATAAAAATTAGTTGTTATTCTGTAAATGTAATATATAGGAGAAAGATTGAATCCATTACGAATTGCAGTTATCGGTGCAGGTGCTTGGGGAACAGCTCTTGCAGACTTCCTTTCTGATATTGGTCATCAAACTGTTCTTTGGATTTTTGAAGAAGATTTGTGTTCTCGTATGAAAGAGACAAACGTTAACGATCTTTATTTGCCCGATTTTAGTCTTCATGAAAATTTAGAATTTACTTCTGATTTAGTTGAAGCATCTTCTTCAGGACAAGATGTTATTTTAAGCGCTATGCCTAGTCATGTTGTAGCGAAAATTTGGAAAAGTTTATCACCCACAATACATGAAGAATCAACTATAGTAAGTGTAACAAAAGGTTTCGATCCAATTTCATTTTTGCTGCCTTCTCAGATTATAGAAAAATCATTAAAAGATTCATGTGACAGTGTTAATAATATTGTCAGTTTATCGGGGCCAACATTTGCCCTAGAATTAGCAAAACGTAATCCTACCGTAATTACTGCTGCTTCTTTGGACTTTGAGTCTGGAGTTAAAATACAAAAGGCATTCTCTTCTTCATTTTTTCGTATTTACTGTAGTAATGACCCAATAGGTGTTCAGGTTGGTGGTGCTTTGAAAAATGTGATTGCGCTTGCGGCAGGAATTGTTGATGGTTTAGAAGTTGGTCTGAATGCGAGAGCAGCTTTAATAGTCAGGGGTCTTAAAGAAATTTCTCGTTTAGCATTAAAGATGGGAGGAGACCCTCAAACTTTATCGGGACTTTCAGGTATGGGAGATCTAATTCTTACCTGTACCGGAGAGATAAGTCGTAACAGGACAGTAGGATATAGGATAGGAAAAGGAGAAAAGTTAAGTGATATTTTAGATTCTATGACTTCTGTTGCTGAAGGAGTTGCAACCGCTCCTATTGCTCTTTCCCTTTCCAAGAAATTATCTGTTGAAATGCCGATTTGTGAGGAAATAAATGCGGTTTTATTTAAAGAAAAGAATCCTTTAGAATCACTCAATCAACTTATGAAACGCCCATTTAAAGAAGAAAGAACCTGAACTAAGGGTTATATGGCATGTTTTGATTTTTAGAAAAATTCTCTTTTTTTTAATAGCTATCTTTTTTTTGCCTCCCTGTTGGGCTATTACCAAAATCTTAGTTCAAGAAGTTTATTTAAAAGTTGGTAGTTTGAATTCAGGTTTTTCGCCGTTAGGTAAAGATTTTGAAAGTACACTTCTTTTTTCCGGAGCCATCCTATTTTTTTTATTTTATAGATTTTGTAAATTTGAATTTTTATATACTTTTATTCATGAATTTACGCATTTATTTTTTGGGATTATCTTCTTTAAAAAAATAATAAGATTTAAAGTTTCTAAGTTCAAAGGTGAAGTGGTTTTAAGTAGTACTAACCCTGTGATTTTGCTTGCTCCTTATTTTTTCCCTTTTTTAACTTTTATTTTGCTCTTAATAGGATTCCTCGTATGGAATTTTTTTAAATATAAATTTATATGGTATTTGACGATTACTCTTGTAGGGTTTTCATTAATGTTACATATAGTAATGACTCTGAAATCTTTAATGATTAAACAGACCGATATTAATACTAATGGGTTTTTTTTCTCGTTAGTTATAATTTATTTTTTATCTATTTCTTTGATAACTGGAGTCATAATTCTTCTTCTTCAAGGACGTGTAGAAACTCTCTCTTTCTATAGTCTACTTTTTGTAGAGATTCAAAATATTTTTCTTCAAATACAAAACATTTTGTTTAATTAACGCAGATTGTAACTAGTTAAAAATGTACAATTGTTATAGTATCAACGGATATTTTTTTGAAATTGATCTTTGAAAATCATAGAGGGGAGAATATGAGTTCTGAAAAAGTTAAACTGGCTTCTATTGGTTTAGGTTGGTGGGGTGGAATGTTAGCAGACGCAGCTGGGAGAAGTGGCTCGTGTGATATAGTTTCTTGTTTTGCAAGAAGTTCAGATACACGGAAAGCTTTTTCCGAAAAATATAGTTGTAATTCTGCAGAGAATTTAGACGAGATTTTAAAAGACTCTAGTATTGACGGTTTGTTAGTTGCAACCCCTCATTCTACCCATTTAGATATAATTTCACAGGCTGCTAGTGCAGGCAAGCATGTTTTTGTAGAAAAGCCTCTAACATTAACATGTGAGGATGCAAAAGAAGCTATCAAAGTTACCGAGAGTGCGGGTGTTGTTCTTCAAGTCGGTCATCACCGTAGACGTTGCTCTGCGAATCGAAAGATTAAAAATTTTATTGATTCAGGAGAATTAGGAGTTTTGCATCAAATGCAGGCTAATTTATCGCTAGCGGGAGGTCTCGAGCCAAGACCAGGATGGAGAAATGATCCCGAAGAAAGTCCTGCTGGTTCTATGTGTGGTTTGGGAGTACATATGGTCGACAATCTCCAGTTTTTAGCAGGTCCCGCAAAGCGCGTTTCTGCTTTTAGTAAAAAACTTTTATCTAAAACGAACCTTGATGATGTGACAAGTTTTATTGTTGAGTATGAGAGTGGACCTTTGGGATACGTTGGAACGACTTTTGTTGTTCCAAAAATTTGTGAGACCTCTGCATTTGGAACTGGCATGAATGCTTATAGTGATTTTGAAGGAACTAAACTTTACATTACGAAAGCAGGGGATGACAAAAAAGAAGAGATTTCTCTTGAGCCGATCGATCCTCTTTCTGAACAGTTAAGTGATTTTGCATCTTGTATAAATGGAGAGAAATCCGTTGAGACCGGAGGAGTTGAAGGTTTGGAAGTAGTTGCCGTTTTACAGTCTGTAATAGAAAGTTCTAGAACAGGAAAAGCTATAGAAGTTTCTACCTATAGAGACTAATAGTTCTTTGAACTGTTGTTTTATGATTTGTAGTTTATAAACTTTTGGAGAACAAAATGCCGCAATTGGATTATATTGGAACCTCCCCTACTAAAAGTGATGCTGTAGTTAAGG
Organism: Nitrospinaceae bacterium UBA3496; assembly: GCA_002377645.1. Taxonomy (GTDB): domain Bacteria; phylum UBA8248; class UBA8248; order UBA8248; family UBA8248; genus UBA3496. The sequence goes on along the minus strand of DFQF01000076.1, from coordinate 8,054 downwards.
CAGTTGGAGATACAATTTATGGTGACGATTTTCGATTACCCGGGGAACTTTATGGGAAAGTACTTCGTGCTGAAATCACTCCTGCACGTATAAAAAAAATTGACGTAAAAAAAGCACTTTCTATTCCAGGAGTACATTGTGTTCTTACTGCAAAGGATATTCCTGGGCAAAATGCGGGAAGGTATCCTGATTTTCCATTGTTAGCCAACGAGATTGTACTAGATATAGGAGATCCTGTCGCTCTTATAGCTGCAGAAAATAGGGATTTAGCAGAGGAGGCCGCTAAATCAATTAAAATAACTTACGAAAAATTGTCTGGTTCCTATGATTACAGAGATCTGAAGAATGCTGAAATAGTATGCGACTGGAAAACATTAAAATCACCTAATAGTTCTCAAAAATTTGATATAGATAAAATAATTGAAAATGCAGATGTTGTTGTAGAGAATACATATACTTCCTCGTGTGTAGATCATGCATTTATTGAGCCTGAAGGAGGTATGGCATGGGTTGACGAAAGTGGTTTGGTTAATATACGTGTTCCAACGCAAGGAATAGAAAACTACAAGAATGTTGCTAGTGTTTTAGGTCTTCCTGCAAGTAAAGTTCGATACGATTGTCCAATGCTTGGGGGGGCATTTGGAGGAAAAGAACACCCTCAGTTGGGTGCATTCCTAGCACTTTTATCTATAGAAACTGGTCGTCCTGTTAGAATGGCCTATACGCGTGAGGAAACAATAAATTCAGGAAGCAAAAAACATCCTTTCGAAATGAAATACATTTCTGCTGCAAATAAGGATGGAATGTTAGTTGCAATTGATGTTGATATTATTGGGGATGCCGGTGCTTATGTTACAAATAGTAAAGGACTTCTGTTAGGAGCTTTATGTGTTAGTGGCGGTCCTTATAATTATCCCTATGCAAGAGGAAGAGCTAGAGCAATTCTTACAAATAATCCTTTTACTGAAGCCATGAGGGGGGTTGGTGCCAATCAGGTATGTTTTGCTTATGAGTCTCAAATGGATGAATTAGCACTCAAGTTAAAAATAGACCCCACCGAATTTCGTCTCAAAAATATAATTAAAAAAGGTGAAACTTTAATGCAGAATCAGCCTGTTCCAGGAAGAGTTATGCTTCCAGAATTATTTGACTCTGTGGCAAAAAAAGTTGCTAAAAGGAAAAATAAGAAAATAGAAGGGTCGATACCTTCGCCTTGGGTTAAGGGTTTTGGAATTATTGGTAATATAGGAGGTTATGGTAGGCCACTCAATGCAGGAGATGCATTTCTTTCTATAGATGATGATGGGAGTGTTCAACTTCGTGCTGGTGCGTCAGATGTGGGTGCAGGCCAAACTCAAACATATTGTCAAATTGCCTCAGAAGTATTAGGAATTCCACTTTCAGATATATCTCCAATTTTGTCAGATTCACACATAACTCCTCTAGCTGGTATTACAGCAGGAAGCAGGCAAACTATGGTTTCTGGTGGTGCTACTTTTGATGCTGGGATGCAATTACGTGATAGATTATTAGACGTAGCTTCTGAACTTCTTGAGGCGTCAAAAGAGGATCTTAATATTAAAGACAGTATTATTTCTGTTATAGGTAGTCCTAAAAAAACAGTGAGACTAACAGAGGTAATCAAAAAGTGCAAAGAAAATAATGTTCCGTTGCATGCAACTGGGAATGTTAAATTTGGAGAGCATGAATATGAAGGTAATGAGATTTACGGAGCCGGAGGTGGTTGGTTAGATTACGTTTTTGGTGTTCATGCTGCCGAGGTCAAAGTAAATAAAGAAACAGGTGAGATTATAATTTTAAATTATTGGTCTGGTCATGATGTCGGACAAGCAATTAATAGTCAACATGTAGAAGGACAGTTTGAAGGAGGTACAATGATGGGAATAGGCCATGGATTGATGGAGGAAATTCTTCTAGAAGATGGCAAAGTCCTGACTGAACATTTTGAAAGTTATTTAATACCTACTGCTTCAGAAACACCAGAATGGGAGAATATTATTCTTGAGTCAAGAGAAGGACTTGGTCCATATGGAGCAAAAGGTATAGGTGAACCACCATGTACTGCGGGTGCTGCAGCAGTGGCTTGTGCTGTTAGTGACGCTATTGGAGAGCGTATAAAACAAATCCCTGTAACCCCAGACCATGTTCTTGAGGTCCTAGGTAAAATAAAATAAATTTTTTATATTTCTTCGAATTCTGCTGTGTGCTCTACTTTAATACCTCTTTGAACGCTTTGACTTGCGGGGCAACCCCGATCGTGTATTTTTAAGGCCCTTTCTGCGTCTTCTCTTGTCCCTTTTGGAATCTTTACAGTGTAGTGGATTTTAATTTTTGTTATTAAAGGCATTCCTTCAACATTCTCAATATAACCTTCTACGTGTCCAACTAGATTGTCTGGATAGGTTGAAATCCCACGCGCTTCCAGCGCGCTACTCATGTTTCCAGTTAGTCAACCAGCTACTGAAGCTACAAGATGGTCTAAAGTCGCTGGTCTTTCTTCTTCTGGTTCAACTTTATAAAAATTCTTAATCCCCCCATGAACTCCATAAGGGATAGGATCATCTGGAAAGGCTTCAAAAAAACCGGTTTTCATAGCTTTTCCAGGTTCTTTAATAATTTTTGCTTTCGAAGTATGAATAATATTTTCTGTTTCCGACATGTGTAATCTCCCGTTAAATTGTCTTATATTTTTTCTGATTTATGACAAGTAAATTTTCAAACAATCAGTAATGAAGTAAACTCTATTTCTCTTTAGAATTAATGCATAAAACAGCTTTCCAATAATTGAATAAGTTTACGCGTTCTTGTGCTATTAAAGTTAAATTATTGGATTTTAAAAGAGGGTCTAGATCTAAAGTTGTTTCCCATCCGATTTTTTTGCAAGCTCCATTAATCAATTCTTCAAATTTAGCTAGGAAGAAATTCTGACTTTTAAAGTGATTAATAAATACGATTCTACCATTAGGTTTACAAACACGACATATCTCGGATACTACCTTCTGTGGATCTGGTGCTGCACTGACTACATAACAAGCAGTTACGCAATCAAAAGAATTGTCAGGAAATTCCATTTCTTGAGCATTCATTACAGTAAGATCAACATTTTCTAGATGTAGGCTTCTTACCTTTTCTTCCGCTTTTTCTAGCATTTTTGAAGAAATGTCGATTCCAATAATCTCAGAAGATTTCGGGTATAGTGGGAGTGAGAGACCAGTGCCCACACCTACTTCAAGTAGTTTCTCGTCTGATTTGAGTTGTAACAGTTCTACACCAACATTTCTGCCCTCGCTAAAAACTTTCTTGAAGAAAATATCATAAAATTTCCCCCAGCGGTCATAAATTTTCTCTATTGAATACTGATTGTCCAAAGTGCAATTTCCTTGGTTAAAAAATCTTTAAAATATTCGTAAAAATTATCCCATACTCGTATAAATTTCAAGCAAAATTTTTTTTGTGGTTGTAATTGTTTTGACGAGTTTAGATTAGTATTAAATTATTATAAAATATAAAAAGGTTATTATTTTTGAAATTATGATTTTTTCCCGCCTATTAAACTTTTTTTATTTTACAGGAAATTATAATTGACACTGATTTTTGTTCTTAAATTTTGTTTTGGTCTTTTTCTTATTTCAAAGGGAGCGAGTTGGTTTGCAGATTCATCAGTTGCGATTGCAAATAAGTTAAAAGTACCAAAGTTAGTTATTGGCGCAACATTAGTCAGTATTTTTACTACTTTACCTGAATTTTCAGTTTCTTTTCTTGCTTCAGTAAAAAACCAACCAGACACAGCATTTGGAAATGCAGTAGGTTCGGTGATTTGTAATATAGGTTTAGTATTATCTGTGTCAGCAATTATCAGTCCAATTATTAATTCGACGAAGATAAGTTCAAAGAGTTTTCTAATGTTACTAATAGGTATATTTCTTTATTTATTCTCTTATTTTTTTAGCCATGGTTTTATAAGTAGTACATTAGGAGCAATTCTCTTTTTAGTTGCCATTTTCTATTTAATTATCTCTTCTTTATCTGGAAATTCTGATGAATTAACTGATGAGAGTAAAGATAGTTTAAATAAAATAATCTTATTTTTTATTTTTGGAGGCACGTTTGTTTTAATTGGAAGTTACCTTGTTGTTGGTAATGTTATTCCAATAGCTAAACTCATGGGTGTTCCTGAAATAATCATTGCATTGACAATGGTAGCAATTGGAACATCTTTGCCAGAGTTGGTCATGGCAGTTGCTTCTTCTTTGAAAGGACATAGTGGAATTGCCCTAGGTAATGTAGTGGGTGCAAATATTCTTAATTTAACTTGGGTAGTTGGCTCTGCAGCCCTTTATAATCCTCTTAAAATAGAACATAAGACCTATTTTTTTGATTTGCCTTTTATGATTTTAATGATGGGTTTATTTTTGTTTTTTATTTTATTTAGAAAAAAAATAAATGCAAGGTCTGGTTTTTTTCTGTTAGCCACTTATATTCTTTATGTGGCAGTTTCATTTTTTTGATTAGTTAAGGATTAACAATTTTTGTTGTAGAAGTTTTATTCCCAGTGCATTAAACTTAATTTAGGACTCTTGGAAGATGTATATTAAAAGAATCTAAAAGTTTTGAGGAAACTAATGAACTATTCATTTATTTTTAAACTATTTTTATTTTTCCCGATTTTTTTTCTTTTTTTTCAAATTTCTCCACTAGATGCAAAGAAGAAAAATAATGTTAAAAAATCAAAGATAATTGTTGCCTCTGTTAACGGGCATAAAATCACTCTGGCTGATATAGAATTTCGGCTTAGCTTACTTTCTTCTGCTATGAAACTTCGTGTTAAAAAAAACAAAAGAAAATTTCTAGAATCAATTGTTCGTGCTGAGTTGCTTTTCCAAGAAGCTAAACGTCTTGGTGTAGGCTCAAAGAAAGAAGTTATTAAATTATCTTCGATGACAAAGAAGAGAATCTTCAAAGATTTTCTTCTTAAAGAAAGAGTATATTCAGATGTTAAAGTTGAAGATGAAGTTTTAAAAAATTTTTTTACTGTTCATAGAGAAAGATTTAAGAGAAAAGAGTCGGTGACTCTGAGTCATATAGTTGTTAGTTCTAAAGAAAGTGCATTCGAAATCCTGAAATTTATTAAAAGTGGAGAGATTTTTTCGAATATTGCCCGTTCTAGATCAATTTATAAACCAACACGGAAATCAGGAGGAGTGTTAGGTACGGTTGAAAAGGGAACTTTACCTAAAAAAGTTGAAAAGTTAGTTTTTGCACTACCCGTAGGTCAGGTAAGTAAGCCTGTCAAAACTAGACTCGGTTGGGAAATATTTAGAGTTTCGGAACATGTAACAGCTAAAGATGCAAAATATGAAGATGTTAAGGAGAATCTACGCATGTTCTTTATTCAATCTAAACAAAATGAAAGATATAGATCGCTAATGAAAAAACTAGAAAAAAAGAGTAATACGAAAATATTTTTGAAAAATTTCAAATAAATATATTTCCAATTTGTTTATTAAAGAGGGGAAAAATGAGTATAAAATCTGATAAGTGGATTTCTAAGATGTCAAAAGAAAAAGGAATGATTGAACCTTTCGAAGAAAAGCAAGTTAGAGGAGATAAAATATCTTTTGGAGTTTCTTCTTATGGATATGACATAAGGATTGCAGATGAGTTTATGATATTTACCAATGTAAATTCGACTATTGTTGATCCAAAAAATTTTGATGAAAGGTCTTTAGTTAAAATGCAATCCGATACTTGTTTGATACCTCCAAATTCTTTTGCTCTTGCTAGAACCGTCGAATATTTTAGAATTCCAAGAAATGTTTTAACGGTTTGTGTCGGGAAAAGTACATATGCCAGATGTGGAATAATAGTAAATGTCACTCCGTTTGAACCAGAATGGGAAGGTTTTGTCACTTTAGAGGTTTCAAATACAACTCCTTTGCCAGCCAAAATATATGCCAATGAGGGAATTGCTCAAGTATTGTTTTTTGAGAGTGATGAAGAATGTGAAACTTCTTATGCAGATAAAAAAGGTAAGTATCAAAGTCAAAAAGGATTAACTTTAGCAAAGATTTAAGTGACAATTTAGGAGAAAGTCTTGGAAGAACTAAATCATATTGATTCAAAAGGAAGAGCTGTAATGGTAGAAGTTGGACACAAGGAGGAGAGTGTCCGAATTGCCGTTGCATCTGCATCACTCATGATGAGTTCTGATACATTGAAATCTATTGTAAATATGAAAGTTCCAAAGGGAGATGTTATAGCTTCTGCTAGAATTGCTTCTATCTTTGCTGCAAAAAAATGTTCCAATTTAATTCCAATGTGTCACCCACTTAGGATCACTAGCGTTGAGGTTTTTTTTAGGTCTGATATTTCAGAAGAAGAAAGCTCGTTTTTACGTATTCTTTCTAAGGTAAATGCTTTTGACAGAACTGGAGTTGAAATGGAAGCCCTTACAGCTGTCTCGGTAGCGGGTCTTACAGTCTATGATATGTGTAAATCATTAGATAAAGAGATGGTTCTCGGTGAAATTTGTTTAATTAAAAAGTCAGGAGGAAAATCAGGGGATTATGTACGTTCACTAGAAGACATTGAATCGTATAATCTTTGATTTTTTCTATCAATTCAAATAAACCTTTAATTTTTCCTAAATTAAACTATCTGAAAGAGAAGAGAAAATAAATATAGAAAAAGAGTATTCTAAAACACTGCCTGATCCTTTTACTGTTGGGGCAATTATACCTTCTGCAGGTCTAGGTGAGCGTTTGCCAGGTAATAAAAAAAAGCAATTTCGTGAACTTAATGGGAAACCTATAGTTTCACATGTGCTAGAAAGATTAATAAATTCTAAATTACTTAATCACATTTCTTTAGTACTTCCAAAAAAACAACTAGATTCAGTTATTATTCCACGAGATTCTTTAGTGGGTGTCAAAGTAGTTGAGGGAGGAATTGATAGGAAGAGTTCGGTAGAAAACGGATTGAATGCTCTTCCCGTTCAAGTGAAATGGGTAGTAGTTCATGATGGAGTTAGACCTTTTTTTACAAAAGATTTATTAGAAAGGTGTTTGTTAGAGGCTTATCATACAGGTGCTAGTCTTGCTGCTTTAGCGATATCAGATACTTTAAAACTTAGTGATGAGAGAATGGATACAATTCAGACAGTTCCTAGAAAAAATATTTGGAGTGCACAAACTCCTCAAGTTGTTAGAAGAGAAATTTTGGAGAGAGCTTATATAGATTTCAAAGGGGATAATTCTGAAGTAACTGATGAATCATCTTTGTTAGAAAAAATAGGAGTTAAATCTCGAATTGTTATTTCGAATAAAATGAATTTTAAAATAACTACCAAAGATGATTTGTTATTAGCCGAATTCTACCTTAGACAGGAAAATTCTTTTAATTGACATATAAATTAATAGGATCTGCTAAATGATGAAAGTTGGCATTGGTTATGATGTACATAGGTTAGTTCCTAATCGGCCCTTAATTTTAGGTGGGGTGAAGATACCTTTTGATAAAGGTCTTGATGGACATTCGGATGCTGATGTGGTTGTGCATGCAATGAGTGATGCTCTCTTGGGAGCAGTTGCTTTAGGAGATATAGGATATTATTTTCCTGATACAGATCAGAAAAATAAAGATTTAGATAGTCTTTTAATTCTTAAGAGGGCACTTCAAATTGTATTTGAAGAAGGTTATATTCTTAATAATTTTGATGTAGTTATCCATGTCGAAAGGCCAAAAATATCCCCTTTTGTTCAGGATATGAGAAAGAAACTTGCTGAAGTTCTATCGATTGAAATTTCTTGTATTGGAGTGAAAGCTACGACCACAGAAGGCCTGGGTTTTGTTGGAAGGGAAGAGGGAATAGCTGCTCAAGCTATTTGCTCAGTTGTAAAAAAGTAATTTTTTTTGAATTTTTATAAGTATGGAGATTTTTTCAAATTGGGTATACGTATATTTAATACATTGTCAAAAAAGAAAGAAATTTTCAAACCGGTAAAAACAAATCAGGTTGGAATTTACGTATGTGG
>DFQF01000004.1 GCA_002377645.1 Nitrospinaceae bacterium UBA3496 | reverse complement strand
TTTCATAATGGGAAAATCTATCATACTTATAATGCTTCTTTCGTAATTGTTGGTACTGAAGGTTCAATGCTTGTTGAGACCGGTCATCAGGGTGATTATCCTACCATTCGAAAACAATTAAAAAACATCTTAGAAGAACAAAATTCCAGTCTTAAATATCTATTTCTAACTCATCAAGAAGTTCCACATTCTGGCGGAATAGGACGAATTCTAGATGACTTCCCTGAAGTTACTGTACACTGTGATGTAAGTGACTATCATCTTTGTTTCCCAGAACACGCTCACAGATTAAAAGATTTGGAAGTTGGAGAATCTGTAGACTTAGGAAACAGAAAGTTTTTTGCTGCAGAACCTGTAATTAGAGATTTGAGAACGTCTCTTTGGGGATTCGATACTCTTACTAAAACTCTTTTCCCTGGTGATGGTTTTGCCTATAGCCATTATCATGAAGATAGTCATTGCGGAAAAACTGCAGAAGAAGCAGAATCACTTGATTTAGGAGAGGTTTCTGCTGTGTTCGCAGAACGCGCATTATTTTGGACAAAATTGGCAGACATGAACATATACGTAGATAGATTGGAAGAACTACTTAAAGAATTAGATGTGTCTAATGTAGCTCCATCACATGGACTACCTATTCTTGATCTTGAAACAACGATGCCTAAAATAAGGAATGGACTTGTTTCTTATTAGTCAAGGATTACTGAAATTTTGAATAAATCCTCTTAAATACTTTTGAGAAAATCTTTCTTTCACTTTCAGTTCCTACTGTTATCCTAATACACCGAGATAGATATGGCACAGTTGACATTCTGACAAATACTCCTTGCTCTTGCAGTTTATTTAAAATTTCCTTAGCCCGCTCTTCTGTTCCTAGATCAAAAGAAACAAAATTTGTCCCTGAAGATATATAATTTAAATTTAGTTCTTTTGCTAATATATAGTATTCTTGTTTCCCTTGATTTACTTTTTGGACAACATTTTTAACATGTTTAGGATCCTTTAGGGATTCTAAAGCACCAATTTGGGCAATTCGGCTTACTGCAAAGTGTAAACGTATTTTGTTTAAAGCACTTATAATCTTCTTGTTTGCAATTGCATATCCTATTCTCAAACCTGCCATTCCATGCGCTTTTGAAAAAGTACGCATTCTAATAACTCTTTCATTCTTTGTATTGATTGGAGGAACAGAACCTTGAGGAGAGAACTCATAATATGCTTCATCAAGAATCAATAATTTTCCCAAAGGAATTGAATCTATAAAACCTTGCACATCTACTGAGTTATGCCAGGTGCCCATAGGATTATCTGGATTTGAGAAAAAAATGAGTGAGGCATCATTTTCTAGAGCACTTTCCAAAAGCCCTTCTAGATTTTCACGGTCTTCCACATAAGGAACAAAAGATAATCTCCCTGAAAATCCAACGACATGATAATTGAATGTAGGATACCCACCTAAAGAAGTAACTACAGAAGTTCCTTTAGAAACAATCACTCGTACAACTAGTCCCAACAAATCATCAATTCCACCGGCGACACAAATTTCGTCAGGAGTTATATTGTGGATTTCTGCAAGACAACATCGAAGTTCATAATTTTCTGGATCTCCATACCATGAAGCCTCTTGAATTCCCTTTTGAATAGCCTCAAATGCTTTTGAAGACATCCCAAAATTACTTTCATTGGCACCCAAACGAAGTTTGAAGTTCTTACCCAGTCTTCTCTCTAGTGATTCAGGACCAACAAAAGGTGCCGTAGAAGGTAAGCTTTTTATGATTTCAGTAAAAGGAATGCCCTTATTTAAAACCAAGATTACCTCGAACAGTTTTTTTTGGAAAAAAACTATAAAAAGAAAACAATCAAAAAAAGCTTTCCTATTAGAAGTATTACTATTTCACTCTACAAAAACAACAGATTCAGCATCTATTTCCAAAGTTACTTCACTATCTAGTTGAAATGAATTTACTGGGTCAACAATCACTCTCAAGAGATCATCCATACCTTCTACTTCCACAAGATAGTCAACTGTACTCCCAAAGTAAAAGCTCCTTTTAACACGCCCAGTAAGCATATTTTCTGAGTTTTTATCTGTCTTTACTGATGAAATTCCAATTCTATGAGGTCTAATCGAAACAAATCCCTGATTTCCTGGAACAGCGATCTGATTTTCTTTCATTTTCAATTTCACCGAACCAGTATCAAAGACTGAACTTGAGATGACTTTTCCTTCTAAACTATTTGTCACACCCACAAATTCAGCCACAAATCGTGTTTTTGGTTCATCATAGATTTCTTGCGGTTTTCCTACCTGTTCTATTTTTCCATCATTCATTACACAGATCCTATCACTTGTTACCATGGCTTCGGACTGATCATGTGTGACATATACACTCGTTATATGAAACTCATCATGCAATCTTCGTATCTCAAATCTCATTTCTTCACGTAAATTTGCATCAAGATTCGACAAAGGTTCATCTAAGAGTAAAATTGCTGGTTCAACCACAATTGCACGTGCGAGAGCCACTCTTTGTTGCTGACCTCCGGATAACTCTCCAGGATATCTATCTGCTAAATGTTCCATTCTTACGACTGACAACATCTTTTTTGCTCTATTTTCAGACTCATGATTTGTAAGATTTCTAAATTTCAAACCGTAAGATACATTTTGAAAAACAGTTTTGTGTGGCCAAATTGCATAACTCTGAAAAATCATACTCATATTTCTCTTTTCAGGAGGTAAAATTTTATTTCCATCTGAAACTACTTTATTATCTACAATAACTTCTCCAGAATTTGGCTCCAAAAATCCTGCAATAAGACGAAGAGTCGTCGTCTTTCCGCAACCAGATGGTCCTAGTAATGAAATTAATTCTCCATGTTCAATATGTAAATCAATTTCATCTACAGCCCTCACATCACTTCCAAAAACCTTTAACAATTTGCTCAAATCTAAAGTAGCCAAGACGAAACTCCTTTAATTTTTTTCGCGAGCCTGCATAAAGTCTCGACCCACAAATCTAAATCCTGAAAAAACAGCTATCAGGGTAAGTGAAAGCAAAACAACAGCTATTGCGGATATCTGACCCAAAAGTGCTTCTTCGTAAAAGTCCATTATAACTACCGAAATAACTTTTGTATCTGTAGTCCATAACATTATGGACGCACTTAACTCCCTTAGACAAGGCATAAAAACAAGTATCCATGATGCTATTAAACTAACCTTAAAAAGCGGAATCGTTATATCTTTAAAAACTCGGAATCGACTAGCCCCTAATATCCGGCAACTTTCCTCTAATTCAAAGTGAATGTTCATGAGACCAGCGTTACTAGTTTGAAAAGCCAAAGGCATATATTTAGTCACATAGGCCAACATCATAATCCAAAGCGTCCCGTATAATAAGAAAGGTTCTTTTGTATATGCAGAAAATAACCCAATCGCAAGTACAATTCCAGGAATCCCAATCGGCGCGGTTGCTAAGAAACTAATGTATTTGTGACCTTTAACAAGTTG
>DFQF01000053.1 GCA_002377645.1 Nitrospinaceae bacterium UBA3496 | reverse complement strand
TATGTTCGTGAAGAACTTGAGCATATTGATGAACGAAAACCAGGTCTTGTAGAACGTTTCTTCAGAGACAGTCAATTAGTCTATCATGATGTAGTTCGAGCAATAATGTTCGAATATGCTATTAAGGGGAACTGTGTTTTGCTTGGAAGGGGAAGCAATATCATTTTGTCAGATATCGCAGGTGTTTTAAAAGTTCGAGTAATAGCTCCGGTTGATGTGAGGGCCAGTCGTTTAGTTGAAAACGAAGAGATAACTAAAAATATGGCGGAGAAATTTATAGAACACAATGATCAAGAGAGGATTTCTTATTCTAGACATTTCTTCAATGCAGAATGGGGAGAAGCCGTAAATTATGATCTTGTGATTAATACACAAAAAATTACTTTTGAAGAGGCAAAAGAATCTATTTTAGAACTTCTGAAAGAAGATAAAGGATTTCAGATTGATTCTTCATCCTTAAATAAACTTAAAGATCTTTCTTATTCTCAAAAAATCAAAGCTAGATTAATGGCAGATGACAGATTAGACGCTACAGGCATTAATGTTTCTTTAGGAGAAAATAATAAACTTTTGATTTCGGGAAGAGTTAATAGTGAGGAAGAGAAAGAAGTAGTTAATGAATTGTGTAGAGAATTTCATTCTGGAAGTGACTTTGAGAATGAAATTCTAATCGTACCACCTATAGAAGGATGGTATCCTGTATAACAGTTTGGTTTTATTTTCTAGCATTTTCTTAGAGCTTGATTTATATCGTCTCTTAGAATTTCGAAATCATCTAGTCCAACAGAAAATCGTATTAGACCTTCAGGAATACAAGTAAGAAGTGGATTGTCTTTTCCTAGATCAGGATATGCCATTCTCGTGTGATGCTCAGCTTGACTCTCAATACCTCCAAAACCTGCAGCAAGAAAAGATACTTTAAGGTTGTCGATAAACCTGTCAGTAATTGTATGGTCTTTTAGTTCAAAGCTTATAAGTCCCCCAAACGTATTCTTTAAGTATTTTAAAGCGTTCTTGTGATTAGGATGGCTCTGAAGTCCTGGATAAAAAACATTTTTAATTTTTTTGTGGGCTTCTAAAAATTCTGCTAATTTTAAAGCTGTTTCAGAAATCTTTGCCATTCGAATTCCTAGAGTTTTCATGCCTCTATGTAATAAGAATGCTTCGTTTATCCCTAGAGTAGAACCTAATAGCATTCTTTGTTCTTTTAAGGCATCTATTAAATTTTCAGATCCTGAAATTGAACCTGCAACTATATCGTTGTGTCCAGACAGGTATTTAGTTGCGCTATGAATGACAAGATCTGCTCCATACTCCAATGGATTTAATATCGCGGGTGAAGCTATTGTAGAGTCAACAATGAGGTGAACCTTGTTGTTATGAGACCATTCTGACAATTTTTCTATATCAGGGATGGAGAGAAGGGGATTTGAAGGGATTTCAGCGAAGAGTACTCTGATTTCCTTTTCTTGAATTTGTTCAAGAGTCTCTATATTGAAATTTGAAATAGTTAAAATCTCAACTCCGTATTTGGAGAGAATTTTGTCAGCGAAATCTCTTGTATGACGATACGTAGTTTCAGGCAAAATCAATTTTTTCTTTGGTCCGAGCAAAGAAATTAGAGAGCAAGTTATTGCCGCCATTCCACTTGAAAACAAAAGTGAAGATTCAGATTTCTCTATATTGGATAAGTATGTTTCTGCAGCAACAGTAGTAGGATTCTCAAAGCGAGAATATAGAAATTTATTTTTTTCTTCCCCGTTATGAAATCTTGCCAATTCTGCTGTATCTTTAAATGAGAAAGATGCTGTTTGGTACAGTGGTGCTATAAGTGGGTTCTTATCAGAGACATTTTTCAAGTCGTTCGTTTCTTTTTTACTCATAGTTTTTCTCTGGGTATAAATTATTTTTTTTCTTTGAAATATTTATCTAACGTAGATAAAACTTTATCTAAATCATTCGGCAAATCAACAGGTTCGTTGGAATGTATATTTGAAATACCTTCAATCTGATCTTGATGATATTTGATTTTTACTTCTGTAAACTTTAGACCATGAGCGGTAGAAATCACCACAACCTTTTCCTTCGGATCAATTTCTCCTTTTTTGATTAATTTTTCTAAAACTGCTAAAGCTACTCCAGTTTGAGGGCAATTATACATACCCGTCTTATCTGCTCTAGCCATAGCGTTTGCAAGTTCTTCTTCAGTTGCTTCTCCAACAATTCCATTAAACTTTTCAAGAGTTTTAATTGCACGTTTGAAACTCACTGGATTTCCAATTTGGATCGCAGTAGCTAGAGTAGTTTCTGCTTTGATAGATTCAAAGGTTTTAAACTTATTTAGATATGAGCGGTAAAGAGGATTCGCATTTTTCGCCTGTGCACAAACAAGTCGAGGAAGTTTATCTATGAGACCTAATTGTTGCATTTGTAGGAATCCTTTTCCCAATGCGCTAATATTTCCTAGATTTCCTCCTGGAATGATTATTACATCAGGGACTTCCCAGTTAAATTGTTGTGTAAGTTCTATACTTACAGTTTTTTGTCCTTCTAATCTAATTGAATTGATGCTGTTAGCAAGATAAATAGGATGTTTCTCGCAAACTTTTTGAACAATCTCCATACAACCGTCAAAATCAGTATCAATGGATAAAACTAATGCCCCATTTGTAATAGGTTGAATTAACTGTGCAACAGAGACCTTGTCTTTTGGAAGAAAAATTAAAGATGGGATATTTGCAGCAGCAGCATAGGCTGCTAGTGCCGCAGAGGTATCTCCTGTTGAGGCACATGCAAGCGCTTTTATCTCTTTGCCATCACTAATCATTTGTTTTGTTGCAGATACTAAAACAGTCATGCCTAGATCTTTAAATGAACCTGTATGACTATTTCCACATTGCTTTATCCAAAGTTCTGAAAGTCCAAGTTCTTTTTCAAGACGTTCTGCCCAGAATAAATTGGTTCCGCCTTCATAGAAAGAAATAATATTTTCATTTTCAACATTTGGGAAAATCCACTCTTTTTTTCCCCAGACCCCGCTACCGTGTGGCCAACTATTCCTTTTGTATCGATCATCGAATAAATGTCTCCATTCGGATGCGCTCTTTGTTTGAAGTTGTTTCAAATCATGTTCTACTTCAAGCAACTCTCCACATTTACGACATCTATAAATTGTCTCGAAAACGGAATAAGAGGTTTCACAATTTTCATTAGTGCATCTTAACCAGCAATTATAATTCATTTAACACCCGTATTAAGGTCTGAAGAGTTTTTAAAGTTTCAAATAATTTCTTAGACAATATTTACGAACTTTAATGTTATATACCGTATTTGTAAACAAGGGGGTGAAGAAAGGAGTATTTGTTTTTTCTATGCCGTTGCTTCTTGTCTCATCCGCAAGACTTCTTTTTCGTTTATGAAATAAACTATCACCGCCGCTTGAATACATAGGTAAGCAGCCAACGTAAATGCAAGGTCGTAGCTTCCAGTAATATCAAAAATATAACCACATAACCAAGCACTTAATCCTGCACCTAATTGATGACTAAGAGTTATCAATCCAAAAAGTATAGCTACATTTTTACTGCCAAAAAAATCAACTGTCAGAGCAGAGGTTAGTGGTACTGTCGCAATCCAGGTTAATCCGATTAATAATGGAGTTGCCCATAGCGTGAAATCATTTTTATATAGGATAAATAAAATGAACCCTAAACTTCTAACTGCATAAACCATACTAAGTGGTATTTTTCGACCTAATTTATCAGAGAGTGGTCCTACAATTAATGTTCCAATTGTGTTCAATCCACCTCCCACTGCAAAAGCTAATGCAGCTGTGGTAGCAGAAAAATTTAAATCAGTCGCAAAAGGAATCCAATGAACAGTAATTACAGTAACCGTAAAACCACAAGTGAAAAAACTTGATGTTAAAAGTATAAAAGGTTTTTTATGGAGACACTCAACCCATGGGATGTCGTATGGAAAAGGAATTTTCTGCGTTTTGACCTCTTTTTTGTTTTTTGAATTTTTAGAGTCTTTAGAAGGACCATCTTTGATTATAAAAAATGAAATTGGAAGAATAGTAAATGCAAAAAGTATTCCTATGTACATTAATGCAGTTCTCCATGTCACCATTTCGACTAAATAAGCGAAAACAGGTATTAAGCATAATTGTCCCAAACTTGTTCCTGAACTCATTATTGATAGAGCCATTCCCCTTCTATGTTCAAACCAGTTAGATAGCACAGGTGTTAAAGCTACAAAACTATTACCTGTTCCACCTACACCTAATAGAAAGCCATAAAAAAAATAGATACCCCAAATCGAACTGATTTGGCTCATTCCCAATACACCTATAGTTGTTATTAAGGATCCAAAAGCTACTACTTTTTTTGCTCCATAGCGATTTATCATCAACCCACCTATTGGTTGAGATATACCGTATAAAATTAAGGCTAATGAAGCGGGAAGGGAAAGTGCGGCTCTGCTTAATTGAAATTCTTCCATCATGGGCTTGAAAAATATGCCGAAAGATTGTCGTGCACTCATTCCCATAAAAATAAGAATAAATGCACCAGCTAAAACAAACCAGCCAAAATAAATCTTCTTAAACATTTTTTACTCTAGTACGAGAAATTGTTGTGATATAATATTTTTAGGCGCATTGACTAAGGTATATATTTAATCTCCAATTGACAAGCTAACTATTTTTTGAAGTTGTTTTTCGTACTCTGGTCATTTTACTACTTTAAGGTTTGTAAATTAAAAGGTGCTCGAAATGTTAGTTCCAAAAATTTCACATCCTCATCCTGGGCCAAAAACCTTAGATGCAATATCTCGTTTAAAAGATACAGAAATGAAAGCTTCACTTAGTTTCGGAATGAGTAAAAATGCTTTAATAGCTAAGAACGCTTTTGGTTCTAAAATTGAAGATGTGGATGGAAATCTTTTCCTTGATTTTGTTGCAGGTTACGGATCTCTAAATGCTGGACATTGTCATCCAAAAATTGTAGATGCTGTTTGTGGACAAGCGACTCAAATGCATCAAGCAATGTCAATGGGTTCAGAAGTTAGAATAAAGATGCAGGAGAAATTATTATCATTTTTTAATGGACCAAAAAGAAGTGTAATTCTAGGAACAGGAGGAAGTGAAGCCGCAGAAATTGCCTTGAAGATTGCAAGAAGAGAAACAGGGAAATCAGAAATTGTTGCTTTTACAGGTGCATTTCATGGTAGAACCCTCGGTTCCTTGTCGTTAATGGGTAGAAAAAGTCAAAGGGACGGAATTGGATCACTGATTCCTGGTACTCGTCATATTCCTTATCCTTATTTGTATAGAAGTATCTTTGGTCAAAATGAAAATTCATGTATTGAAGGTACTATTTCCTTAATTGAAGAATTTCTATCAAATCCAAGTAGTGGATGGGGGAATGTGGCTGCGATAATTATTGAACCAGTTCAGGGGAATGGTGGGATGATTCCCACACCCATCGGTTTTTTAAAAAGGTTAAGAGAATTATGTGACAAACACAGCATAGTTCTCATTTTTGATGAAGTAATGAGTGGTTTTTGTAGGACGGGAAGAACTTTTGCCTATCAACATGAAGTAGAAACTGAACCTGATATCATAGTTTTAGGAAAATCAATTTCAGGTGGATTTCCACTTTCAGCATGTGTGGTAAACAGTGATATTGTATCTTCAAACCCTGGTACTGAAGGAAGTACTTATGGAGGAAATCTAGTTTCTTGTGCGGCATCTCTTGCAGCAATGGAAGTTTATGAAGATGAATCTTATGCTGATCGTGCAAAATCTTTGGGGGAATATTTCTTAAAAAAATTAGTTTCTCTTAAAGATAAATTTCATATTATAGGGGACATTAGAGGAAGAGGTTTGATGGTAGGCATCGAGATGGTAGAAGACAGGAAAAGCAAGATTCCACTTTCAAAAGCAAAAAAGTGTAGTGAAAAGGCATTGGAAAAAGGTTTGCTTTTATATCCTGGAGGCCATCACTTGAATGTTCTTGCTTTTTTGCCACCGATAGTTATCGAAAAAGAAGATATTGATACCGCTGTTTTAATCATAGAAGAAGTTTTAACCGAAATTTCAAATGAAAGTTAAGAATTTATAAAAGCTATATTTTCTAGAAATTCTGCCAAATTCCTTTAGAGTGTTTTTTTGCTAGCTTTTCAGCGTTTTGAAGTTCTTTCTGATATCTAATATTTGGGTATTTGATTACTGCCCTGGTGAAACCTCTAATAATTAGTAATAAGTTCACGAATGTTCCATCTTCAAGGAATACGTAATACTGAACTTGTCCGTAGCGGTCTATAAGTGTTTTGTCAATTTCAAGTTTTACTGTTTGTCCTTCTATTAATTTTTTTAAAAAATTAAAGCATGAATTTGAGACTATATTTTTTCTTTGATTTTTTGAAATTCCTATAAATGTAGATCTCTGTCCTCCTCCAATAAGGAAGGTAGAACAGTCTATAACTTTTTTTACTTTTGTTGTTAATCTAGGAGGAGGAGATTCTTTTTCTCTTGGATTGGCAAGAGATTTTTCCAAAAGAAAGAATGATGATAAAATGGAACTAAATACAAAGAAGGTAAATATGCGAAGAGGAACAGAATGTTTTTTATGTCTCATTTGCTTATTTAATCCTTCTGTAATTTCATGAACGACTAAGTTAGGTTATATCTTTGTAATTATTTTAGCAATTTTAAGTTTTAATGACATTCTAGTTTTTTTAAACTATTTTTGCTCTGACAGGAGTAACTATGACTAAGATAAAGGAGATGGAGTTAGGGGAGCAGTATGACAGTTTCTTTTTTTTGCGTGAAAAATTAATAAAAGAAACACGTACAGGAAAAGAATATATGGATATTCTTCTCGAAGACGATACTGCCACGATTTCCGCAAAAATTTGGGAGATAGATTCTCAGGTCTTTGGAGAAATTTCTTCTGGGGACTTTGTTAAAGCAAGAGTTTCTCTAGAAACTTATAGAGACCAAAAACAGTTAAAGATTTTCAAAGTTCGAAAAGTAAAAGAAGAAGACTATAATGAAGGATTTGATGAAACTTCTTGTTTTAAAAAAACCAATTTTGATATAGATGAAATGTGGGATGAAATTCGCGATATTTCTTCGGGGTGTTCTCCAAAAATTTCAGAACTTTTGATTAGCATACTCGATAAATTTTCCGAGCGTTTTCGTGTTTGGCCTGCTGCAGTTAAAATACATCACGCTTATGTAGGTGGATTGTTAGAACATACACTCTCGGTGACAAAGACCTGTCTTTATTTTGTAGATAAATATGAGATTTCAAAAGATTTGCTAGTTTGTGCAGCAATTTTACATGATATAGGAAAGTTAGAAGAGCTTTCTAAGAAAAGTGGGGCAGAATATACTGAAAAAGGTCAGTTGATAGGTCACATTGTTTTAGGAAGGGATATTGTAAGGGAACATGCATCTGAAATTCCCGATTTTCCAGAAGATTTCTTAATTCTATTGGAGCATCTAATTTTATCTCATCAAGGTCAAACAGAATGGGGCACTGTAAAGGTTCCCATGACTCTAGAAGCACTTCTTCTTCATTATGCTGATGATATTGATGCGAAATTTAATCATGTCTCTAATTTCATTCTTGATGATGAAAGTGAAGGTTTTTTTACTCGACGTAGTGCCATTATGAATAGGACTTTTTTAAAGCAACAAAAAAATATAGATGAAAAAAATTAAAATGAACTAAATAGTAGGAGTTTTTAAAAGAATGACTAATTTATTGAACGATAGGACTGGTAAAATCGTTATGTTGGCCGTAGACCACGGATATTTTCAAGGCCCAACTACTGGGTTAGAAAAGCCTAAAGATACAATAGAGCAGTTGATCCCATTTTGTGATGCAGTAAGTCCAACAAAAGGGATTTTCCTGCATTGTATGCCAAAAGAAGTGAAAGTACCTGTTATTTTACGTGCATCAGGAGGAAATAGTATTTTATATAGTGATCCTATCGAACTAGAAAAAGAAGTAATTTTGCAAAGTGCTAATAAAATAGAAGAATCGAATGCTATTAGAGAGCAGATACAAGCTCAAATGACTGACAGAGAATTGTCAAATGAAGGAATAACAGTTTCTGCTGAGGAAGCGAAGAGTTTACTTGTAGAGGGTGTTTCAATTTCAATTTATGTTGGTTCTAGATATCAAAAGGACAGCATTTTGAATTTATCAAAAATGTCTGAAGGAGCCAGAAAAAATGGTCTTGAGTTGTTAGGAATAACTGCAGTAGGAAAAGAGATGAAAAGAGATTCACGTTATTTAGGTCTTGCTTCACGTATTGCGGCAGAACATGGTGCAGATATTGTTAAGACTTATTATTGCGATGATTTCGAAAAAGTCGTGAACGGATGTTTCGTTCCAATTGTTATTGCTGGTGGAAAAAAGATACCTGAGAAAGATGCTTTAGAAATATGCTATAGAGCTATTAGTGATGGAGCAGTTGGTGTTGATATGGGTAGAAATATATTTCAAAGTCGTTATCCAGTTGCAATGATGAAGGCGGTGGGTGCTGTAGTGCATGAAGGTCTTAACCCTGAGACTGCTTTCGAACTTTTTAATGATGAGAGTTCTAATTAGATTGAAATCTAACGTTTGTTTTCGAGAATTTACAAATGAAAGCTGCATTCTATTATAATAACAAAGATATCCGATTAAAAGATATTCCCGCACCTCTTTTGGAAGAGGGAGATCTTTTAATCAAAACGGTTTCTAGTGGTATTTGTGGTAGTGACGTAATGGAATGGTATAGAGTACCTAAAGCTCCTATTGTTTTGGGTCACGAAGTTGCTGGAGAAATTGTACAGGTTGGAAAAAGTGTAAAAAATTTCAAGGAAGGAGATCGAATAGTTGTTTCTCATCATGTCCCCTGCAATAAATGTGAATATTGTAAAAAGAATCTGCATACAGCGTGTGATACTCTGAGAAGCACGAATTTTGATCCAGGAGGTTTTTGTGAATTTATTAGAATCCCTTCCATTAATGTTCTCACCGGAACATTTCATCTTTCTGAAGAAGTGTCTTTCGACGAAGGAGTTTTTGTTGAGCCTCTAGGTTGTGTATTAAGATCTCAAAGAGTTGCAGAGTTAAAGAAAACAGATAATGTTTTAGTTATAGGGGCAGGAATCAGTGGTTTGTTGCATATAAAACTTGCTGTTTCTAAAGGTTGTAAAAGAGTTTATGCTACAGACATTAACGAATATCGTCTTCAAAAAGCAAAAGAATTTGGTGCAGAAATAATCATGCCAGGGAAGGATGTCGTAAATTTTTTAAAAGAAAATCTAGACGGGAAATTAGCAAGTCAAGTTATTTTATGTACAGGCTCCCCTAGTGCTTTAAAATTATCTTTTCATTGTTTAGATCGAGGTGGAGTTTTGCAGTTGTTTGCTCCTCCCTCGCCTGGGGATTCTCCTGTAATTGATTTGAATCTTGTTTGGAAAGATCAGATTTCCATATCAACATCATATGGCGCTGCGCCTTCTGATTTACAGGAGGCTATTGAAATTATAGAGAGAAAGAATTTAGTCGTAGAAGATATGATCACACATAAACTACCCCTTGAAGAAATAAAAAAAGGGTTTCAGCTTGTTTCTGACGCCCAAGATTCTCTGAAAGTTGTTATTCGTCCGTGATTTAGTTTTCTAGTGGGTGGTATGTTAATTCATTGTTGTCAGAGTTGTTTGTATTTTTAAGATTTTTTTGTGATGAGTCCATCAATCTATCCGACAAGAGACTATATCTTTGTTTAACATCCCCATTTCGAACTGCAATAGTCATTGCTTTTTTTGTTCCTACAAAAACAACAAGTTTCTTTGCTCTAGTCAATGCAGTGTATACTAGATTTCTTTGTAGCATTGGATAATGCTGGGTGTGTAAAGGAATTATTACAGCAGGATATTCGCTGCCTTGGCTTTTGTGAACTGTAATAGCAAATGCATGCGTTAATTCGTCAAGTTCATTGAACGAGTATTCAATTAAATTGTAATCGTATGCAACTTTGATAGTTGAGTTAGATAAATCACAATTCTGAATAATTCCTATGTCGCCATTAAAAACATTTTTTTCATAATTATTTCTTATTTGTATCAATTTGTCTCCAACTTGGAAAGAACGTTCTCCAATGTTGAAATTCTCGTTTCCTGTTTTTGGATTCAATATTTCTTGAAGAGATATATTTAAATTTTTGACTCCAAGTGTTCCACGTTGCATTGGTGAGATGACTTGAATTTCATTAATAGGATCAAGTCCGTATTGATTAGGAATACGGTTTTTACATAGCTCTAAAATCTTGTTCACACAATTTTCTGGGTCTGATTCTTCCAGAAAAATATAGTCAGGAATTATTTTATTTTTTATATCCATAATACCTTCGACAGGTGGATTACCCTGATTGATTCGATGTGCATTTTGGACAATTAGACTTTTTTCATTTTGTCGATAAATTTGTGTGAGTCTAACGACAGTTACACTTTTAGATTCAATTATATCTCTTAATACATTTCCTGGACCAACAGAAGGTAATTGATCCACATCTCCCACCATAATTACAGTGCAGTTGTCGGGGATTGCTCTAAGTAAACTTGAAGTAAGGTATATGTCCAACATTGATGATTCGTCAATTATTATGCAATCAGAAGCAAGTGGATTAGATGAATCTCTGAGGAAACCTCCAGAACCCCAATCATATTCAAGCATCCTGTGTATAGTTGTTGCTTTATGATTTGTTACTTCAGAAAGTCTTTTTGAAGCTCTTCCTGTAGGGGCTCCTAAAAGAATTTGTAAACCTAAGTTGTTGTATAGATTTGTTATCGCTTTTATAACCGTTGTTTTCCCAGTGCCAGGACCTCCTGTTATCACCAGAACTTTATCAAGTAAAGATTTCTCTATTGCTAAACTCTGTTCCTTGTTTGCTTGTCCTCCTTCTAGTGCTTGTTTTGCATAATTTGATAATTTTTTTTCAGTTGATTCTCCAATTAGACCTCTTTTTTGAATTGCTAAATTGATTCTTGCGATGTCTTTTTCTTGTTCAGAAAGTATTCTGACTCTATTAGCGACTTCTTCCTCAGCACTATAAAGGGGTTGTAAGTAGATAGAAGGAACACACTTTTTTTGGTTTTGTGGAAGGAATGTTTCTGAGAAAATAAGTTCTCTTTTTATCAGTTCTCCAATGACACTGGTTATTTGAAAAGACTCTACTCCAAGTAAATTGGAAGCTTTTGACTCTAATTCGGTCTGAGGAAGGAGAACATGTCCTTCTCTTTCGGAAGTTTCTTTCAAGACATACATTGCTCCTGCAGCACAACGTGATGGGTCATCAAATTTTGTGCCCATACTTAGTGCTATTTTGTCAGCTGTTTGAAATCCAACCCCAAAAATATCAGTTACAAGACGATACGGATTTTCTTTTAGGATTCGAATAGTATCTGGACCATATGTCTGAAAAATTCTTCCTGAAAGATTAATGGGAATGTCATATTTTCTTAGGAAAATCATGACTTCCTTCATTTCACTTTGTGTTTCCCATGATTCTTCAATTTCTTCGAGTTTTTTTTCCCCTATTCCAGGAATTTTTAATAATTGTTTAGGAGTTTTTTCCATTACATCTAATGTTTTCTCTCCAAATAGCTTTACAATTCTTTTGGCTAAAGCAGGACCTATATTTTTTATGATACCGGATGAAAGATATTTTTCTATTTCTTCGGATGAAGTCGGTTTAATTTCTGTGTAGGTTTTTACCTGTAATTGTCTTCCAAAGCGTGGATGGTCTTTCCAGAATCCCTCAAATTTTACTCTTTCTCCAACTTTCAATGCATTTAAACTTCCAACGACAGTAATTGCCTCACCTGTTTCATTCTCAAGTTCGACGAGTAAAACGGCAAAACCAGATTCATTAGATTGAAAACGAATTCTTTGAACTATTCCGGTGAGAAAACTTTTTTCATTTTCGAAGAGTTTGTCTTGTGTATTTTTACTTTTGTCGGATACTTGATTTGAGTAGGATTTTCTCAATTATAGTCCTTTAAGAAAGTAAAAAAAATTTTTTGTTTTGGACTTTAGATTTTATTTTTTGACTCTATCCAAAGCGACTCAAGTTTTTCAATAGCAACTTTTTCTGGAGAAAGTCCCTCAGAATTAAGTTTTGTTTCAATATAGTAGAATCGTTCAGCGAATTTAGCGGAACTTCTTTTTATGGTTTCTTCAGGGTTTATGCCTAATTTTCTTGATAGATTAACTACAGAGAAAAGAAGATCTCCTAACTCGTTTTCCATAGCTATTTTGTCGTTGGATTTAATAGCCTGTTCAAGTTCTCTGAGTTCTTCGTTGATTTTTTCTTTGGGTCCTTTCAAGTTTTTCCAATCGAAACCTACGCGAGATGCTTTGTCCTGAAGTCTGGCTGCTTGTTGGAGTCCAGGCATTGATTTTGGGACACCGTCAAGAATAGAACTTTTTTCTTGTTTTGAATTTCTTTCATTTCGTTTATTTATTTCCCAGTTTTGTAGAACAATTTCCGAAGAGTTTTCTTTAGAATTTTTGAAAACGTGCGGGTGTCTTTCTATTAACTTCTTTGAGAGAAAATCGGCGACATCTATAAAATCAAATTTTCCCTCTTCAGAAGCGATCTGAGAATGGAAAATCACTTGTAATAAAAGATCTCCTAATTCTTCTTTTAAAAGTTCGGAGTCTGAAAGATCTATGGCTTCAATGACCTCATATACTTCTTCAATTAGATAAGGTTTTAGACTTTTATGATCTTGTTTCATATCCCAAGGGCAACCTTCATTAGAACGAAGTTTTTCCATTACTTGGATTACTTTTCTGATTGCGTCTGTTTCTTTTTTCAATTCTACTCCCTTTTAATGTCTCGTTTATGCACTTATAACATAATATTGGATTTCTTTGCCATTTTGAAATCATTTCTAACGAATAATTTGTCCATAAACACAAAATGTAGTGGTATATTATTGACAACAACACAATATTCAGTAATTATAGAATTTAGTTAATGAAAGGAAAATATATGCCTTCTAGCAGTATAATTCGCATTTTACCTGAAAATGTATCTAATCAAATTGCAGCTGGCGAAGTTGTGCAAAGACCTTCTTCGATTGTGAAAGAACTAGTAGAAAATAGTTTGGACGCAGGGGCAAAAAGAATTTCTGTTTTTTTGAAGTCCGGTGGAAGGAGTGGTATTTCCGTAATTGATGATGGTAATGGAATGTCGCCAGATGATGCACTTCTTTCTTTGGAACGTCATGCTACAAGTAAAATCAGTTCTGAAATGGATTTGCATAAAATCGACACAATGGGTTTCCGTGGAGAAGCTCTCCCGAGCATTTCCTCTGTTGCGAAATTAACCTTAAAAACAAGAACATCTGTTCAAGGAGAAGGCACAGAAATTCGGATAGAGGGAGGAAGAATTATTAAAGTTTCTGAGGTTGGTATTCCTTTAGGAACTGAAATTCAAGTGTCTTCTTTGTTTTACAACTTACCTGCTCGCAGAAAGTTTTTGAAAAGAAGGGAAACTGAATTTGCTCGTTGTTCGGAAATTGTAAATAGATTATCTATTTCCAGACCTGATGTAGGGTTTCGATTATTTCATGACGAAAAAAAAGTTTTAGATTTAGAAAAGGGTATGAATCGCTTTGAGCGAATTTCTTCTCTATTGGGAAAAGAAACACTTCCATTTTTAATAGAATTGCCAGATTCTGGAAATCTAGAAGGGATCTCTTTTTCAGGTTGGACAAGTGCGCCGGTTATAAATCGTTCTAACAGAAATTCACAATATCTATTTGTAAATGGAAGGGCTGTTCGTGATCGACTTTTGTCACACGCTGTATTTGAGGCTTATCGAAGTTTTCTTCCATCAAAACGCTTCCCCTTATATTGTTTTTTTATAGAACTCCCTTGTGAAGAAGTAGACGTAAATGTACATCCTGCAAAAGAAGAAGTTCGTTTTAGGAATCCATCAATCATATATGAAACATTACGAGATTTGATTATTGCTTCCTTGGAAACTAAAACATCAGCAAGAAAACAATTCCAACAATTTGTGTCCGTTGGTTTGCGAGAAGAGGATAATTATGAAACGAATACAGCAGTTATTGAACCTAAAGATCAAACCTTACTTGGTGGGGGAGGATATTTTAATATAGAAAGTTCATCTGCTATTCCTGATTTATCTTCTTCAGAAAAGTATGGGGATACCTCTGATATTCTTAAAGATGTTTTTCCTGAAGATACATCAGAAGAATGTAATAGGTCATTGTATGATTCTTTTCTTGAGCCGCCACATCCAAAAGATCCTGTGATTCTTAGTCAGTCAAGGTATCTTGGACAATGGAGAGGCTGTTTCTTAATGTTTGCTGCAAAACAAGGACTTGTTTTTGTGGATCAGCACGCAGCACATGAACGAATTTTATATAATAAATTTAGAAATCAATTCCGTGACAGTAATGTGGAGAGTCAAGGTTTACTGGTTCCGCACCAGATGTCCTTTGGCCCAGAGGAATCAGCTACTCTCGAAGTACATAAAGAAACTTTATTACGTTCCGGTTTTTCAATCGAAATGGTTGGCCCGGGTGAATATTTTATTCATTCGATGCCTGCATTACTGAAAAATCAAGAGCCTTCTGAGGTGATACGCGCAGTTGTAGAAGATCTGAGTCGATCGGAGGGACCCATTAGTTTTCCCGATATCATTGATGGCATTATAGCGCGTATGAGTTGTCGAAGGTCTGTCAAAGCCCAAAAAATTATGCACGCTGAAGAAGTTTCATCCTTAGTGGAGTCTTTGGAAAAAACTCCCGCACAATGGACATGTCCACATGGAAGACCTTTGATGTTGTTGCTGAGTGAATCAATAGTGAGAAAAAACTTTTTGCGTACATAGTTTCTTGACACTTTCGTTTTACTGCATAAAATGCACCAACTTTTAATTTTATTTTCATTGAAATTCTATTTCTTGGAGTTTTCTTCTAGATGTTAAATGGTCCATTAAAAGAAGCACTGACTTTTGATGATGTAATGCTCCTTCCTGCCCATTCTGAAATTTTGCCCAAAGAAGTAGATGTTTCGACTTCAATTAGTGACGGATTGAAATTAAATCTTCCTATAATCAGTGCGGCTATGGATACAGTTACTGAATCTAAAATGGCAATCGCTTTAGCGCAGCAAGGCGGATTAGGAATTGTGCATAGAAATATGTCAGTTGAAAATCAAACTGCAGAAATTGAAAAAGTGAAAAGATCAGAAAGTGGAATGGTAACAGAACCGATAACTATGTCTCCAGATCAAAAAATTCGAGATGCACTTCAAATTATGTCGACCTATCATATTTCTGGAGTGCCCGTAACAGAAAAAGAAAAATTGGTTGGGATTTTAACAAATAGAGATGTGCGATTTGAAACAGATTTAAATAGACTAGTTTCCGAGTTGATGACGAGTGAAAAATTAGTGACTGTATCTGAAGGAACAACTTTAGAAGAAAGTAAAAGCATTCTTCATCAGCATCGAATTGAAAAACTGTTGGTAGTTGATAATGATTTTAAAT
Source organism: Nitrospinaceae bacterium UBA3496 (assembly GCA_002377645.1). GTDB lineage: Bacteria > UBA8248 > UBA8248 > UBA8248 > UBA8248 > UBA3496. The sequence continues at coordinate 547 of DFQF01000053.1, read as the reverse complement.
TGAAAGGCTTAATAACCTTAAAAGATATAGAGAAAGTTAGGCAATATCCTGATTCTGCAAAGGATTCTTTGGGACGACTACGTGTCGGTGCGGCTATAGGGGTATCTTCAGATATGATGGAAAGAGCGTCCTCTCTCATAGAGGCAGAAGTAGATGTATTAGTGATAGATAGTGCCCACGGGCATTCTTTTCGAGTTTTGAAAGCAGTAGAAGACTTAAAAAATAAGTGGCCGAATATGAAATTTATGGCAGGGAATGTAGCAACAGCAGATGCAACGAAAGATCTTATCTCTGCTGGGGCTGATATTATTAAGGTTGGAATAGGCCCAGGTTCAATTTGCACAACAAGAGTTATTGCTGGAGTAGGAGTACCTCAACTTACTGCGATTGCTGATTGTGCAGAAGTTGCAGAAGAACATAATGTGCCGATTATATCTGATGGCGGAATCAAATTTTCTGGTGATGTGGTAAAAGCAATTGCTGCTGGCGCGAATGCAGTCATGATAGGGAGTCTTCTCGCAGGTGTTGAAGAAAGTCCTGGGGAAAG
>DFQF01000097.1:28525-88910 GCA_002377645.1 Nitrospinaceae bacterium UBA3496 | reverse complement strand
GTGATTTGACCCTCTTCAATATCGAATGAACAATTATTTACTGCATTAACTCCACCAAATTTTTTCATTAAACCTTTTATTTCTAAAATCATTTCAGACCAAACCTTCCATAGAAACCTTTAGGACGATAAATCAAAATAAGTATTAGAAGAACTGCATAAAGTATCTGTCTTGCAGGACCTATAACATCAGACGAAAAACCGATAAATCTGAGTGGCTCCGGAAGCAACACTAAAATAACGGTTGAAATTAGAGTTCCTTTTAATGAACCAAGACCACCAATGATCACTATACAAAGGACAGGAATCAATTCCATTACAGTAAAAGAATCAGGGTCTATGTAATTAATATAATGGGAGTAAAGACCACCTGCAAGACCTGCAAAAAAAGCAGAAACACTCAAAACAATCCTTTTTACCTTGTTGGTGTTTTTCCCCAAAACTTTTGCAGCTAGTTCATCATCTCTAACAGATTGCACAACCCTTCCAAAAGAAGAACGAACAATCAAAGAGAGAGACATATAACAGAAAATTAAGAAAATCATACTGAGAAACAGAAAATGGACATTTTGATTAAAAACAAATCCCAAAATAACCGGCCTCGGGATTCCGGTTAGCCCCATTGGACCCTTTGTTAAAGATATCCAATTTAAAGAAATTTCATAAACAACGAACGAAAAACCCATTGTAGCAACAGCAAAATAATCGCCTTTGAGTTTACTAGTCGGGAAAGAAAGACAACAAGCAAAAAATGAAGACACAAAACCTGCGACTAAAATAGAACTCAGAAAATCGATTCCTTGCAACGACAACAAAGATGATGAATATCCACCTATGGCATAGAATGCAATGTGCCCTAAATTTAGCAAACCAGCAAAACCTATCGACAATTGAAGAGACAAGGTTAATATAGAATAGATTGCGATTAAAACAGCAAAATGAATAAGATATCCTTCCATTTACTCGTCTAATCCTTTCTTGAGACCAAGAATTCCTCGTGGCCTAAAAATAAGAAAAACAAGCAAAATGCCAAAACCTATCGCGTCCTTATAACCTGAATCAATGAACCAGATTCCATAATTCTCAGAAAAACCTAACACCAATGAGCCCAGTATTGCACCTGGAACGGAACCTATTCCTCCAATAATTGCAGCAGCAAAACTTTTCACCATAATTTCTGCTCCAATCATTGGCCTTAAGTTTTGCTCTAGAGATATAAATACAGCCGCAAAACCAGCGATTAACGAACCTACAACAAAACTCCATAAATAAATTTTTTCTGGTGAAATACCTACAATTTGCGCAACTTCTGGGTTATCGGAAACTGCCCTCATTGCTTTCCCTAATTTTGTTTTTTTCATAAAAATAAAGAACAAAAAAAACAGAACTATTGATGACAACACAATAAATATTTGCAAGGGAGTGATAACAGCGCCTAAGAACTGAAATCCTTTTTCAATTTTCAAAAACTCTATAACTTTAACGTCTGCTCCAAACAGAATTAAAATAACTGATTCAAACATTATAAGAAGAGCAAAACTAGCAATTAACAATATGACATTATTGGCACCTCGAATTCGAAGTTGTTTATATATTAAATTGTTCATGGATATGCCAACAAATACAGAAAACACTAACGTAAAAAACGAGGAAATCCAAAAAGATAGCCCAACCACTTCAAACAAGAAAAAAAGAAAATACATCGACAAGAGCAAAGTAGAACCATGCGCGAAATGAACAAATCGAGAAGTTGAGTATATAAGGGAAAATCCTGACGCAACCAAGGCGTATATTGAACCTGCGATAAGTGCGTTTACAAATAGTTGAGAAGCCGTCTTATCAGACCCTATATAAAATTAAAAAGCCGACAACGATGAAGCAGAAATTGCTTGTCCATATTTTTCAATCCGAACTTCAAGAGGAACTAATTTGAAGGAAGAAAGACACCGCCCTTCAAAACAAAAATATCGTAGTTTCCCGAAACATCACCATTAGAATCAAATTTAATTCTACCAGAAGCACCATCAAAAGAAATACCTGAAAGCTTAGCTTGTATTTCACTACCGCTACGGGCACCTTTACTAACTGCAATAGAAATAGCTTTCAATGCATCATATGCCTGTGCAGCAAATGGACCAGGAGATTTCCCATAGGCTTTTTTATGCCTTTCAGCAAAAAGAGTTGTACCAGAACTCACAGAAGTAACAACAAGTCCCTCACCTGAACCAGCTGAGCCCTTAGATACTGCATCACTCTTAAGACCTTCAGAACCAAATAACGCAGATTTTATTCCAAGTTCTTTTATTTGTTTTAAAGCAGCAACAGCAGATGGAGGAGAATTACTGATAATATAAATCGAGTCTGGGCTGGAAGATTTGATTTTTGTTAATTGTGTCCTCAAATCTGTCGAGTCTCTTTTAAATTTCTCTTTTGCAACAATTTTACCTCCAGCATTAGCAAAACTCTTTGTAAGAACCTTCGCAAATCCCATCCCATACTCTTCGTTACTAAATAAAATAGCTAGCTTTCTATGTCCTTTAGAAAAAACATATTTCGCACCAAAATCTCCCTGCAATGCATCACTTGGAACGGTTCGAAAAATATAAACACCTGCATTTGTAATCTTAGGACTTGTTGAAGACGAACTGATCATTACAACTTTATTACGCTCGGCTATCGGAGCAGCTGCTAAAGTTGCACCAGAACAAACTTCACCAACAATTGCAGAGACTTTATCTATTGAAACTAATTTATTAATAGCATTCACAGCATCCTTTCCACTACACTTAGAATCTTCATAGACTATCTGCAATTTTTTCCCAGTTTCTTTATTTGCTAAATCAACTCCATTTTTTATACTCAATCCATAACTTGCGGCACCGCCAGTCAGAGGAGCCATAAATCCTATTTTGACGACTTTTTCATAAGCGTTTAATTTGGAAAACGAGAAAGTAAAAAAAACAAAACTAACAAAAACAAACAACACAGAAAGAAAAAATTGAGATCTCTTCATAACTATCTCCATATTTTGGCTTAAAATATAATTTAAATACTATCTTACGAAAAAATTAAATTAAAAACAAAGAATAATGAAAAAACTACAATTTATGTTTGAGAAAAACCAATTAAAATCATTCCAAAAACAGTCACAAATACCCCAAAAACCATAGTGCCTCGAATACGTTCAGACCTTCTCAAAAAGATTGCTGTTAAAAGTAATGAAAATATAGGAGAGGAGGTGATTATCGGAGTTACAACACTGACGTCTCCGTACATAACTGAATAATTCATGCAGAATTGTGAAATGCTATTTAAAATTGCAGCAATTAACACAAGAAAAATCACTTTCGATCCTGCCCAACGATACAAGTCAGGATCAATAAATTTCTTCATTCCAAAAAGTGTTAATAAACCTATAAAATTTGACCAAGCAACAGTTAAAAATGGATTCGGCATACTCTCCAATCCGATTTTTCTTATAAAAATACTCAAGCTAATTAGAAAAGCACTTAAAAATGCCCAGGCAATTCCTTTCTGAAAAAAACTTTTATCTGTACGCTCATAACTTACTAAAACTACTCCAGATACTACAAGAACAGTTCCTACAACAAGAATATAGTTCGGATTTTCACCTAAAAATAAAATCGCAAGAATAATTCCATAAAATGGGGCTGTACTAACTATCGTGGTCAACCTTGGGGGACCTAATTCCCATAAAGCTCTGTAAAAAACATATCTTCCAAAACTATACGCCAAGACACCCAGCAAACCGAACCAGAATAAACCTCTGAACGAAATCTGTCCTGATTCATATGTTATTATCCCAAGAGTAAAGAGTATTACAAAATTCACTACATTAGTTAAAATTGTTGCTGCAAGGTGCCCTAAGACCTTTAAAGGTCTGGATAAAATAACTACTTGTATAGCTGCGAGTATCGAAGTTCCAAAAGCCCAAAAAATTCCAATAAAGTTATCCGACATAGGTTCCTTTGAAATGAAAAATCCATCGTAGAGTGGTTAATACAATATACATAACTTACAAAATAAATGGAGCCACAGAACAGAAAAAATGAATAAAACTTTTTATAAATTGATCTTCTCTTTCAGTTGAGACTAATATACTTAATCTAAAAATTAAGGAGAAAATATGTTTAACAAAATACACCATCTCGGAATAGCTGTTAAAGATATGGATGCTGCCATAAAGTTATACGAATCTGCGGGCGCAAAATTACTTGGAAGGGAACCATCTAAAGATGGGAACACAGAACTAGCAATGCTCGATCTTGGAGGTGATTTAATTGAACCGATTTCACCTCTAAACGAAGATTCAGGGGTACACAAATTCATAGAACAAAATGGCGAGGGCCTTCATCACGTCGCGTATGATGTAACAGGAATAGAAGATGTGATGGCTAAACTAAAAGAACAAAAAATTGAACTCATAGATGAAGTTCCTAAACCTGGATTCATGGGACATACGATAGCTTTCATTAAACCGGAAAGCACAATGGGAACTCTATGGGAATTAGTAGAAGACACACACTAAAAGAAGAAAAAAATGTCACAAAAACTAAAAAATAAAACCTTCTATTCCTTTATTGCTTGCGGGGATATAGCAATCAATAGAAAGTCTGGAGAAAATACTTTTGGAAAGCTAACAAATATTTTTCAAAACTCCGACTTTACTTTTGGGAATCTTGAACTACCCTTAAGCAAGATCGGGAAAAAGCAACCAGAGAAAATATGTCTTCGCGGAGATCCTGCGATGGCAAATATCTTAAAAAATGCTGGCTTTAATCTTATGGCTTTCGCTAATAACCACGCTCTCGATTATGGGGAGAAAGCATTTCTGGAAACTATAGATTTAATGCGTTCTAAACAAATACTAATCGCAGGCGCAGGGAAAAACCTAAAACAATCGAGAGAACCCGCTATTATTGAAAAAGAAGAATTAAAACTAGGCATGTTGTGTTTCAGTTCTATAATTCCAAATGGATTTGACGCACAATCTAACAGGCCTGGAATTAATCCCATTCGCATAAATACAAAATATATTTTCAAGGGAGGCAAACACGAATATCCTGGCACACTTCCTGAAGATAAAACCTACACTTTACAAAAAGATTTAGAAAGAATGAAAAAAGATATTCAAGCTTTAAAAAAGAAGGTTGACGTTGTTTTAGTTAATCATCACTGGGGAACATCTATGACTCACAAAGTAAAAGATTTCGAAAGAGAAATTGCTTATGCCTCTATAGATTCTGGAGCTGACATCGTCTTAGGAGGTCATCCACATGTACTCCAAGGGATCGAATTCTACAAAAAGAGACCTATTGTATACAGTATGGGAAATTTAATCTTCGACTTTGACATACCTTTCTTTACCGAAGCAACTAAACAAACTTTCATTTTCGGTTGCAAATTAAATAAAAACGGAGTCAAGGATCCCTACTTGATCCCATGCAAAAATAACGCATGGGAAAAACCGAAAATATTAAACCCAAGAAAAGGAAACGGCCGAACTATTTTACAATCTATCAATGAACTCAATCTTCCATTTTCAACTAAAACAAAAATCAAAAATTCTATAATAAAACTTTACCCAGGAAATTAACTCGCTACACCTGAAGAATCTTTCACAGGACTCTTCATAATAATAGCTGTCATTTTTCCACCTACAGCCGCCGTTTTATGTTCCATTCCAGATGGAATGTATGCTACTAATCCAGGCCTAAGTTCCATTTTTACCCCGTGAGTTTCGGTATAACCTTCCCCAGACAAAACCCATATGATTTCTTCTTGTCCCGGATGGCTATGAGGCTCATGAGGTGTTTCTGGATCATATTCCGTAATACCTGCCCGCAAATGCTCTGACCCATTTGCATCTGGTCCAACAATTACTTTGGAAGTTCCCCACTCCACTTCCTGAAACGGAATTTCGTCAATTTTAAACACATTTTTTTCTGGCATTTTTCTCCTCAAAACAATGAATAAATTTTAAAAAATAGTTTTACTACTACAAACGAACTCTGATTTCCTTACCACATTCCTCAGTAGAAAGGCTCCCACCTAAATCAGGAGTTCTACATCCATCTGCTATAGAACTTTCAACTGCTTGCCGAATCAAAGATGCTCCTTCCTCACATCCTAGATGATCTAGGATAAGAGCACCAGTAAGAATTGATGCAACAGGATTAGCTATACCCTTTCCAACAATATCTGGAGCTGTTCCGTGCACCGGTTCAAAAAGAGATATGCCGTCAACATTCATATTTACAGAGGGTGCAAGTCCAATACCTCCTGCCAAGCCCGAGGTTACATCACTTAGGATATCACCATACATATTATTAGTGACCAAAACATCAAAATCTGAAGGGTGTTGGATTAATTCCATAGCAACCGCATCAATATGTTTAGCTTCTGAATCTATATGACTAAATTCTATACGAACTTCCTCAAAAATTCTTCTCCATATTCCTCCAGCATATTTCAAACCACTCGCTTTATCCGCCATTGTCACTTTTTTCCTGTGATGTCTTTCAGCATACAAAAAAGCGGATCGGATAATTCGTTCAACCCCTTTATATGTATGAATTTCTTCCTGCACTGCAATCTCATCTTTTGTACCTTCCTTAAAAAAACCACCCATATTCACAAAAAGACCTTCGGTATTTTCACGTACAACAACATGATCTATTTCTCCTGCTTTCTTATTTTTGATAGGGGTCAAATCTTCATGATAAAGTCTGGAAGGACGAATATTTGCATACAGATCTAATCCGAAACGAAGACCAAGCAGTATCTGTTCTTGCACAATAGAACCTCCTACCCTTGGATCTCCAACTGCCCCATGGAAAATACCATCAAAGTTTTTAGCAAGAATTTCGCAAGCGTCCTCTGGAAGAGCGCTACCTTCTTCCAAATAACGATCACTTCCCCAATCAAAATGCTCAAATTCAACTTTAAAATTTGCAGTTTCTGCAGCCTGCAACAAAGTAGCTTCTGCTTCAGGCATTACTTCTTTCCCAATTCCATCTCCTTGAATAACTGCAATTTGAACCATTGTAATTCTCCAAAGTTTTATTATGTAATCAAATTTATTTTCTCAAACAAATATTTTCGTGTAAACCATGTTCGTCACAACCGATAAATATGTTTTAATAAGTTTAAATTATAACTCATACAGATATAGAAAGGCGTTCACATGGTTGAGTCTGGAGAATTACCCAAAGGAACGGTTCGGTATCCTGCCGAATTTGTGAAAGAATTTGCTTATAAAGTATTCGCTTCGGTCGGTGTTCCTGATGAAGACTGCAAACTTATTTCCGAAGTTTTAATTAGTGCTGATCTTAGAGGTATTAGAAGTCACGGAGCTGCACGTTTAACTTTCTTTATGGTTCGCCTTGGAAATGGAGTAATAAATAATAAACCAAAAATGATTTTCAATCGTGGCAGCAACACTACTGGCACCCTAGATGCTGACAATGCACTTGGCATAATTTCTTCAAATCGTGCGATGGAAGAAGCTCTTAGTATGGCCGAAGAACATGGAAGTGGTTTTGTCGCAGTACGAAACAGCAATCACTTTGGTTACGCAGGTTATTGGGCAAAGAAAGCAATGGAAAGAGGATTTATTGGAATCAGTATGTCTAACGGTGGAAGAAGGTCTACTGCGACTTTTGGAGCTGAAGCAATTTTTGGAACAAATCCAATGAGTGTCGCTATTCCTGGAGGACCTGAGAAAACTGACTTCCATTTAGATATGGCAACTTCAACAGTCGCAGTTGGGAAAATTGAAACCGCACTGAGAGAAGGGAAAAAAATTCCAAAAGGATGGGTGCCAGAAGCATACGGAGAACCATCCTTGAACGAAAAAAGTATTCTTAATTATGACGTTCCTCTACTTCCTCTAGGAGGAGAAGGAGATTCTACAGGTGGGCATAAAGGATATGGATTGTCCTTAATGGTTGATCTTTTATGCGGTGTATTAGCAGGTTCAAATTTAGAAGAACGAATGGCAGGTGCAGGTGGAAACAGCAAGGCGGGCACAGGGCACTTTATGGGTGCAATAAAACTGGAAGGATTTCGTTCTCCTTCTTTAATTCATGATGAAATGTCCGAAATGTTTTCTACTATCAGAAACTCAAAAAAAGTAGAAGGCGAGGACAAAATCTACATACACGGGGAACCTGAAAAGTTCTCGGAGGAAGAAAACCTAAAACTTGGAGTCCCTATTACTCCCCCTATAAGAGAACAGATGATTGAATTAAACAAGGAACTGGGACTTGGATACGAATTGTAATTAAAGAAAAAAGGATTTTATTGGGTTAGTTTATTGAAATATTCTATTGTTTTTTTATCATCCCATTTTCTTGGTCCAACTATTTTTTGAATTAACATTCCTTTTGCATCTATTACAAAAGTCTCTGGTACTCCTTTAACAGAATACAATTTTTTTATTTTATGACGAGGATCTAAAGCTACAGGAAATGAAATTTTATATTTCTTCACAAATTTCCTGACAACATCTGCCCCCAAAGCATCTATACTTACAGCAACAATTTCAAATTTCTTGTTCAAACTTTTTAGACTTTGATAAAGATTCTCCAAAGAAGGCATTTCATCTAAACATGGGATACACCAACTAGCCCAAATATTTAATAAAATTACTTTCCCTTTAAAATTAGAAAGTTGAATTATATTTCCATCTAAATCCGGGAAAGAGAAATCAGGAACTGCCAGACCTCTTTCCAATACAACTTTCATGTTTTTTTCATCATAATCTATTCTGTTGAAATGACTTAACACACCCCATAAAATAGTTATTACAAAAGGGATAAGAAATATCGCAAAAGCTATTTTTCCTGATTTTTCTTTCACTTAAACCTCTTTGAGAAAAAAGACAGAAAGAGAAAACTTTTGAAATCAATCCTTTGATTTCGATAGTATATATTTAATAAGTCCGAAAGCATCATTAGAATCCCATTCTCGGGGACCTTTTGAATATGCAACAAGATATCCTTCTCTATCTATTAAAAATGTTGTAGGAATTGATCTAACTTCATAATTATACTTAGCATTATCTTTTGGATCGTATGCAATTGGAAAAGTTAGCTTAAGATCCTTAACAAACTTTTTGATTTTAACAAAATCTTCACTATCAAGTGAAATCGCAAGTACTTCCAGCCCCATATCTTTAAATTTCACATAGGCCTTCTCCATCGAAGGCATTTCTCTGACACAAGGGGGACACCAAATAGCCCAAAAATTTACAAGAACAACTTTCCCCAAGAATCTATCTAGTCCATATAAATCTCCACCTAGGGAACTCAAGGCCAAATCAGGAGCTTTCTTTTTGAGTGGCAATACCACAAAACCCATCTTAGAGAATAACGAAGCAGCACTTTCTCCGACAAAACTGTTCTTAGATTGTTCTTTGGAAATTTTAAAGCTATTTTCAAAAAGAAGCACAAAGAGAATTACAAAAACAGCGAAAATAACAGACAAAAAAAAGGAGATCTTAAACAAAACTATTCCTTTAAAAATCGAAAGAAAATTGTATTCTATTAGCCATCAAAATTATTCAACTCTCTTTCCACTCTCGAATCCAATTCAACAGCTCTTTCATTGTGTTTTTCTTCAAGAATATCTTCTTCACTCTTTAACCAAGAAAAAATTAGAATCGAAAAAATTAACAACCCAGACAAAAAAACAATAAAAGGAAGTAGCCAGGAAGTAATCAGAAACCCTTCTGATGGAGGTACTGAAAGCACCGTCTTTCCGTAAACTTCAACAAAATAGGAAATAATCTCTTCTTTTGTTTTCCCTTCTCTTATCTGTTTTTTTACAACTTCTCTCAACTGAGAGCCTTCTGAACTAGGACAATCTGACAACATCTTTCCTGGACAAACAGGACTCATTAGTGACTTAGAGACATCTTCATACGTGGTTTTCGCACCCTCTGAAAGATGAACTGATATATCCAAAAACATAAGAAGAATTAGAATACTCAAACAACTAAATCTACAAAATTGTTTCATCGCTAATTTCGTCCAATTTGACTTTCTTCATTTTTCTCCTCTAACAAACCACATCTGACTATCAAGCGAGTTGCATAAATGAAGATAGATAAATAAAAAACTAGATACGCAGAAATTACGTAAGACATGTATTTCCCTTTAAATTAAAACTCTTTCATATTGATTAATTTTCCAATTTTATATCTTTTTCTGGATAGATATATGAAAAGCATCAAAACAGAGAAGCAAGAACTCCACAAAGCTATGTGCATGCTCGTGGGCAAATCTGCCATCCCTCCACTTCGAATCACTACTGGTGCCGGATGGAGTGTTCTCCACCAAACAACAGAATAATGAACTATTGGAACATTCAAAAAACTAAATATACCTAGAACTGCTGACAATCTAGCTCTTCGTTCAAATTCATCTATATAGGAACGCAACATTAAGTAAGCAACATACAACAACCATAGTATTAAAGAAGTAGTAAGTCTTGCATCCCAAGTCCACCACACTCCCCATATTGGCTTTGCCCAAATAGGTCCTGTAATAAGTACCAAAGTATTAAAAAATACCCCTACCTCTGCGAATGAATTTGCAAGAAGGTCATCTGTGTTTTTACTTGTATATAAATACTTTATAGAAAAGATAAAAACTAGAAAAAAAGCTAGAAAAGAAATCCAGGCAGATGGAACATGTATATAAAAGATCTTTTGTGGAACAGACTGGAATCTATCTAATTTCGCTATATAAAAGATTGAATAAAATGCCCAAACAAGGGAAGTCAAAGAGAAAATACCTAGCAACCTATTTAAACCCTTCTCTAATTTTATTAATAAAATTAATAACGAGAAAAAAACTACCAATATAAATAACAGATACAAGACAAACCTCATTAATTTTAAATTTGTTTCAGAAATTATTCCTCTAACAATTTTTCAAATAATATAGACGCAAGTGTAATAGAGACTAAATCATATACGACAATCAATTTAACCCAATCCAATATTTGTTCCCATTCTTTGTTATTCAAAAGAATAGAAGTTGATTTAATTGATGCAATAATCAAAGGCACAAGAATTGGGAACATTAAGATCGGCAAGAAAATTTCCTTTAGATTGGTCTTGGCACTCAGAGTAGAAAAGAATGTCCCAATAGCAGCTATTCCTAATAAGGAGAGTGAACTAGTCAATATTAACAAAATATATCTTTCAGAAAATGGAGCACGAAAAAAAACTATCAGAAAAAAATATACAGAAACCTGTATGAAAAACAAGAATAAAACGTTAGGGATTAATTTCCCAAGAAAAACTGCAGAAGAATCAACGGGAATAGTTAAATATTGACTAAGACCACCTGCTTCTTTTTCTATCATAGCCGAACGAGAAAATCCTAAAATTGATGCGAATAAAATCGAAATCCAAAACACCCCCGAATAGAGATCCATATTACTTTCACCAACACTTTTAAAGGAGATATCAAGGAAACCAAAAATAAGAGATATTACCAAGGCAAAAATCAACATGAGTGGAATCATTTCTTTATTTCTTAATTCAATACGCAAATCCTTTTTTACAACCGCTAATATTACTGAAAAATATAGACTTATTTTATTCGACATAGTTTTAACCATTCACAAGCTCAATAATTTCTTCATTTTTCAAAGCACCCACATCATCCAATGCAACTAATTTCCCTTTATCCAAAATTCCTATCTTGCTACTTACATCCGATGCTCTTTCAAGAAAATGTGTAGAAAAAACAAAAAACCTTTCTTTTGGTGATCTGTTGAGGCAATCGAAATCAAAACCTCTTCTTATCATTCCCATCAATAACTCTACAAATTTTCTATCTAAACTTACAAAAGGTTCGTCCATGAGAATTATTTCAGGATCATGAATAATTGACCTGACTATTGAAACACGTTTAACAAGACCTTCACTTAAATGACGCAATGGACGATCTAAAAAATTAAAAAAATCAAATACTGCACTCAACTCATTGATTCTTTCATCTTTTTCTTTCTTAGTTATTCCAAATAGCGAGGAATAGAAATCTAGATTCTCACGAATGCTAAGAGAATAATAAAGAAAAGGGCTATGAGGAACCATGCCAAGACTTCTACTTACAGATTCTCTTATGTTTTCTCCATCTAAAAGGATCTCTCCCTCACTAGGCTTACTAACCATACCAAATTGATTTAAAAGTGAAGTTTTTCCAGACCCATTACTACCTAGAAGAACAAGTATTTCTCCTCTTTCAATAGTTAAATTAATTTCCTTTAGAACCCATATCTTCCCATAACGTTTTCCAATATTCACAGTCTCTAACAATACTTTTCCTTTCAACTTAAAGATCTAGTAGACGTGAAAAATAAAGCTCGCGTTCTTCTTTATATGATTCTTCTTCAATTCGACCTTGAGTTCTCAAGTCATCCAAAGACGCGATCTTTCGCAGTAATTGCTCCCTTTCATGAATACGTTTCAATTTTTTTACTCTCTTTCTCCTATACAAAAATGCAAAAGTAACACTTAAAATAAAAAGAGTAGCAAACAGAATATAGAAAAAATCTAATCTGCCTAAAGAATCAGGGGCTTTTAAATTTAATGAAAAATTACTTCCTGAGCGCAAAGGAAGGAGATATTGATTATACTCCTTTCCATTTAATTCAAGGACGCTAGAAACTCTAATTCCACTCATGTCTAATTGAACATTTTTACTATTAGTCAATAGTGTGAAATTTGGAGAGTCAAAGAAAATTGGTTTTGTAAACTTAATTCCCCCATAACTATCAGCAAGTCTATATCGCAGAAGTATAAATTTTTCACCTTTCGGAAATGGTTCTTTAGATATTAATGTGGTCTTAGACATTTCATACATTCTAGGAGAAAGTCCCACAGGAGCCGAAGACCAAACAGCATTAGGATTTCGAACGTTACTACTAATTGGAAGAACAAACTTGAAAGTTGGAATATTTTTTTTTGATTTCAAAAAAAAATCACTTTTATTTATAAAATTGAAGATTTCAGTCACCTCATAAAGTCCTTTTTGCAAATCTATGACCATCACATTCTTTGTTAAAAAAAGACTATGTGAAGAAAGATTTTCTTTTACCTTTGAATAAACATCAGAACAAGACAAGAAAAACAGAAACATGACCAAGAAAAAATATCTACTCATTTTATTTTTTGTCCACAATGAGAACAGAATTTATCTTCGGAAGTACATGAATGACCACACGAAGCACAAAAAAGTGTTTCAACTGACAGCACATTTTCTTTCTTTGATAAATCTTGATGGGAAATATTTTTCTTGTCAGGCTTTAGACTTGAATTCCTATATCGCAAAATCTCTTCTTCTATTTCATTTCTGACCTTTTTTTCATTTTCTGTACCTGCACTTAGACCATTTTCTTCGAATATTGCATCTCCTTCCCTAACTCCTAAGGCTTCAAGCCTTCTTAAAACATTCAAGGCTTTTTCATTTAAAGGGTTTAGCAATTTAGAATAGTCTTCATCCGAAAGTTTTTTCATTGCCTTATCGAAACGCACTTCAAGAATATTCTTATATATATTATCACGTTCAATCATGAGACGAGAAATTCTTTTGTTTTGTTCCGACATACTATTCGTATGTAAAGAATTTACTGAAACACTAAAAAGTGGCCAAAAAGAAAAAACACAGGCCGCCAGAAAAAAAACAAACAGAATAGAGAGTGAGATAAATTCCATTGCTTATTCCTTCAGAATAAAAATCTGACCTTTCCTCCTTGACCATCTCTCAGGAAGAAAACAAATAATAGCTCCAAAAGAGAAAACTATTCCGCCAAACCAAATCCAATTCAATAGTGGATTCACCATAAACTTAAAACTCGCAGATCCACTTGAATCCACATCCGAAAAAACAGCATAAACATCAGACAGAAATCCTCTCCTTATTCCTGCTTCGGTAGTTGGCTGAGGTGGTGTGAAATAAACTCTTCTCTCAGGAGAAACTGATCCAATTTGATGACCCATACTGAATACTGACAATCTGGCGCGAACAGCTCTGTAAGAGTCACTGAATTCCTGTTTAACGCCTTCATATCTTACCCTCACCGACCCAATATGAAAACTTTCACCAGGGCGCAGTCTAACCTCCTCTGTCACTTGATAAGCGGAAGAAGCTGCTACCCCTATAAACAATATCGCCATTCCCAAATGCACTATATATCCGCCAAATCGTCTTTTGTTATTCATTGTAAGAAACCAAATACATGCAAAATATGAAAGTTTCATTCGTCCTTTTACCAATTTTGCACCTTTATGAAATTCTATAAAGATTGCGCAAATTGAAAAAATCGATAGTGAAATAGCCATAACTCCATAAAGATGATGAATATTAAAAAACAAAAGTACGAAAGTTCCTAACAAACCTACAAACGCAGGAAAAAGAAAACTCTTTTTCAATTGAGGTATTGAAGTTATCCTCCAAGCCATTAGTGGCCCAGCTCCAAGCAATAGCAATAAAAACATCCCCATTGGGACATTGACCTGGTCAAAGAACGGAGGTCCCACTGTAACTTTTATACCTTCAACAAGTTCTGATACAACAGGGAACATAGTTCCCCAAAAAATTGCAAATGTCATAGATACAAAAACAACATTATTTAAAAGAAAACCGGCTTCCCTGGAAAAAAAACTTTCTAATTCATGCTCGCTTTTTAATTTTGACAATCGCATAAAAACCAAAAAGAAAGAAATAAAAAGAGCAATTAAAAGATAAACCAAAAACACCCATCCAAAATTACTATTTGCAAAAGCATGAACACTCGACAAGATTCCACTTCTCGTGACAAAGGTCCCAAAAATTGTAAGCAAGTACGTCAAAATAATTAATACAACATTCCATACTTTAAGCATTCCTCTTTTCTCTTGAATTATTATGGAATGCAGAAAAGCTGTACCTGTCAACCAAGGCATCAAACTTGCATTTTCCACCGGATCCCATGCCCAATATCCACCCCAACCTAATTCTTTATATGCCCATGCCCCACCTAAAAGAATTCCAGTTCCGTTAAAAAACCAAGCAAAAAGTGTCCAACGACGAATTGTTTGTATCCACTCATTATCTAATTTGCCAGTCACGAGCGCTGCAATACAAAAAGAAAATGGAACTACATACCCTACATATCCTAAGTATAAATTTGGAGGATGTATTACCATTCCCCAATCTTGCAATAGGGGATTCAATCCTTTCCCATCAATAGGTGGAACATTATTTACATCAAAAGGCAAAGTCATAAAATTGAGTAAAAAAAGAAAGAAAAAAGCAGTTACCATAAGAGTGCCAATGACATAAGGCATTAAATCTAAATTTCGTCTTTCATTCTGTCTAATCACTAAAAAACAATATACACAGAGCAGTAACAACCAAAGCATAAGACTGCCTTCTTGACCTCCCCAAAAAGCACTAAACCGATAGAAAGCTTCAAGTGAATTATTCACATGATCTGCTACATACTTTACTCTGTAATCACGGATCAGAAGCAAATAAATAAGAGAACAACTTGCAGTGATAACTAAAAGAAAAACAGAGATCGCAGAATTACTGCCGACTTTCGTCAAACGATTATTTCTTAAAAATCCGCCGAAAAAAGAAAAGAAAATACTGGCAAGAGAAAGAATCAGAGCAAAGAAAATACTATACCTACCCAAATCAACTAAGAACAATCAAATCACTCCAGAAAATAGAATTTTTGAAATTTATAAACTGCTCTATTCCTTCTTATTCTTTAAGCGTCGTTCTTTTGCCTTTTGCATAAGACGCATATGGTCTTCTGGCATTACTTCTCCTTTTTCTTTCATCTCTTCGAATTTTGAAGGACATGCAACCATTAAATTCTGAGCAACTAAAGTCCCCTCGCCATTCATTTTTCCTTCAGCAATAACTGGGAATCCATTTTCAAGCAGATCTGGAGGAACCCCTTTGTATGTGACTGACAGAGCACTCTCTTCCCCAAGTATTTTAAAAAATATCTGCATCGTCTCTATTTTTTTTTCTAGAGAACCTTCAAGAATTTTGCCTTGTACTCTTATGGAAGTTGAACCTGGCTTACGTTTCACTACCTCATCTACTGTTAGGAAGTAAACTAAATTTTCACTTTTGAATCCAGAAATGGCCAAAAACAAAAAAGAAGAAAAAATAACAAAACCAGCAATCAGAAATTTGATTTTATTAGCGGACATCTAACACCTTTTAAGAACAAAAAACTCAATACAAAACAAATAATACGACTCATCTTGTATGACATCAAGACAGGAATCAAAAGATAGACAAATAAAAAATAAAAAAAGCCCAAGAAAGAAATTTCAATCTTGGGCTTAAGGATTTTAAAAATAATCTTACTTTACTTCACGATCTTCTATCCAGGGCATCATCCCTCTTAACCGTGCACCAACCACTTCAATTGGATGATCTTTTTCTTTCCTAACTACTGTATTAAAAGTAGGTCTTCCTACCATATTTTCATTAATCCATTCACTAGCAAATTTGCCTGTTTGTATATCTTTGAGAATACCTCTCATTCTCTCTCTTGTAGAATCATCTATAACTTTTTTCCCACGTGTTATATCTCCATATTCTGCTGTATCAGATACTGAATATCTCATCATAGTAATACCACCCTGATAAATAAGATCGGTAATTAATTTCACCTCATGGAGACATTCAAAATATGCACATGCCGGTTGATAACCAGCTTCAACAAGCGTCTCAAATGCAACTCTAATTAATTCAGAAATTCCGCCACAAAGAACAGCCTGTTCTCCAAATAAATCGGTTTCAGTTTCTTCTTCTATAGTTGTTTCAATAATTCCTGCCCTTGCACAACCAACGGCTTTACCATACGCAAGAGCATATTCTTTTGCTTTTCCTGTAGCATCTTGAAAAACCGCAAGTAAACCAGGAACTCCACGTCCATCTTCATATTGAAAACGAAATGTATGACCAGGACTCTTAGGAGCAATCATAAAAACATCGATATTCTCTGGTGGGATAATTTGCCCGTAATTTAAATTAAACCCGTGTGCCACGACTAAAGCTTGACCTTCTTCCATATTGGGCGCAATATCGTTATTCCAGATTTGCGGTTGGAGATGATCCTGTGTCAGAATGACGACTTGATCACCACTCTTAGCTGCTTCTGCAGTTTCTTGAACTTCCAAACCATCGTCCTCAGCTTGCTTCCACCTTGGAGAAGTTTTGCGAAGACCAACGATTACTTTCACTCCACTATCTTGTAAATTGAGTGCATGCGCTCGACCCTGACTTCCATAACCAATAACAGAAACAGTCTTCCCTTGAAGTAAATTCAAGTCTGCATCAGCGTCATAATATATCTTTAAATCTTTTAGCAAATCATCATTCATTTTTATATCTCCAGTTTTTTGTGAGAGATAGGAAGAACCAATACAGCCAGGCTGCTATCCATTAATTCTAATTTATTAAGAAAAAAACTCTGATAATCTAAGATTTATTGGTCGTATTAGTCAACATGCAAACTAAAAGGACTTCAAAAGAAAAAAAAAACCTAAACCGAAGAAGTTATGACAGGCCTTCCAATCCCCTGAAAAATCCTTGTAACTTCATCTGTGATCCGAACTAGAGCATTATAAGTGTGTTCCGTTATAAACTGCCCTCTCTTCTCAAAATTCTTCAATTCTTCCTGTGAATCATGCGAAGCATCAAGACAAAAAGCTTTAACCTGAGAGGCAAACTCAAGAGATTCTGCATATGCGTACTTCGCCTGTTCAACTGAAGAAAAAGCAAAATCTTTTGCCTTTTCAAATATTTGTTTTTCTTCTGATTCCTTAAGATCAACCGTGATATCTTCTCTTTTTTCAAAAGAATCTGCTTTCATAAAAGCGTTTCTTGCATGTTCATTAGCCCGTGATGCGGCACTAATCAGAGCATCAAAAGCTTCAGATATTGAAGACATTTGCTTTACTTCAACTGGTATCGTCGGGTCAGTCTGCGTACTCAATTGAGAAGTACTCTCCAACATAGCATCTTTTCTACGTTCATCGGCAATCTTGAGTGCTTCATCATCAACCATAATATCAATTCTTTTTGCAACTACCCTTTTACTTGGCGACACTACATCCCATGCAAGACCTAATTTTTCCATACATTTAATAACTACGTAAGAAATATCGAATTCGAACCACCTTTGACCATGAGCAGCTGAACGTTGATCCGCGTGATGATTGTTATGCCAACCTTCTCCAAATGAAATCAGTGCAACCCACCAGTTATTGGTACTGTCTTCATCAGTATTATAATTTCTATATCCCCATAAATGTGTAGCAGAGTTTACAAGCCATGTCGCATGCCAGAGAAAAACGGTTCTAGCAAAAACTCCCCAAATCAACCACGACAATCCAATACCCGCATATAATTCTCCTGCTGCATAGATTATCAAAGCAGTGGCAATGTAAATCATATAAAAATTTTTATTTAGAAAACGCTGTACTGGATCCCTCGCTAAATCTTTCGCAAAACGAGAGTACTGTTTATAAGTATGCGCTCCAGGCATGTCATAAAACAACCATCCTGCGTGCGCCCATAGAAAATTTACCAAAGGAGAATGAGGATCAGGTTCTTCATCTGCTTCCTTATGATGAATCCTATGCATAGCAGTCCACTCTATAGGACCAGATTGCAAGGCCTGACAAGCACAAAAAGTTAAAAAATATTCCATCCATTTATAGGTTCGAAAACTTCTGTGAGTAAGTAATCTATGATAACAAATCGTAATACCGAACATCCCAGTTAAAACATACATAAAAAATGCGACAGCAAGACCAGAATAGGTAAAGAGATCTTCCCTAAACGCAAGCAATGCAACCACGTGAATCATGCCAATCGCAACGATGGTTGTCCATTGGAGTTTTCTTTCATCTTTTTTATAAATTGCGAGTTTTCTAGATTCTACAGCCAAAACTTATCCCCTATTTAATTTTCGAAATATAAACAGAAACAAAGGCGGAAAATACATAACATTCATGGGAATAATGATCTAAAACAAATCATAAATCAAGGGTGAAAATTAAGTTAATAACTCAAGGCATCAACTTGCAAACATCTATTTTGAAGTTTAAATTGAAAATATCTTTTTTTACTCCTAAATAGTTCCACTAATTTTCCAATGGAGAGAGCATGGCATTTATAAAGAGTAACAACGTTGACCTATATTACGAAGAAACAGGAAAAGGAACTCCCATCATTTTTGTTCACGAATTTGCTGGTGATTATAGGAGTTGGGAACAACAGGTTAAATTTTTCTCTAAAAACTATAAAACTATAACCTACAACGCACGCGGATTTCCTCCATCCGAAGTCCCAAAAAATGTTGAGAGTTATAGCCAAGACCTTGCATTAGAAGATCTTATAAACGTTATAAAAGAATTGTCGATAGGTCCTTGTCATGTAGTTGGTCTTTCTATGGGCGGATTTGCTGCTCTATACATTGGCATGAAATACCCTGAACTAACTCGTTCAATTGTAGTTGCTGGATGTGGTTATGGTTCCGTTATAGAACAACAAGAAAATTTCAGAAAAGAAGCCTTAGAAGTTGCAAGAAGATTTCGGACAGAAGAAATGAATAATTTTGGTAAAGTTTATACTGCAGGACCGACGAGAGTACAATTAGAGAGAAAGAATCCTGCAGAATACAAGAAATTTGTTACACATTTTCTAGAACATTCGTCTGAAGGCTGTGCTCTGACTATGGAAGGATTGCAGAGTGCTAGACCCTCCATATATGAATTTGAGAATGAACTCAGTAAAATGACCGTTCCAACAATGATATTAACTGGTGACGAAGATGAACCTTGTTTGGAACCAGGATTATTCTTAAAAAGAACAATTTCCACTTCTGCGTTAGTGACTTTTCCTAATGCAGGTCATCTTATTAACTTAGAAGAACCTGATATGTTCAATCTCATTGTTCAGGATTTCATCAATCAAGTTGACAAGGGAATATGGCCAAAAAGAGACGAACGTTCTAAAAGCAACTCTGCTTTGCTTGGAGAAAATTCTTAGGAGTAAATTAAAGGGGAAGAAAATGAAGGAGAAAATACTCGAAGGTAAATTAGCAATTATATCCGGAGCATCTTCGGGAATAGGTGCTGCTATCGCCAAAAGATTTAGCGATGAAGGTGCTTCTGTTTGGCTTGCAGGAGGAAGCAATAAAGAAAGCCTTATGAAAGTAATTACAGAATCAAAAAAACCCATTAATAAATGTGGGGGAGATAACTACGATCTTACAGATGGCAAAAGAGCTATACAGATGATTGAAGATGGTCTCAATTTCCTTGGAGGCATCGACATACTAGTTAATTGTGCTGCCATGAGATGCAAAAGCTCTTTCACTGAGTTTACAAACCAGAATATTGACGATCTTTTCGAAGTCAATGCAAAATCTGTTTTTTATGCAACCAGAGAAGCCGCACGTACAATGGTCCCTCAAGGAAGCGGAAAAATTCTCATGATAGGCTCTATAGATGGAGAAAGAGGAATTGTAAAAAACGCTTTGTATAGCACAACAAAAGTTGCAATGCACAGTCTCACTAGAGCACTTGCTGTTGAATTAGGACCACATGGAATCCGAACTAACTGTATTATGCCTGGAACAACCGAGAGTGAACGAGTCAAAGGTATTCACGAAGCAGATCCTGAATTTGCCGAAAGAAAATTAATTCTTATTCCAGCTAAAAGATTTGCTACACCAGAAGAAATGGCTTCCTTGTCTACATTTATAGTTTCCGACGAGAACGACTTCATGAATGGTTCTTGTATTGCTTCTGATGGTGGAACTCTAGCAATGTGATTTTTGATTTAGTTAATGTAAAAGCTCACCTTCAGAATTTTCTCAATCATCACATCGCACGATGGTATTGTTTAGGAATATAAGATTTTTCTTTTTGACCTAGAGTTATAGCGGCACGGTATGGCCAATAAGGGTCTCGAAGAAATGCTCTGCCTAAGAAAACAACATCTGCCTGTCCGTTTCGGATTATTTGATCTGCTTGAAATGGTTCTGTGATCAATCCGACAGATGCTGTAGGAATAGCGACGCTCTTTCTAATAGTCTCTGAAAAAGGCACTTGATAACCAGGCCCAACAGGAATATCAGCTTTTGGCGTTGAACCTCCCCCACTACAATCTATTAGATCAACTCCAATTTCTTTAAGCACCGAAGATAACTTGACCGTATCTTCTAATGTCCACCCACCATCAACATAATCCGAACATGAAAGCCTAATACAAAGCGGTTTGTCTTGAGACCACTCTTCACGAACAATCTTTAAAGTGTCCACTGTAAATTTAATCCTATTCTCAAAGGGACCACCGTATTGATCTGTCCTCTTATTCGAAATCGGAGAATGAAAACTATGCATTAAATATCCGTGAGCACCATGTACTTCGAGCAAATCAAAACCCGACTTTTCTGCACGAATAGTTGCAGTTCTAAACGCCTCTTGTACTTGTTCAATATCAGCCGTATTCATTTCCCTTGGGATACGACCCTGCTCATGCATTGAAATAGCACTAGGCCCAATAGGTTCCCAACCACCTTCTTCGTCGGAAAGATAATGCCCACCCTCCCATGTGGTCGCACAACTTGCTTTTCTCCCTGCATGACCAATTTGAATTCCAGCAACAGCTCCTTGTTCTTTTACGAAATCGGAAACTCTCGACAGAAAAGAGATATGTCCATCATTCCAAATACCTGTACATCCAGGAGTAATTCGCCCCCTAGACTCCACTCCTGTTGCCTCCACCATAACTAAACCAGCTCCACCTGCAGCTCTAGAACCTATATGAACTAAATGCCAATTATTCATCTTCCCATCTTCAGCAGAATATTGACACATAGGGGAAACACCAATTCTGTTTCTCAAAGTTACTTCCTTCAATTTCATTTCTTCAAATAAATGAGACAAATCAGAATCCTCCTGACGTAAAAATCATCTAGAAATTAAGGAGTTGATCTCCTCGCACCACCGTCCATATATATGGAACTGCCAAAAACATAACTACATTTCTCAGAAGCTAAAAAAGCAACTACGGGACCTACTTCTTCCGGCTCACATATTCTTCCAGCAGGAAGAGAAGAACCTAGCTCTGACAAAATATCTTCCACATCTCTTCCTTCTTTTTTTGCACGAGGTTCGTAGATATCACGTGCTCTTTGTGTATTTGTCATTCCTGGACAGACTGTATTAATCAAAATTCCTTCGCCAGCAACTGCATCGGAAATTGCTCTAGTCATATTTAAAATTGTAATATTCGCAAGACTTGTCGGTATATTCCCTCTTGTAGGACTAGTACCTGCTCCTCCTGCCACATTAATAATACGACCCCATTTTTTTTCTTTCATATACGGAATTACCATCTGTGCAAGCCTAAGATAACCATAGGACTTAAGTCCGAGAGCATCATCTATAAGAGAAACGTCCAAATCAAGGATATCGCCTCCCTTAGCCGCACCAGCACAATTTACTAAAACATCAATACTTCCAAATTTATCAATACAGGCATCTACTACACTTATGCATCCTTCATGTGTAGATAGATCTGCAGAAACAAAATCTGCACTTCCACCCTCTTTCTTAATTTCTGCAACCGTTTTAGAAAGCAAATCTTCATTTCTAGCTGTAATCAGAACAGCACTTCCCTCTTTAGCAAGTTCAAACGCACATTCTCTACCTATGCCCCTACTAGCTCCAGTGACTATTGAAATTTTATCTTTTAAACCTAAGTCCATCTGTATTCTCCTAAAGGGAATTATTCTAGTGCTACTTGGCAAGGATTAGTCGCTTTATATTCTTCTTTTTTATGAGTAATCTCCATGGCTTCAGGAAGTTTATCTATGCCTGAAACTTCATGAGTAACAAGAGACTTCAAATCAACCCTTCCCCCTGCAACCCAATCTGCTCCCAAACTAATAGTATCTCTGCCATGGCCCTCAGGAAAAATCCAATTAATTCCCTGAGTCCTCATAAATACTGGATCTACATTTACACTCCCAACCAAACCCGCAACCTGAACAACCCTGCCTCCGATTCTAACCATCTCAAATGCTTGTTGTTTAGTCTCATGACCTGACAAACCTTGGTCAGGATTACCACCTGCGCATTCAAAAACAATATCTACACCCTTCCCCTTTGTTGCTTTGAGGACTTCAGACACAGCATCTTTTTCTCTTGCATTAATTACGAGATCAGCGGCAAATTTTTCGCTCAAACTTAATGCTTCTTCTTTAACATCGGTCACAAAAACTGAACCTGCACCACACATACGAGCAGCTTGAAGAATATAAATGCCCATAACTCCTTGACCTGTCACCGCTACACTATTTCCAACTGAAATTTTCGAATCACGTACTGCTGCTACAGCTGAGGAGAAAGGCTGAAGACATGCCACTGAAACATCATCTAAAACTTCGGGAACTTTAACTAATCCTTCTTCAGGAAGAGATATCATTTCAGCAAATGCACCCGGTGTGTTTATTCCAACATGCAACTTATCGATACACCAAGGATCTTTTCCCTCTTTACACCAGTCACAAACCCCACAAGGAATATGTCCAGATGTACAAACTATATCCCCTGGGCTGAGAGTGGACACTCCATCTCCTACTTCAACGACTTCTGCACTCATCTCATGCCCGAGAAGTTGAACAGGTGCATGTTCCTCCAACTGTTTTTTTAAAAGTGCAGAATTAATTGTACCAATACCTAAGGCTCTTTGGACATCCGTAATACTTGGTTGAACTCTCCTTATTTTACAGACAGCATACCCAGATTTTGCTTTTGGATCAGGTACCTCCTCTAATCGCATATCACCAAACGCGTGAAAAACCCATGCTTTCATAGCTTGTGAATCCTCAAAATATGTTTAATATATAGAAACAAAAAAAAAGACTTTAACATTTTTCACATGCGAATTACACATTAGGAGAAAACAATAATGCCTTCTAGTATTTTTGAATATAAAACATTGTTCGTATTTGTAGAGAGTGTCTTCACATCTCTAGGAGTATCCCGCTTAAACTCAAAAAAGTGTGCTGCACAAACTTTAGATGCAGAACTTAGAGGTGTAACCTCTCACGGTTTCGTTCGTCTCAATTCCTTTGTAGAAAGATTAAAAAAGAAAACAGCTAATCCGAAGCCAAAAATTAAAAGCATTACAAATCTTCCATCTTATTCGCTTTTAGATGGAGATAATGGATTAAGTGCTATTGTAGGTGAGGAAACTATGAAAACAGCTATAAAAAAAGCGAAGAGTGCAGGCTTCGGAGCGGCCGCTGTAAGAAATTCATTACATACTGGACATATTGGATATTTCGCAGCCATGGCACTGAAAAAAAATATGATCGGTATAGTCATTAGTGGTTCAGTGGGAAATTTGGCTCCTTGGGGAGGTTCTGAAAGAATGATTGGAAACAATCCAATTGCTTTTGCAATTCCTTCAAATCAAAAGTTTCCCATTATTTTTGATATAGCTACTTCTAAAGTTGCAAGAGGTTACGTAATGTTAGCAGCTAAAACAGGAGAAGAAATACCTGATGGTTGGGCCTTAGACAAATCAGGAAAATCTACTACTAATCCAATTGAAGCTTTAAAGGGCACCATGGTTCCTCTCGGAGATCATAAAGGCTACGGTCTAGCATTAATGTTTTCTTTTCTCACTGCAACATTATCAGGAAATACATTCGACGGAGATCAGCCAGACTGGCTTGAAACAGATAAAATTTGCTCTCTGCCAATGTTATGCATTGCAATCGATCCTAAACAATGTCTTGGAAAAGAATATAAATCCAAGGTTGATACCATTGTAGAAAAAATAAAACAATCTAATCTAGCACCTGGTTATGATGAGATCTTGATTCCTGGAGAAAATTCTAATAAAAAATACGAAAAAAACCTAAAAAAGGGGTTAAGACTAAACACGAAACTAGTTCAAGAGATGAATAAACTTGCTAAGGAACTTGGAATAGAAAAATTGAATACTAACAATTCCTGATAGCATTGAAGGTTTCATGAATTTCCCTTAATATTACCGACTATATTTCAGATTAATTTTGAAACTATGAAAATATTTCAAGGAGATAAAATGACAGTTACTGCAATGATTATTGAAAAAGGAGACCACGTCGCGACTTGTCTCTCTAAGGTAAAAAAAGGCGACAAGGTAAAACTTATGCATAATGGCAAGACTGGAAAAACTATCAAATCTAATTCCGCAATTCCATACATTCACAAGATTTGTATCTCCCCTATTACAAAAGGAGAACACTGCATGAAGTATGGGTTATCTATAGGTATAGCGACTAAAGATATTAAAATTGGCGATTATATTCACGTACATAATATTGAGAGCGCCCGTGGTCGTGGCGATCTTGAAGTTTAAGTAGGAGGTAAAAATGAAATCAAGAACATCATCAAATAAGAGACTAAGAAAAACATGGTGGGGATATCCTCGAGAAAATGGTGACGTTGGGTCAAGAAATTACCTATTAATTTTAAGTGGTACACTTTACGCAAATCCAACTTGCGAACGTGTTGCAAGAACTCTTCGGCATAGCATAGCTATCACTCACCCTCTTGGAAGATGTCAAATTGCTCCTGATCTGGAAAGAACATTTGAAACACTAGTTGGACATGGACAAAATGCAAATGCTGGCGCTGTTATTGTAATTGACCATCATAGAGAAGAGGGTTGCACATCAGATGAAATTGCGCATGAAATTGCAAAAACTGGAAAAAGAGTAGAAGCAGTTAATATTAGAGAAAGTGGAGGTGCAATAGAAGCTACAGCTAAAGCTACTAGAATTGGAATGGAGATGTTAAGAGAACTTTCCACAGAACTTAGACAAGAAGTACCTCTAAGCAAACTTCTTCTTGGTTTAAATTGCGGCACCTCTGATACTACTTCTGGTCTTTCACATAATAAAGCTACCGGTTGGGTAACAGAAAATGTCATAAAAGCAGGCGGAAGAGCTCTCCTTGCCGAAACAACAGAAATGATGGGAGGGGAAGGAGTTCTAGCAGACAAGTGCATTAAACCTGCGCATGGAAAAAGAATATGGAAAATGGTTGAAGAAATGGAAGAGAGAATTTTAGCATGTGGAGTAGATCTACGCGGCAGCCAACCAACAGGAGACAATATGGAAGGTGGTCTTACTACCATAGAAGAGAAATCCTTGGGTGCAATTCAAAAAGCAGGAAACGCGCCTATTGTAGATGTAATACCATGGGCAAAAAGAGCTAGCAAAAAATCTGGCTTACACGTCATGGACACACCTGGCCACGGAGGGGAATCTATAACAGGAATTGCAGCTGGTGGCTCTCAAGTTCTTATCTTTTCAACCGGCGGTGGACATACAATAAATCATCCTCTTATGAATACGATCAGGATCACTGGAAATCCACTTTCCGCTAAACTTCAACGAGACACTACTGATGTTGAAGTTACAGATATTTTTGAGGGAACACCAATAGAAGTGGCAGGAAGAAGAGTTTACGACGAGGTCTTAGATGTCGCGAGCGGAAAAATGACGAAAGCAGAAATTCTACATGAGGATAACGCATTTGCTATCAATAGATGCGGACCAAGTGTATAAGTTTCTTTGACATGACGGAATCTATACAGACGCTCTCATACAAGGAAACTATAGATAAACTTGCCCTCGAAGAAAAATCCGAGGGCTGGTTATCTTGGTGTGAAGAGAATCAATTATTCCAATATCCAGTTACAGAATGGATAGAGATCATAAGTAATATCATAAAAAAAACCGGTTCTAAAAAAAATTTAGAAATAGCTTCTGGTAATGGGATTATTGGAAACGCAATTAGAGATACAGGCGTGCCTATAGTACTTTCCGATCTAATTAACAACAAAAGTATTGAAAATCTGGACGCAACAAGAGCATTGAAGAAATATAATCCAGATCTCGTTTTTACATGTTGGACACCATATGATTCAGACATAGATTGTTTGATATTGAATCATCCAACCGTCACATGGTATTTGACTGTAATGCAAACTGGACCTGGATTTGTGGGAAACGAGTTGATATGGAATTTTCCTGAATGGAAATTCAGAGAAATCCAAACTGCGAGTAAATTTTCAGTATCAAGAACAGATTTCCTTACAAAAGTAGACCATGGGGAACATATTATCCATGGGAAAACTTTTTTATTTACAAGAGAAATGGAGAACAATTAGTTATGCCTTCCAAAACTACCGCAGAATCCCTCGACAACTTTCTCAAGGAAGTTTTCTCTACTTTAGAAATGCCAAAAGTTGACGCTGAGTGGATTTCCGAAACACTTGTTCAAGCCGAACTAAAAGGAGTATCTAGTCACGGTGTAATTCGTATGCCGCAATATACGAAAAGATTAGAATTGTCTCTCGTAAATCCCAAACCAAAAATAACCACTATTAAAGATGCAGGTTCCCTTGCCTTACTTGATGGAGATAATGGGATGGGACAAATTGTTTCTAGAGATGCAATGCAAGACTGTATTCAAAGAGCAAAGGAACACAATGTAGGAGTTGTCTTTGTCAAAGAAAGCAACCATTTTGGAGCTGCGGCAACTTACACAGTGCAGGCCGCAAAAGAAGGAATGATTGGAATATGCACAACAACTACTATTCCGATTATGGCCCCAAGCGGCGGGAAAGAAGCAAAAGTGGGAAATAATCCTATTTCAATAGCTTTCCCATCAGAACCTATGATGGTTCTTGATATGGCACTTAGCAACGTAGCAAGAGGGTATGTTATTGAAGCTGCTAGGGCCGGAAAATCTATTCCGGAAAGCTGGGGCAAAGATGAAAAAGGGAACCCGACAACTGATCCTAACGAAGTTTTAAAGAGTTCACTATTATCCTCAATAGCAGAACACAAAGGAAGTGGTCTTTCGATAGCTATCGACGCTGTCCTTGCCAGTATTTCTGGATCTAGAAATAGTTCAGATATAATAGGAATTAACGATTTTTCAGGGAAAAGTGGAGTCACTCATTTATTCATTGCAATTAATATTGAATCATTAACTCCAGTTAAAGAATTTTCAATGGCAGCAAATGTTTTCCTCAATATGCTTAGAAACACAGAAAAAGCTGATGGAATTGAGAAGATTTATATGCCAGGCGAAATCGAAAATGAATTAGAAGCGGAACGTAAAAAGAACGGTTTCACAATATCCAAAGAACGTTTAAATGAACTTGATGAAATAGCTGACAGACTGCACATCAGTCCTTTAGAGAGAACGAGTAATGACTGAAAATAATTTTAAAATTTACAGCGATTTTGCTTCAGAAATTGCAACTGAGGCTGGTCATGTTTTATTTAATCTTTTTGGAAAACAACTTAAAACTAAATATAAGGATAAAAACAAAACAGACCCTGTAAGTGAAGCAGACATCGAAAGCCAGAGTTTGCTGACTAAGCGTATCAAAAGAAAATTTCCTGACCATGGAATCCTTGGAGAAGAAACATTAGAAAACGAGAAAGCCGAAACTGCCATAAAAAACATGCCTGACTATCTTTGGATTTTAGACCCTTTAGACGGAACGAAAAACTTTTTAAATGGTATTTCTATTTGGGGTTGTTCAGTTGGATTGTTATTCAAAGGCGAACCAGTTGCCGGAGCAATTTTCCTTCCAGAAGTAACAAAAAAAAACGATTTTGTTATTTATAAAGCATCCCTAGGAGAAGGTGCATTTTTAGGAGATCAAGAAATTCGTGTCACTACAGATGAAAAACCATCGGCAAAAAAAACTATAAGTGTACCAGGTTCTTTCGCCAATCAATTTAAAACATTAGGATCATTAAAAAATAATCTAGGCGAGATAAGAACAACAGGCTCAATTTCATATGATCTTGCAATGGTTGCTAGAGGAAGTCTACATTATGCTTTGTTTGGAGTCCCAAGTATATGGGATGTAGCCGCAGGAATCATAATTTTGAAGGAAGCAGGCGGATCAGCTTTACAACAAAAATCTATTTTCAGAAAATGGGAACCCCTTCATAATTTCATAAACACCAATGAAACAGATAAAAAAATGGAGAATTTAAGAAATTGGAAATTACCTGTCATTGTTGGAAACAGTTCTATTTGCGAATATATAAGTTCTAGAATAAAGAAAATATCACGAAAAAGAAAATCATAGATTTTCTAAAATAATCATAATTTCCGGATATGTCATAAGAAGAAAAACCAACATAATAATAGCAATGATTAGCAACAAACAACTACTCATAATGTTCTCCAATACACAATCGTTTCTTATAAAGATCTATCTTTCTAAAGATTTTACTTTTTTCGGACTGAAAGAATCAACGTCTATATTTTTAAATCCTAGTCCTTGAATTTGGAACACTTTACTCCATGAAGGATCATGGAAGGCCTTTCCCGAGAGTATACCCACAGAAAATTGCACTTTACTCAATGCAGTGATACCTTTTCCTTTTTTCATAAAGAAAGAAAAAAACCTTTTTTCTCCAGGCTTCAGACCTGCAATCTTATAATTTGTAAAACAACACCTAGATGAACTCTTTTTCAAACTTGCCTGTAGAGTTACATCAAAAGAAAAATCAGAGTCAGAGTTTTTTAAAACTCCCTTCATTAGATATCGAGGAGAACATTTTCTACATTTTCGGGGACGTGAAAGAGTGAGTTCTAATCTTTCAACTGAAATCCAATTTTTAATATTCCTATTTCTTTGTCGAGTCATTATTGTAACAGCAGAAATGATTCTACTCCTATGAACTGATTTTGGGTATAAACGTAAGAAGCGAACCAAGGCACCAACTCGACCAGATCTCTCAGCTCCTCTTAGAGCTTCGCTCTGAATATGCTGCTTCATTCTTTTTGATTCTTGAGTTCCAGGAAATTCTTCAAGAAATTTCCTCCACTCTCTCTCCAATCCTGATTCAATAGAACGTTGAAATCTTATTTGCACAAGATGTCTCTTCGCTTCTTTCAAGAAAGGACTACTTGGAAAATCATAAATAAAGTAATAAAAGAACTTTGGATTTTTTATTCTTATTGCATTATCAAGAGTCAATCTTTCAAGTCTTTGCTGCGCTGCTTCTGTCCATTCACTTCTTTTGTTTTTGTATTTCTTCAAAAACTTATCATAACCTCTGATCTTGTCCTGTTTCCTTAATTTTCTAAACTCCCTCTTTTGTAAAATTATTTCTGCCTCCGAAGCAAAATTACCTCCAGAGAATTTCTTTAAAAAACCAGAAAGAGCATTTAAATTTTTATTTCCCAATGCCTCTTCATAAGAAAGTTTTTCAAACCAATATTTAGCCCGACGGATAAATTTCCCGTTTGGATGATATTTTATATATTTTCCGTAAGCTTGAGAGGTGTGTTCGTTCATTGCTATTCGAAAAGAAGAATGATCAGAGTCTTTCGATACAATTTCGACTTCATTCTTGACACTTTTTTTAAAAAATGTGCCACAACCATAAAAAAATAAACAAATAAACAAAAAAGAGATAAATTTAAATTTCTTAGATTGTTTACAAAAATACATCGTATGAGTTCCTTGAAATATTATTCATTTAAATTATTCTTTTTCAGATACTGTTCTACCGTCGGCAATTTAGGATCTTCAATAAAAGCATCAACTCTTTTCTTGAAAATATAAAATTCTTCTTCATCTAATAAATCTAATAACTCTTTGGAAAGATCCGAATCCGATTTGTCTAATTCCTTCTTCAACCTTTCTAAATCATCCAAATACTCAAGATTTAATCGATGCCCAGAAAAATCCCATATCACAGAACGTAATTTAGGTTCTACATGAAAAGTCAGCCCATGATCGATACCCCAAATTTGACCGTCTGTAGATCTGAAACAATGACTAGGTTTCCTATCAGTATTATTCACAAGAAGGTCAAAACACGCAATTAGTTTCATTCGATCCTTATTTGACTCTCTGAGAGTATAATAATTTGACTCTCCATCATAATGCACACAAAATTGCATAGAACCTTCTCCATGAGGTCCGTCTCGTATGACTGTTGGTGGAACTATATTCCATCCTAGGAAATTACTGACAATATAAGAACACCTCTCTCTATTATGAAGTGTTCCATAAGGAAAATCCCATAATGGTCTTTCTCCTTTAGAAGGCTTATATATCCCCCAAAAAATTATCTTTTTCGAGCGCAATTCTACTACAAAAGTATAATTAGACCCTTGTTGTACCAGGCCACCATCCAATACTTTTGACACTAGTAACAATTCTTCAATTTCTTTAGGCCGATAAGGTAAGGAGCCACCATCTATCAAATTTAAATGTTCAATCTTAGAAGTATTCATTTTTCACAAAAAACCAGAATAATAGACTGGAGACATTACTTATGAATGAAAATGTCCATTCGTACTTGGATTGACCTTTCCAGATACAATTAGAGAATTTCTTGAAACTGAGTCAGTTCCTCTTCCAGATGCACATTCATTTAAACTTTGTTCTATAAATGCCTCTGCAAGACTTATATCAATAGCAATTTCAAGAATTTGACTACTCTTTTCATCATCTGCAAGAGGTTCTCCTTCAGAAATTCCATGAAATTGTATAACAAACAGATGACTTTCTTCTTGGTAAGAAATACTTGCTTGAGATACAGTAAACTCTATATGTTTATTCATCTCTGTACTTTCGTTGTTTTCATGCAATTTTTCTGTTGAAGATTTTTCCTGTTTATTCTCTAAGACTATTTTTTTAAGTGTTGTTGCCAAGGCAAAGACTTGTTCTTTCTCTACCCAAAGTGTGGCATGAGAACCAGATTTTCTATCAGCTAGAATTCTAAAAATCCTTTTCCCAGGGATCCCAATAGATTCTGTATAAAGAACATCTACCCTACCAAATTGATTTTCTTCCATTATATACTCCGTTGATTAAGATTAATACTAAGCAAACATTCCTTCCATTGAATTGTGTTCAAGAGTATATTAAAGCACATACATTTTTTAACGCTTTTTCTGTAGGAAAAAATTTTTGCAAAAAATACTAGAATACCTCCTCTTACTTTTACTAATTGTTACTGTCATAGTGACAATTTGGACACTTATAGACAACAAACTATTGCAAACGTTACTAAGTTTCATTAAATAAAGTAATTTATTCAAAACCAAATTAAACACTAAGAATTAAATTTTTGCCATTTTAAAATGTAAAACATTCAATGAACAAATTATATAAAAGAATAATTTTATGATAAATTTCAAAAAAAATCAGATCTAGAAAATGCAATCTCTGTTTTTTTTGACATTTTTATCAAGTAACAAAAACACTACTTAGAAAAGAAAAAACTTCTTTTAGAACTAAATTTTCTAAAAATTTACATAACTGTTTATGTTAGGGGATAAATATTATGAACAAAACAAATTTTGATTTTACTGGCCAAGTAGCTGTTGTTACGGGTGCTGCACAGGGAATTGGCAAAGGGTCTTCAGAAGAATTTGCAAGAGCTGGAGCCAAAGTTTATTTACTTGACATAAACGATGATTTAGGGGGAAAAAACGCATCGACAATTCGAGAAGAAGGTTTTCAAGCCGAATATTTGCACTGTGACCTGACTAGTTCCAAGGAAGTAAACAGCACGTTTGAAAAAATAGAATCGAATGAAAAAAAGATAGACATCTTAGTTAATTCAGCGGGTGGTTTCACAAAACAACTTTCAACACAAGAAACCCCAGAGGAAGAATGGGATGCTGTAATTGATAGGAATTTAAAGAGCTTGTTTTTAACAGGTAAAGCCATAACACCTATCTTCAAAAAACAGAAAAGTGGAAGAATAATTAACTTAGGCTCTATGTCTGGACTTACAACTCTCAACTATTCGTCACCTCCCTATTCTGCGGCAAAAGCAGGTGTTCACTGTCTAACTAGAGTACTTGCATATGAACTTGGAGAATTTGGAGTGTGCGTTAATGCAATTGCACCTGGAACAACAGCAACAGAAAGAGTTATCGCTGTCAGAACAGACGAAGAAAGAAAAAAAATTGGAGAATCAACATTAATTGGACGAATCGGAGAAGTTGAAGATATGGTTGGATGGGTCTTATTTCTCGCTGCTCCTGAATCTTCGTATTTGACGGGACAAACTATTGCGGTAAACGCAGGAAGGTTAATGGCTTAATCCATGGATTTAAACCTTTCGGTGGAAGACTTAACTCTGCAAAAAATATCACGTGAATTCGCAAGAAATGAGATACTTCCAATTGCTGCAAACAGAGATATACGTTCAAAACCCAGCGAGGCTTATCCTTGGGAAATTCTAAAGAAACTTGACGCTCTTGGAATAAGGACCCTTACTGTCCCGAAAAAATTTGGAGGCTACGGTGCAAACCATTTACAGCAAGCCATAGTATCAGAAGAGTTGGCATACGGAGACCTAGGAGTTGCAGTATCACTTGATCAAAATTTTAAATTCACTCAGTTAATCTGCAACGAAACTACCGAAGAACAAAGAGACCGGTTTTTAGATGATTTTCTAACAGACCCCATTGCGCTTCTTGCTATAGCAATAACTGAACCTCAAAGTGGAACAGACTCTTTTTTACTTTACGAGGCCCCGATAGCAGGACCAAGGATGACAGCGAAAGAAGATGGCAATGACTACGTTCTAAATGGAACAAAACATTATATTTCAAACGGTGGACTTGCAAAATATTATTTTATTTTTGCAAGGACCGATCCGAGCAAACCCATGAGCGAAGGATTAACTGGATTTATAGTTCCAAAAGATACTCAAGGCTTTTCTATTGGAGAGGCCCATAGCAAGCTTGGAAGAAGGCTATTGCAAAATGGAGAACTAGTCTTAAGTAATTGTCGAGTACCTAAAACAAATATTCTTGGAGAATGGAATAAAGGTCTTGATATTTTTAGAAAAATGGTTAGCGGAGCTCTTATCCCTGTAATGGGACCAGCTCGTCTTGCATATGATCTTTCCAAAAAAATCTTAAAAGAAAGTTCAATAAAAGATGACCAATGGGCACAAATGCTTCTTTCTGAAATGTATATGCTCATAG
The DNA here is from genome assembly GCA_002377645.1 of Nitrospinaceae bacterium UBA3496. Lineage (GTDB taxonomy): Bacteria > UBA8248 > UBA8248 > UBA8248 > UBA8248 > UBA3496. Next base: position 54,785 of record DFQF01000097.1, on the reverse strand, counting down.
AGGCAGGAAGAACATTTTTATATTCTGCTGCATGGCATGGAGGAAAAGAATCTGACGAATCTAAAAGAAGGTTGATGTCCAAAGTTTTTGCATCCGAAGCTGCTATTAAAGTATGTCGTTCTGCAATGGAAATATGGGAACACAAGGGAGACTTACATTTTGACAATCGACCCACTCCAGAAAAATGTTGGCGCGATGTTCTAAGCTACCTTCACGGTTTTGGTACAAACCAAGCTGTGAAATTGAAATGTTTCCCAATGATTTCACTAGATGAAGAAGAGCATTGGTGATAACCTGTAAGATAAATTTATTGAATTTCACTTAAAAAAACTTCTAACTTCTATAAGAGGTCTTATACAAAAATGGCTAAATACAACAAATCTGATGCGCGATCTTACTGTAAAGAAAATATGAAAGGTATTTGGGCGGCGATACCCTATCCTTTCGACAAAAACGATAATATAGACGAGGATGCATATCGGAAAGATATAAGACATTATATTGACAATCTAAATATAAAAGGATTTTTCGTTGGGGGCATGATCGGGGAATTCTGGTGTATGACCAAGGAAGAAAGATTAAGAGGACAAGAGATTTCATGCGACGAGGCCGGTGATGTTCCAGTAATTGCCCACACAGGTCATACCTCAGCAAAAGAAGCATTAGAATTAACTGAAGCCGCAGAAAAAGCAGGGGCAACATATGCTATTCTGGCCAACCCTTACTTAGGCGCACAGGGACATCCAGATCGAGTGAAAGCATTTTTCAAATACCTATGCGATGGCAGCGATTTAGGTATCTCTTTGTTTAATACTGGCGCAACTGGTTATTCTCTTAGTCCAGAACTTATAAGAGAACTTGTTGAAGAAAATGAAACTATTTGCTGTATCAAAAACGCCCAACCTAAATATCATTGCGACGAAGTAAGAAAAGCCGTTGGAGAAGATATTGTGGTAAGTGACCCGATGGAAACACAATGGTTTTTCAATCGTGCCTATCATAAACAACAAACATTTATGAGTGGTCCAGATCCATTCCTTTATCAAAGAAAAGATGACCTTAAAATGGAAAAATACACAAATTTGATAGATGAAGGCAATTTGGAAGAAGCCTGGACTGTGAGAGATGCGATGAACTCCATAAGAGACGTAAGTGAAAAATGGATTTGGGGACCATGGTCTCGTGGAGCTTTTCCAATTCCTGCTCTTAAGACTTGGATGCAATTAATGGGGTTAAGTGGTGGTCCTTCACGACCCCCAATGATTCCTTTAACATCAGACGAAAAAAAAGAGCTTGAAACTGACCTTCGTCATGTTGGTCTTATAGACTAATTTCAATCCAAAGATTCTTAACTTTCGGTCCGACATGGAAGAAAACGTAAATGGGTAATTTTAAAGAATTTGACCCAAGTCAAATAGAGCGACGAGAGATATACAGAATTTTAACTGGGTCAATAGTTCCTAGACCTATTGGATGGGCTTCAACGATAAGCAAAGATGGAATTTCGAACATAGCTCCTTTTAGTTTTTTCACATGCGTTTGTGTTGCTCCCCCAATGATTTCTCTTACAATCGCAAGAAATCCTGACGGTTCTAAAAAACATACTCTAATTAATGCTGAGGAAACAGGAGATTTCTGTTTTAATCTTGTTTCTGAAAACCTCTGGGAAAAAATGGTAGATACAGCAAATGGTTATGAAGAGGGAATTTCTGAATTCTCCGAAGTAGGAATTGAATCAATTCCCTCCATCAAAGTAGATTCCCCTAGAGTCAAACAATCTCCAATCCACTTTGAATGTAAAACACATAAGGTAATAGAACTCGGACCAAACAAACATCCCCTTTTAATTGGTGAAGTTGTTTATTTTCATGTTTCCGAAGAAGTCCTTAAAGGAAAATATATAGATATGGAAAAACTGAAACCAGTGGGCAGACTAAATGGGTTTTTGCAGTGCAGTTTAGGAGAGTTTCTAGAACGAAGTTTCCAAGATGGGCAAAAAAGATAATTCACAACCACATCTAAATACCTATGAAAGGAATTCTATGAAAGCTATGGTTCTCCATGAACCGGGGAAGCCTTTTGAACTTGAAGATAGAGCTATTCCTCGTGCAGAAAATAATGAAGCGGTTGCAAAAGTTTTGGCATGCGGTTCTGGTCTAACGATACAACACACCGTTGCAGGAAGAATCCAATCAAATTTTCCAATTGTCATTGGACACGAAATAACTGCGGAAATTACAGAAATTGGACTCGGAGTTGACAATTTAAAAGTTGGTGACCCGGTAACTGCTTTTTATTATTTAACTTGCGGAGACTGCAAATGGTGCAGAATAAATAGAGAGACTCTTTGCGATTCTCAAGGTCAGGTTGGACGACATATAGATGGTGGTTACGCAGAATACATAAAACTTCCTGCAAGAAATTTTATCAAATTACCTAAAAATCTCGATTACATAAAAAATCCAGCTGAAATAGGTGTAATTACAGATGCTATAGCTACGCCATATAAAGTTATTCGACATGCACAAATATTACCGATGGAAAATGTTGCCATTATTGGCGCAGGCGGAGGCCTTGGAGTACATATGGTAATGGTTACTTTATGGGCAGGCGCAATTGTAACTGCAGTAGATATTTCTTCAGATAAATTAAAAAAATGTGACGAACTTGGTGCGCATTTCTTAATCAACCCAAATGAAGTGAATCTTTATGAATCACTTATGGATTCCTCAAATGGGAAAGGAATGGATGTGATCGTTGATTATGCATGTACAAGTTCTACTATCGAATCCGGAATACAATCTCTCGGCAAAGGAGGAAGATTTCTTCCTATGGCAGGAACATCCTCCGCAACCTTTGAATTTAATCCAAAAGAGATGTTAAAAGACGAAAGAAAAATAATGGGAAGTCGATACTGTACCAAACAAGATGTCATTGACTCTCTTGAATTAGTTGCAAGAGGAGAAGTGTGGCCTATAGTCACAGAAAAGTATTCTTTAGAAGATGCAGACAAGGTTCATGATAGACTTGAGAAAGGATTAGTCACAGGAAGAGCAGCAATAGTTATTTAATAATCGTTTTAACTACTTATTTTCACTTGACGCAATTTTATTCGAATCCTATACTTTCAACGTTTTAAGTATATATACCGCTCTAATTTAAGTAATCCGGAAACAATAGATTTTGATGCCAGCAAATCCGGAATTTTAAAAGATGGAATGCCAGCAATAGATATGAACTCTAGAGAATTTAAGCCACCCGAAGAAAAAACAAGTCCTATTCCCTTCTTTATATTGGGCATAATTTTTGTATTAATTACTGCCTGGACAGTCTGGGATGAAGCATTTACTCGAAGACCTTGGAAAAACTATCAAACTTCTTTCAACCAATACGAGAAAAATAAAGTTCAAAAGAAATTATCTGAAAAAGAATCTAAATTAAAAGATCCTCTTGCTAAAATAAACTCAAAAATCACTTCGCTTGAAAACAAAATACAAATTAATGAAACATTAAAGAAGCTAAAAGAGACACTAAAGGAGAAAGAGTTAGTAGCTTTCGAAAAAGTGCAAGATTATGGTTTCGCAAAAGCCGTTTATGACGAAACCTATTTTACATACGAAGATGCTCTTCGAAAAGGAAAAGATATATCAGACTTGAAATTAAAGTTGGCTAATGAAGCAAAAAAAATGGGTAGACTTAAACCCATTGCAGAAAAAGCCGAAAAAGAAAGAGATGATATAAAATCCAAAATAGATTCAATTCTAAATCCACTTAAAAATTTAAAAAAGAAAAAAAGAGAGATAGCCAAAGAGATTTCTGTACTTCAGCGAAGAATAAGTTCCATAAATTCCAGAAAATATGAAATCAAACAATTAGTTTTAAGGGGTTTTGATAAAAATAATTTTAATGAACCTACTATGAGAGTAGACAGGTGTCAAAGTTGTCATTTGGCAATAGACCGTAAAGGTTTCGAAAATGCCAAGCAACCTTTCAAAACTCACCCAAACCGTAAATTCTATCTAAAATCAACACATAACATGAATGAAATTGGCTGCACCTCTTGTCACGGAGGTCAAGGGGCTGCAGTAACTTCGGTAGACAAGGCTCACGGTTTTGTACAGTTCTGGGAAGACCCTTTACTAAAAGGGAAAGAAACAGAAACTAAATGCAGAAATTGTCATACAGAAGTTTTCAATATTCCTAAGGCACCACACATCTCTCAAGGAATTTCATTAATTAGAGAATTGGGATGTCATGGATGTCATCTAATACCAGGAACAAAAGATATCAGAATGGTAGGCCCTAACTTATCGAGAATACAAGAAAAAGTTCAACCTGAATGGTTAGTATCATGGATCAAACGTCCAAAAGATTACAATCCTAGAACCAAGATGCCATTTTATGGTCTCTCTCAAAAAGAATCTGAAGATATTGCAAGTTACATATGGCATAGTGGCAAAAGAAAAATCAAGAAAGAAGAAGTTGCAGACCTAGGATCTTCCGTTCAAATTGAACAAGGGAAAAAGCTTTTTGAGTCAGTTGGCTGCTTAAGCTGCCATGTCAGAAGCGAAAATGATGTTTTGTCAAATAAACCAATAAAAGGTGTTGACGGCAGACCTTTAGTTCTTACAAATAGAGATTATGCTCCTGCACTTCAAAAAGTATCACAAAAAGTTCAAACTGACTGGTTATATAGATGGTTGAAAAATCCGAAATCCTATTGGCATGAAACAAAGATGCCTAGTCTAAGACTAACAAAATCTGAATCTAAATCCATAACTTCATACCTACTTAGCCTGACTCCAAAGAAAAGCAAAAGAAACTATACCCTTCGAAACGATCCAGCGACCTTAAAACGAGGTAAAGATTTAGTTGCCAAAAATGGATGTTATGGTTGTCATGTAATTCCAGGAACTGAAAAATTATCAAAAATTGGTCCTAACCTTTCAAGGTTTGCAGTGAAGAAACCAGTTGAGCTTTCTTATGGAAACGTTCTTGATATACCGCACACTTGGGAAGCATGGACTTTTTCTAAACTTAAAAATCCAAAGATTTTCCAAACTGAACGTGAACAACTTTTGATGCCTAATTTTGGACTTTCAGATAAAGAAGTAACCCAAATCAGAACTTATTTACGATCGATGACACCTCACGCGGCTCCACATAATGTTCATCATCATTTAAATAAGAGACAGAAAAAAATAGAATCAGGAAGAAGGATGTTAGAAAAATATAATTGCCAAGGTTGCCACGTTATCGAAAATTGGGGAGGCAGTATAGTCAAAAGATACAATGACAAGAATAATGCTCCCCCTTACTTAAATGGGGAAGGCAATAAAGTCCAACCTGATTGGTTATACGGTTTCTTGAATAATGTTGTCACGCTTCGTCCTTGGCTAAAAATAAGAATGCCAAGTTTTAAAATGCCAAAAGAAGACTCTACTAAACTTGTTGAGTATTTTGCTGCAGTTGACAACAAAATGAGACCTTATATCCACTTCGAGTCTAAGTCTACCAAGGAACAGTTAAACGAAGGCAAGAACTTATTTAATAAAGCTGAATGTGTTTCATGTCATGGGGAATGGCCACCTCCATCAGGCAAAGAACCACCATCAGCACCGAATCTAAACTTAGCCAAGAAAAGACTCCGTCCTGAATGGATAGTATCTTGGTTAAAAGATCCACAAGCAATTATGCCTGGCACAAAAATGCCTACTTTCTGGCCCGGCGCTGGTATAAGTTCAAATATTATTAAAGGAAAATTTGAAGAAAAAGAAGACGGAAATTGGATTTACATTTTGGAATCAGATAAAGAATCCGACGTTCCTGAGGAGTTTGCCACTCTCTATATAAAAAATAAAACTATTAAAGTTAAAGTGCTGGAAGTAGATGAGAAAACATTGCGTATTTCTAGCCCCATCAAAATAGATAGCAAGTTCACAAATATTAAAATAACAAGTCATGGAGAACCTATAGATCCTGAAATATTAGGTGGTGATGCTCTTGAACAGATGAGAGTATTAAGAGATTATCTAATGATAGAAACTAACCTCACTAAAAGCACAAATGATATGAGGAAAGGATGACCGAAGCTAGAGACAGAAAACAAGTCAAACTGCCAGCTGAATACGAAGCTGAACAACAACATAAATCTTCTAACATAGACAGAAGAAGATTTATGAATTATACGGGTTGGCTTGGCATCCTTGGAAGTTTAGGAATCGCTTTATTAGGTTTCTTGCGTTTTTTGTTTCCAAGAGTTCTGTTTGAACCAAGAACGGAATTTAAAGCTGGCAATCCAAACGATTATGCAGTTGGTGCTGTAGACACAAGATATTTGAATAGTGAGCGCGTATATATTATCAGAGAAGAAGATGGATTTTACGCTTTAAGCGGTGTATGTACCCACCTAGGATGCACCCCTGCATGGTTAGCTTCTGAAAATAAGTTTAAATGCCCTTGCCATGGTAGCGGATTTAAAAGAAGCGGTGTTAATTTTGAAGGTCCTGCACCAAGACCTTTAGAAAGACATAAAATAGTCCTTGCGGAAGATGGGCAATTATTAATAGATAAAGGAAAATTATTCAGACAAGAGAAAGATGAATGGAATAAACCTGAAGCTTTTCTCTATTTATAGAAAACAAAAAGTGTTTTTTGCTGACGAATTAAGTCATGCATGGAGGATGCAATAAATGAGAGGTTTAAAGGAAAGATTTAATTTAGACAAACTTAAAAGTAATTTAATAGGTTCTCAGGTTTGGAGATCCATGTTTCGACATGGCTACGAAGATACACCGAGAAACAGAGTATTAATGGTTGTAGACAATCTCTGGCTCCACCTCCATCCAACAAAAATTCGAAGACACGCAATTAGAATCCGGTTTACATGGTGTATGGGAGGAATTACTTTTCTTCTATTTCTTTATCTTGTAGTAACAGGTGTTGTTTTAATGTTTTACTATAGACCAGTGGGCGAATATGCTTATGCGGACATCAAATTCCTTGAGTTTGATGCACCTTTTGGAATGTTTATGCGTAATATGCACAGATGGGCTGCCCACGCAATGGTTATTGCTGTTTGGCTCCATATGTTACGTGTTTTTATGACTGGTTCATATAAACAACCTAGAGAATTCAACTGGGTTATCGGGGTTTTACTTTTGACAGTTACGTTACTTCTTAGTTTTACTGGATATTTATTACCATGGGATCAATTAGCTATGTGGGCTGTAACAGTTGGGACCAATATGGCCAGAGCCACTCCACTTCTCGGTAGTGAGGGACCATTTGCAGAGTTCGTTGGTGTTACTCCTAGGCTTGATGCGCGTTCTGCACTACTTGGGGGGACTATCGTTGGACCACCCACTTTACTCAGATTCTATGTTTTGCATTGTATAGTCATACCGCTTATAGCATCAATTTTAATGATGGTGCATTTTTGGAGAATCAGAAAAGATGGTGGAATTTCTGGTCCTTTATAATAATTTCTTGATTTGAAAGGCACTGAGATTGGCTAAAGAAGATAAGGTTATTGGTTCTGCTGAAGACATGCCACAAACTAGCTGGGAAAGGGTTAATGACAAGGTTCATGTTTGGCCCTATTTAACCCGCCTTGAGTTTATGTGCGCTATTATTATCACCCTAGTTTTGGTCGTCTGGTCAATCTTAATTGATGCACCTTTAGAGGAACCTGCCAACCCATCAGTAACACCTAATCCCTCAAAAGCTCCTTGGTACTTCCTTGGCCTACAGGAAATGTTAGTTTATTTCGATCCTTGGATGGCAGGTGTTGTGTTACCTACTCTAATTATTATAGGTCTAATGGCTATCCCCTATATTGATGTAAATCCGAAGGGTAACGGTTATTATTCCTACAAAGAAAGAAGATTTGCCATACTTACCTTCCTTTTTGGTTTTCTAGTACTTTGGGTTTGGTTAGTCATACAGGGAACTTTTATGAGAGGACCAGGATGGAACTTCTTTATGCCATGGGAATATTGGGATTCACACAAAGTTGTGGCTTTAACTAATGTAGATTTTCCTTATTGGCTTGGGTTTAGAGACTACTGGGTACAAGCTGCTGTTGGAGGATTATCTATCGTAGCACTTTATGCAACAATTCCAATTTGGTACTTTTTTAGAAGAAACACTGAAAAAATGAAAAACAAAGGGTTGGTAAGATATAATATAGAAGCATTCCTGTTTGTTACTATGATGGGGCTCGTAATTAAAATGTTGCTTAGAATCTTCTTAAATATTAAATACATAATGGTTACACCTTGGATTAACTTTTAAGGGATTATAAATGGTTCAAGAAAGAGATAAAAAACACCTATGGTGGGATGCTTGTGGGTTTAAAGTGATAATCTTCTTAGCGATTGGTATAGGTACATACTTCTTTTTAGCATAAAATTCAAATTAATTTTCTGGCCAAGTCTGCAACCCTCTTGAAATTAAAATTTCTTTCAACTTATTCACATTGATTAATTCCATAGGCGCACCTTCTGAGTATTTCTGAACTTCTTCAGAGAAGTATCCAGTAGTTATTAAAATACCTTTTAATGCAGCTTCTGCTCTAACTGTATCAGACAACCCTATTACTCTTATTGAAGAAACATATTCTCCTTCTGGAACTAAAATGCCATGTACAATATAGTTCCCACCAACTATTTCCATAGGGTTGTTAGCTAAAATATCAATTTCACGACTATTAACCCAATTTGTTTCTAAAATTTGCATACCTAGATCATCTAATATTTCTCGGATCATTTTTTCAAAAGACTCTGGTGAAATTGACCTAAGAATTTCTATATCTTTATCATCTCTCATTTCATCTGCAGCTTCTTCCATAGCTACATTAGTAGTTGTTTTTTTAACAAAGAAAATTAATACAAATCCTACAAATAAAGCAAAAACAACAAGTTCTAGCATAAAACGTACCCCTGAATTGCAAAAATTAAAATAAAAAGGGTCAAAGAAAAGTACAGGACAGAAGGGAAACTAACGAATCATACGATCATAGACTTCGTTTTTTTTCCCCTGCTCTATTAGTTCATCGTGCTTAAAAGCTTGCGAGAGAGCTAACCAGCAGTAATAGATAACCAAAGGAAGCATAATAGCAATTGGGATATTGTCAGGTTTTGTGAGTATAGCAAGAAAGTTTTCCATTAATAATCCACCCTAAAAATAATATAAAATGCAACTACATTTTGAATGATTTTAAACTTTCGATCAACACTGCTAATGAATTGAAAATTTGTTAACAAAAATTCAAAAAATAGTTGATGTATAACACCTGCCTTTGTTAACATAATGAAAGTAATGCCCGTAAACGTTTCTAGAGGATTTTCTATTGCCACATTTTATTTTTGATTCTTGCATTGGTTGCGACGTTTGTTTGCCTGTTTGCCCTACAAAAGCAATTACAGGAGAGTCGAGGGAAATATACAAAATAGACCCTACCTTATGTATTGATTGTGGAGTATGTGGAAAATATTGTCCTGCAGCCGCTATACAAGATGACGCAGGAAATATAATAGAAAATATCAAACATAAAGATATGCCTAAGGCATTTGTCATGGAAGAGAATTGTACCGGTTGTGTATGGTGCGTGGATATTTGTCCTTTCGATTGCATTATCATGTCTGATTCATCAGTTGAAAGAGATCATAGTCAGGTTGCCGTAGTCGATGAAAGCAAATGTGTAGGTTGCAGGCTATGCGAAGAAATATGCAATAAAGGAGCAATTATAGTTCCGAAACATTCTGATGAAGCTGAATACATGACTCCATTCATGCATGAATTTGTCACTTCACCTTTAAGAGCTTATTGATAAGTTCCCTTGATGTTATCCAGTTATTCTTAGCTACAAAATTTTCTTTGAAGGCAAACTATGGAACCAATATTAAAAAATAGGGTACCTGCCAGAATTCTTGATATTACAGAGATGGTGACTGAATATGCACCAGGATATGAGAAATTTATTAATGAAGCATTTCTTTTCACTGCCAATTTCCATACTGGCCAGTTTAGGAGTTCTGGACAACCCTATATTTCTCATCCCCTAGAAGTAGGATTAATGTTGGCAGAAATGAAACAAGATCCCGAAACTATTGCTGCAGGGTTACTCCATGACACCTTAGAAGACACTCGGGCTACAAAAAATGAGATAAATGAAAATTTCGGTGAAATAACTGCAAACCTAGTAGATGGAGTAACAAAATTAAATCGGCTAGATATTCCAAATACGAGAACAAGACAAGCAGAGAATTACCGAAAGATGTTAGTCGCAATGTCTAATGATATTAGAGTTATAATAATCAAGTTAATTGATCGTTTACATAATGCTATGACTCTTGAGTATCTCCCAAATGAAGCCAGAAAAAGAATAGCCCTCGAGACACACGAGGTATATGCACCTCTCGCAAATCGACTAGGAATTGGTTGGTTAAAAGAAGCTCTTGAAGATATATCATTTAAACATTTATATCCTGAAGAAAATGAAAAAATTGAAACCCTATTAAAAGAGGGGCTAGAAGATATAGAAACTTATCTTGAAAACGTAAAATTAGAAGTTGAAAAAGAAATGGCAAAAAATAGGATAAATGGCATTTTAAGTAGTCGATACAAATTAAACTCTAGTATTTTCAGAAAAATGAAATCTCAAAATCTAGATTTTCATCAGGTATTTGATATATGCGGAATTAGAATTGTCGTCGAGAGTCCAATGGATTGCTATTCCGTTTTTGGCTTACTTCACACAAAATGGAAACCTATACCTGGGAGATTTCGAGACTATATCGCTCTTCCTAAATCTAATTTATACCAGTCTCTTCACACAACCGTCATTGCGATGAACGGGCAAAGAGTTGAATTTCAAATTCGCACTAAAGAAATGGACCAAGTTGCAAATGAAGGATTAGCTGCTCATTGGCAATATAAGGAAAATAGGAATTTAGACAAAGATACTTTTGATAAGTTTAAATGGCTAAGACAAATTATTGAAAACATGAGTGATGAAACAGACCCTGGCAGTCTCCTTGATTCTTTCAAAGTAAACTTATTTGAAGACGAGGTTTTCGTTTTCACACCAAGAGGAGATGTTAAAAGTTTTCCAAAAGGTTCTAGTGCTTTAGATTTTGCTTTTGCTATACATTCTGAAGTAGGAATACACTGCGTAGGTGCTAAAATCAACGGCCGCGTCGTCCCTATAACAAAAGAGTTAGAAAACGGAGACGTGATAGAAGTTGTTACAAATGAAAATAGAACTCCAAGTCCTGAGTGGCTACATTCTGTTTTAACTCCAAAAGCAAAACAAGAAATCAAAAATTGGCTTAGACAGCAACAAAAGTTCCGTTCTACTCTTTTAGGAAGAGAACTCTTAGATCATGATTTAAAAAGAATCGATCACGAATTAAAAACACCTATTCAGGATAAAGACCTACTACCTATTACTGAAAAAATGGGATTCAAAACTATAGATGATCTTCTCGCTGCAATAGGCTTTGGCAATTTAATGTCAAAAGAAGTTATGCAGCACCTACTTCCTGAAAATGTTATAGAAGATTTCGAAAAACGTGAAAATTCAAGAATAAGAAGATTTTTGCGTCGTATAACTAAAAGATCCAATACAGGCATTAAGATAAAAGGTCATGATGAGAAACTAATAAGATTTGCGAAGTGTTGCGACCCTATACCGGGAGATCCTGTGACTGGATTTATAACACGTGGCAAAGGTATCTCGATTCATGCAAAAGACTGTGAGAATATCAGTGAATTCTTAAACCAAGAAGAACAATTACTAGAGGTAGACTGGGATGTATCTGAAAGCAAAGAATTACATCCAGTTCCCTTATCTCTTGAAGCAAAAGATGAACCCGGAGTTCTCGCCGAGATTAGTGCTTCTATAGCAAAATGTGATGCAAACATTGCATGGCTTAGTGCAAAAACCCACAAACAGATTGCAGGCATACAACTAGAGGTGCAGGTTTATGACCTAAAACATCTAAAAAAAGTGACAAAAAGTATAAGAAAGTTAAGTACAATAAAATCCGTTAATAGGCTACATCCATCTATAGCCAGGAATACAAAATATTACGAAAATGAAACATAATTGAATTTATTACGACAACCCTGCTCTGTTACTTTCCTTTACTTGTCTATTCACTAAATTTATTGGCCACTCCCCAGAGAGTACACGCTTAACTTCATTAGGTGCTCCCTTTTGTAAACCAACCATAGATTCTTCGCTATACCAAGCAGCATGAGGATTAATAATAACATTCTCTCGATTTCTTAGTGGATGGGAATTAGGTAAAGGTTCAGGGTCGGTCGTGTCTAAAGCACAACCAGCAATTTTTCCATTGTCCAATGCTTTCACCAAAGCATCTGTTTCGATAATTGGACCTCTCGAACAATTTACCAAATAAACAGAAGATTTCATTAAATCAAAAGCAGAATCATTAACCATACCTCTCGTTTCATCTATGAGTGGGGGATGAACTGAAATATAGTCAGAATCTTTATACAATTCTTCTAATTCTACCTTTTTAGCAGGAATATCAAATTGACCATCTTCGACAAATGGGTCACTGAAGAGGATCTTCATTCCAAATGAAACTGCTCTTTCAGCAACCATTCTTGCAATATTACCAAAACCAATTAGGCCCAGAGTACTACCAGACAAACGAAAAATTGGTTTGCCAGGAGGCACTTCCCATTTTCCATTTCGTACAGATCTATCATAAAAAGAAACTTTCCTCGCAGTAGAAAGAAGAAGTGCCATAGTATGTTCCGCGACTTCTTCAATACAATACGTTGGATTATTAGTAACAATTATCCCACAATCAGTAGCAGCATCAAGATCAATAGTATCCACTCCTATACCATAACGTGCAATTATTTTACAATTTGACATCTTTTCCATATGCTCACGAGTTATTGGACCTGCATATGTATTTAATAAAGCCTCACAATCTGAAGCTTCTTCAATAAATTCGTCCGGTGACTTAGTTTGCATAGCTATAATTTCACAAATTTCACCTAGAATCTCATTTTCCTGATCAAGATTATCCCAAACATAATCTGTGAGTACTACTTTAGACTTTCCCGACATAATAATCCCCTTAAATCTTCTCTATTAGTAATAATCTCAGTCTTAGCTAATACGACATATTAAAACATAAAAAATTTTAAATTTCATTCTCTGATAAAAGATTATATAATGACTCAACTATTAGTTTAGCCCTATAGGAATCTAATTTGTACGATAAAACAATTCAAAACTTACGTCTTCATGCTGATGATTGTATTTTAGTTATAGTAGATACACAGGAACGCTTAATGTCATCTATGGAAGAAAAAGTAAGAGTTCTGGTTTCAAAAAATATTTCTATATTAATTCAAGTAGCCCAATACTTAAAGATTCCCATAATAATCACAGAACAGTACCCAAAAGGCCTAGGGAAAACATTAAATGAAATAAGTTCTATCGCAACCAATATTATTCCTCTTGAGAAAATTTCATTCAGTTGTATGGGTTCTGAAGAATTTTCCAATTCAATAAGAAATCTAAAAAGAACCAAAATTTTATTAACTGGTGTTGAAACCCATATTTGCTGCTATCAGAGTACTCTAGACTTACTTGAAAGTGGATTTATTGTTCATGTCATCTCCGATGCGACATGTTCAAGAAATAAACATAATTGGCAAATTGCTCTAAACTCTCTAAAAGATGCTGGCTCGTATATTTCGACAACAGAACAAGTTATTTTTGATCTTGCTCGTGTTGCGGGAACTGATGTGTTTAAATTGATTTCATCCTTAGTAAAATAGAAATTCCAACAATTAAATTTTATTTGAAAGGTAACAATGAAAGATTTAAATAAAGAAAAAATCAAAATTGCTGTGATTTATGGAGGAAGGTCAAAGGAACACGACGTAAGCGTTGAGTCTGGAGAGAGTATAATAGAAACACTCACAAATAATAATTCATACAAAGTATTCCCAATTCTAATAGACAAAGAAGGAAAATGGTTTCTTACAGAAGAAGAAGTTTTTCCCTCCACATCTCCAAATAAAGAAGGCAATCTTGTCAAGAAAAACGGAGAAAAAATAAAAATAGATATTTTTTTTCCAATTCTTCACGGAAGGTATGGAGAAGATGGAACAATTCAGGGATTATTTGAGCTATCTGGAGCAAATTTTATAGGTTCGGATTGTAGATCCTCCGCAATTTCAATCGACAAAGCTGTTACAAAAGCTATTCTTCGCTCATCGGGATTACCAGTACTTCCTTTTATTTCTTTTACTTCAAAAGAATGGAAAGAACAAAAAGAAAAAATTCTTACAAATTTAGAAAATACTATTGAAACCCCACTTTTTATTAAACCTGTTGCACAGGGAAGTAGTTTCGGTGTTCACTTTGTAAGAGAAAAATCCAATATTGAAAATATAATTGAAAAATCCTTCGAATTTGACGATAAGATCATGATAGAAGAATTCGCTGACGGAAGAGAGATTGAATGCGCTATTCTAGAGAATAGAGAAAATAACCCGTCAATCCTATCAAGTCCTTTAATGGAGATAATTCCAAAAAGTGAATGGTATGATTTTGATTCTAAATACACCGACGGAATGGCGGATTTAATAATTCCTGCAGAGTTAGATGAATCTACAAAAAAGAAAATACAAGAATATGCGAAATCTGCATTCAGGATTATTGGATGTTCTGACCTAGCAAGAGTTGATTTTTTTTACAGAGAAGCAGAAGGCGAAATATTCATCAATGAAGTCAACACTCTCCCAGGTTTTACCAAATTAAGTGGTTTTCCAAAAATGATAGATGCAGCAGGAATTTCTTACGAAATGATGATAGAAATTTTAATAGAAAATAACAGAAAATAATTTATTTTCAAATATTTACAAATTTAAGTTAACACAAATTCTATATTTATTGTGTATAAATACTCTCTCTCGTTGAGGGATTATCATACTTTCCTTCTTTAATTGAAAATTTTTGCAAAAGAACTTGATACAAACCCAGTCCTCCTCGATAAAATGCAGTAGATGAGCATACTAGCCATAGCCTATATATCCTATATATTCGCTCTCCAACCATATCTCTAATCTTTTCTGCGTGTTCTTCAAGATTATGAAACCAATCACGACACGTTTTTGCATAATGTAATCGCAAATTCTCTACATCAAGAATTTCCCATCTTTCTTGCTCCATCACATTCATAATATTTGTTATATTATCTAATTCTCCGTTTGGGAAAACATTTTTTTGGAGAAAATCATTCTGACTTGTTTCAACCCGAAACTTTTGACAAGTGATCCCATGGTTCAGAAATAGACCATCATCTTCTAATCTGTTTCTTACATTCTTAAAGAAAGAAGGATAATTTGCAATTCCTATATGTTCGATTATTCCAATAGCAGATATCTTAGAAAACTTCTTTTCTAAGGGAAAATCTCTATAATCCATATGCAAAACTCTACATCTATCAGACAAACCTTCCCTCTTAATCCAATCACTAGCCCACTTAGCTTGTTCTTTCGAAAGAGTGACCCCAGTCGCATTTACTCCATAATGTTTGGATGCCCAAATCGCTAAACTCCCCCAACCGCAACCAATATCTAAATATGAGTCTTTAGAATGCATACGCAATTTCTTGCAAATCAAATCCATTTTATCTTTTTGGGCATTTTCTAATGTTTTTTCAGCAGATCTGTAATATGCACACGTATAGAGCATATTCTCGCACAGAAGCAATTCATAAAATTCGTTAGAAAGATCATAATGAAATGAAATTGCTTGGGCATCTGTTGTTTTAGTTCGGTTTTCTTTAATACTCATTTTTCCCTCAAATCATCCTATCCCGAACGCGCCCTCTAAAACAAAACGCCTTCTTAACCAAGCATTCTTACACATTATCTTCGCGATATTTTGTGTAAAATTACTAGGCAATAATTCTATAAACTTATCCCCCAAGGTAATCTGACCATTCCCATAAAGTGTGTAAATTTGTTCTTGATAGTTATCAAGACTTTTATAAGAATCAAGAAAATCTATTATATTCTCGCTTGCCAAATTTGAACTCTTAATTGCCGGACCTATACCCTCACCACTGAAATCTTGGGCGAGACCAGCAGCATCTCCAACTAGTAGAAATCTTTCACCTATAATACTCCTAACAGATGTTCTATATATAGAATACGCATGTCCTTTAAATTTAGTAAGACAAATTCCTTCTCTTATCCTTCCAGATTTTCTGAGAATTCCCAAAAATCTTTTTAATCTTTCGTGAACACTTGGTTCTTTTCCAATACAACCTACTCCAATATTAAGATAATCGCCTTTCGTAAAATACCAAGCATATCCATTAAAATCAGGTTCCGGAAACAACTCAGGCAAACCATAATTTGGAGCAATTGATTCCAAGACATTAGTACCTATATTTGTTTCACTCTCTTGTGTTAAAACAACCGATTCCTCTGATGAAATTGAACCAGAAATTCTTGCAACTGGACAAGTATGCCCACCTGCTCCAACAACAATGGTAGATTTAAATTCTTCTTTATCTGAATAAATCGTAACTGAATCATTGTTAAATTTTATATTTCGGACACGCACTCCGCAACGGACATCCACACCTTCTTCTTTTGCTCGATTCAATAAAAAATGATCAAATTCATATCGGATGATTCCATAACTAGCGGGTTCATCCCACTTTGTCTCATAAGACTTACCTTCACAATCAATAAATATCGAAGAAAATGGTTGAATCGTTAAGGGATAGTCATCTGGATCTAATTCAAGGTCAATCAACGCCTGCTTCGTAACCCAACCAGCACATAATTTAACACGAGGAAACATTGAAGAGTCTAATAGTAAAACTTTTTTTTTGGATAAAGCAAGTTTTCTGGCAACGGTACTGCCAGCAGGACCTCCACCTACGACAATCACATCCCACAATTTTGAATTTACAACATCCATATTTTTATTCCAAAAATTATTTTTTTCATAAATGAAATCTCTAAATAATCAAAGCAATCTGCTGCTGCAATCGACTCAAACAAATCTCCTTCTATATCTATCAACTGATCACAATATGCCTCCGCAAAATTTGCGGCCGAGGGATTTAATAAAATTTTTTTTAAAATTTTCATAGATGAAAAATGAATCTTTACAGGTTGAACTTTTCTACCAACTTCGATTTGAGTACCGTCCCACAAAACGAATGTCAGTCCATATTCAAGATCAGAAAACAAGGAAGTCAGAATCTCAGAAAGCTTAGAAGTTCCACCATTTTCTAAAGATTTCATTTGTGTAGTCATATTGGCCACCAAAATGTGTTCTTTTATTGAAAATTTATTTTAAAAATACGACAATATGAAGTCAATAGTTCTTTTTGAAGAGTATCAAAAAATGTAGGGGTAGATTAAAAATTAATAGTCACTAATACAACACCGATTACTATTGTAATTGATGCTAACACTACTCGAGGTGTTATTTTTTCTTTGTTTCCTAAAATTAATGGCGCAAGAAAAAGAGTGAACAATGGAACTGTTGCAACTAATGGAGAAACTTTATAAACCTCGCTCTTGCTTAGCGCAAAAAGCAGAGTGAATTGAGCAGATGCCATTGCAATTCCTGAAAGAATAAAATTTCTACTACTTCTTGAATTAAAAATAAATGGCTGCCAATTATTACTCAATTTCAAGAAAATAGGCCCGAAAATAGATGCTGACAAACCTTGAGTAAATCCTGCAAGCAATAAAGATGTATGAGGTTCAATACCTGTTTTCCTTAGAGCATGAGCCAATCCAAAACACATTGCAGAAATTAGAGGAAGGAAAAGAAACTTCGATCTTCCCATTTTCTTTCTGTCTCCTCCCGAAATAAAAACTATGCCCATAACCACAAGAATGATTCCAATCCAAACAAAAAGAGATGGCCTTTCTCCAAGAATAAAAAAGGCAGACAATGCCCCGAAGATTGCATGGGTGTTCGAAACTGCATTTGTTCTAGCAACTCCAATACGTTCTATAGACATAAAAAGAAATAATAAAGAAAGAGCGGGAGACGACAATCCAGCTAAAATAAAAAACCACATATTGTTTGCAAATGTAAAATTTGAGAAGTCCACAAAAAAGAGTGAAAATGCAAAAAGAAGAAATTGAGTTTGCAAGACTACAAAACTACCTGTTTGCGGGGTACTAGAATCCAACCCTCTTCGAGTTAGTATGCTTGACAAAGCAAAGAAAAAAGCGGGAATCAACCCAAGAAAATCTATTGTCTAATCTCCTTTAACATATAAGATTTAATTATATTTCTCCGAAGACTTCTGAATTTACTAGACCTAAGGGCATCAATCCAGAAAGAGCGTCTGTAAGGTTTTTGCAGGTTTTCTCAATTGCAAGATTCTGTGTTTCAGGAGTTCTCGATGAGTTATGAGGTGAAATAAAAACGTTTTCAAGACTCCATAAAGGATGATTCTTTGGAAGTGGCTCTGGATCTGTAACATCCAATCCTGCCCCATAAATCTTTCCTGATTTGATCCCATAATAAAGATCATCAGTTACTACTATTTCACCTCTAGAAACATTAACAAGTATACAATTTTCTTTCATAAGACTTATAGTTTCCTTGCAGATCAAACCTCTTGTTTCCTTTACTAAAGGCAAAGACAAAACAATAAAGTCTGAAATCCTAAATATGGTTTCTAAAGATACAAACTTAATTTCAATACCTTTGCAAATAGAAGAATCCGGAGTCCTAGTATTTACGTAAATTTCCATCCCAAAACCTTTTGCAATTTGAGCAACATGCAATCCAATATTTCCTAGACCAACTATCCCTATTTTCTTTTTTGCAAGCTGAACTCCAAGTGTATGCTTCCATTCTTCTTGCGCATCACGCATCCAAGCATGGCGTGAAATATGTAAAATCATAAGAAAAACATGTTCAGAAACTGCCTGCCCTCTCACTCCTTCTACATTACAGACCATCACTCTCGACTCAGTTGCAAATTTCAAATCTATATTGTCTATTCCTGCACCCGGTTTTACAATGACTTTTAAATTGGTCGCTTGAGAAATCATTTCTCTTGTAACTTGAGAAAAGACGGTGACAATGGCATCCGTTTCTGGCAAATAGTGTTTTAAAACATCTATTTCAAAACTTTCTGGATATATTATCTCATTTCCAGTCCCATTCATCTTTTTTTGTAATTCTAATTTCCAAGCAGGGGACGTGAGCAATGGATCTACAGCCAAAATCCTTCCCAAAACATTCTCCTCTTTACCAGTTTACTCTTCGTTCAGGATTTCTTTTATAGACACGGATCTTTTTTGTTGATCGCTCAGCAGAATCGCTCTCATAATCGCGAGAGCACGCAATCCTTGAATACCAGATACTTCCGGTTCCTCATGATTGCGGATCGCAGAATGTAAATCTACAAATTGTTCTTTATTAGCTAAGTTACGACCATTAATAAAATCTAAATCTAGATTTATGTATTCCGCTTCCCATGCTTCCTGTCCCTCTCTTTGAATTCTTGGCATATGCGAATTAGACATAAGTAGATTTGCTTTAGAACCTTGAATTTCAAAAGTAAAAGACATCGGGGAAAGATAAGAGCCAGAAATAATTGCTATCTGCCCAGTACTAAAACGTAAGATAGATGCAGCTGAATCTTTTGTCATGGAAGGACCACCAACTTTGCCACAATTGGCGGTAACTTCAACAACTTCCCCAAACAAAAACTCCATCACATCTGCAAGATGAATAGTATAACTATACAGAGGTCCACCTGGATTCTCTAACGGATCCCATCTCAGACTTTCTGCACCTGCAACAAGACCTAAGTTTCCTGAAAATTGAGACATAGCAATGCTTACCATTCCTAAATTACCCTTGGAAACATACTCTTTTGCAATACGGAACATAGGCCATCTTCTAAAATTTTGTCCAATATGTAGTTTTACATTTTCTTCTTCACATACACGAATAATTTCTTTCGCCTCTGATATTTTCAAAGACATCGGCTTTTCAAGGTGGATATGTTTTCCCGCACGTGCAGAAGATATCGCATGTTCAAAATGAACACCATTAGAAGACGCTATAACTACTGCTTCAATATTCTTGTTTTCAAGAAGATTATTTAAGGAAGAGTGGTTCTCAGTATGAAATTTTTCGGCAAATTTCTCTCTCGATTTTTTAGTTCTAGCAAAACATCCTTCTATTTTTGCCGATTTAGATTCTAAAGCTGCCTCAGCAAGAACACTTCCCCACCATCCGAGACCAACGAAACCTAAACCTATTGGATTTTCAATTGACAATTAAGACACTCACTCGATAATTTTTAACTCAGGAACACTTGTTGGCGCAGAGGAATTAACTATTGCAATTTGCAATGCAACATTTCTAGCGGCTTCCTTAAAAGCTTGCGCTACGGGATTCTGATTTTCACTAGCAACTATTGGAGAACCTTGATCTCCACCAAGACGAACTTTTACATCTAGCGGAATTGAACCTAGGAAAGGAACCTCATATTTCTCTGCTGCCCTCTCCCCACCACCTGTATCGAAAATATTTTCTCGATGATTACAGGAAGGACATTCGTAATAACTCATATTTTCAATAATACCAAGAATAGGAACATCCGTTTTACGAAACATTTGCAATCCTTTTCTAGCATCCAACAGAGCTATATCTTGTGGAGTAGAAACAATCACTGCTCCTGCTAGTGAAACTTGTTGAACTATTGTCAATTGCGCATCTCCAGTACCAGGAGGAAGATCAAGAATCAAATAATCCAAATCTCCCCAAACCGTTTCTGACAAAAACTGAGTCAAAGCCTTCATCACCATAGGCCCCCTCCAAATTACTGGACTATCTTCGTCAATTAAAAATCCCATAGACATTACTCTTACTCCATGGGCTTCTAAAGGATAGATACGATTTTTTTCATCTGCATGAGGTCTTTCGTTTGGAATCCCAAGCATTAAAGGTTGACTAGGTCCATATATGTCAGCGTCTAGAATACCAACATCAGCACCCTCTGAAGATAAGGCAAGAGCTATATTCACAGCGACGGTTGATTTACCCACTCCACCTTTTCCGCTGGCTACAGCCAAGATGTTTTTTACTCCAGGTACAGACATCTTACCAGGAGTAACAGCAGAAGAAGCAATATTACTTGCAAGACGCACATTCACACTTTTAACTCCTTCAAGTGTTCCAACAGCCATCTTACATTCTTCTAAAAACTGGTCTTTTCTTGGATGTGCAGGAGTAATTAATTCTAGAGTAAATGCAACAGAATCTCCACAAATTTGAATATCTTTAATCATTTTAAGACTTACAAGATCTTTACCAAGATCCGGATCTTTAATCTTAGTCAATGCATCTAAAACATGACTCTCGCTTACCTCTTGCATTTCCAACTCCTTATGAACAAACTAAAAAAATTCTTTTAATTAAAAAAAATAGTTATAACATTTTCTATTCTAAAACATTGAGAAAACAAAATGAAACAATATTGAGACTTGAGACGAAATATTCTAGCAATTATAATTCTATCCGTTTTATGATTTAATCTACAGATTAACTAAGGAGTCGAAAAAGTTGAATATCATAGTTTGTATTAAACAAGTCCAGGATCCAGATATTCCACCTAGAGATTTTAAGGTCGATGAAGAAAAAATGGAGATCTTGCCGCCTGCAAATGTCTCTCCTGTGATCAGCACCTTTGATGAGAATGCTGTTGAAGAAGCAATAGCACTTAAAGAAGAACACGGAGGTAAAGTTACTGTAGTTACCGTTGGCCCTGAAAATTGCAAAGACTCGTTAAAAAAATGTTTAGCTATGGGTTGTGATGATGCAATCCTCCTCAATGATAGTTGTTTTGAAAACTCCGATGCTTTTGGGATTGCTCGTATATTAGCAGCTGCAATTAAAAAAGTAGGAGAATTTGACATAATCTTATGCGGAAGATTAAGTAGTGACTGGGGATTTGGATCTACAGGTCTTGCTTTAGCAGAGGCTCTTGGCCTTCCGAGTGTAGGCCAATTACAAAAAATTACTGTAGAAGGAACAGAATTGATTTGTGAAAGAGCACTTGAGGATGGTGTAGAAGTTGTGAAAGTAAAAACACCTTGCCTGCTAACCGTCAGTAATGAGATAAATACTCCTCGATTACCTTCTGTAAAAGGCATTCTCATGGCCTCCCGCAAACAACTACCTATCTGGAAAAGCACAGACATAGATGTAGATGAATCAAAGATAGGAGACTCTGCAAACACTTTAGAACTTACTAAACTTTACAAACCTGTATTTACCGGCAACTGTGAATTTATTGAAGATGAAAGTCTGGAAGAAGCTGCTAAAAAATTAGCTATGCGTCTTCGCGAAGACAAAATCATTTAGGAGACTGACAATGTCTAAAGATGTTCTGATTTTAGCTGAAACGGCAGGTGATAAACTTGCGCTTGTTAGTAGTGAGTTGTCAGGTATTGGCAGGAAGTTGGCTGATGATATAGGTGGTAATCTAGTTGCAATCATTTTAGGACCAGAAGGTACTAAAGAATTATCAAAAGGCTTAATTTCACTTGGAGTTGATAAAGTTGTTGTTGGAGAATTAGATATTTTCGATGGATATACTAATTCGTTCTATTTGGAAGGAATTGACGCTGCCGTCAAGGAATGCTCTCCGCATACTTTCCTTGTTGCAAACACTTCAATTGGCAGAGATATTGCACCCAGAATCGCATTCCGTCACGATGCCAGTTATGCCCATGATTGTACAGAATTATCTTACGAAGATGAAAAACTGTGTGCAGTTAGGCCTATTTGGGGTGGAAGTGCTATTAGCCATGTAAAATCAAAAACAGAAAGCCTTTCCATTGCTTCTTTAAGAGCAAAAGCGTTGCCAATGGCAGATATTGCAGAAGGAAGAACTGGCGATTTAGTTGAACTGAATATTTCTATGGAATCAGGAGAAACACAAATGAGTTTCCTAGAAGCAAAAAAAGTTCAATCTGAAGGAGTGAGACTTGAAGATGCCGAAATTGTTGTCAGTGGAGGCAGAGGACTGGGTGGAGCTGAGAATTTCTCGCATTTAGAAGAATTAGGAAAGGTTTTAAAAGCAGCTGTAGGTGCTAGCAGAGCAGCTGTAGACGCTGGATGGGTACCTACTCAAATGCAAGTTGGACAAACTGGAAAAATTGTAAGTCCTAACTTATATATTGCAGTTGGAATTTCCGGCGCAATGCAACATATGGTTGGCGCTGGGCCAAGTAAAAATATAGTAGCAATCAATACAGATGCAGATGCGCCTATTTTCCAACGCGCTCGTTATGGCATAGTGGGAGACTATAAGAAAGTCATTCCCGCACTCACAGAGAAATTCGAAGAACTTTTACAAAGTTAAAGAAACTTTATTTCTCAGATAAAAATTATTCTTCGATTATTGCAACAGCTCTGATTGGACTCCCAGTTCCCTCCGAAAACTTAAGTGGAAATCCTACAAAAAGAAATTCACCAATCCCAATCAAGGATTCTAAGTTACATAGACTTTCCATATGAGTTATATTTCTTTCCCAACAAGCCTTATGCACTAAGGCATTCTCATCACCCTCTTCTGGTCCGGGTCTCATTGAATCAATCCCAAAGCTTACTATTTCTTGATCTGCAAGCCATTCTGTTGCTTCTACACTTACACCGGGATTATCAGAAGAATAAGCAGGAGTTGGGAAAGTCCGTTCATGATGACCGGTACAAAGCAAAATTGTACCGCCCTTAGGAATAGATAATCCAGACTTTTCGACTGCTTCTTGAAGATGCGCAGGAGTAATTATACTTCTTGCCTCCATATGTCGGAGATCAAGGCATATTCCTTTGACATAACAATTTTCTAGCGGATATTTATCAATGCTAGTTGCATCTTTGTGGAAATGTCTAGGTGCATCTAAGTGAGTTCCACCGTGATCTGGCATACTGAAATAGTGAACAGAATTTCCCCAGACATTTCCTGAATCTACAAACGCATCTTCATGAGATTTCCAAACTCCTTTAATTATTGGAGGTTGGCCAGGATAATTTGGAGTTCTATGATAAATCTCCCTAGTTAAATCTATAAATTTTGGCATTGCAAACACTCCTTTTTTAGATAGAACATTTCAAAATATGAAGTCCGTGATTTTTATCTGTAACATATATGTACCCTCTTCTATCTACTAATACGTCCTCGCTCTGAGTGACCAATGTTTCAGGTAGCAATCCAAGTCTTTTAGTTGGATCTGAAGGTATGTAATACGCTATCTCTTTTGGAAGATCTGGATCAGAAATATCATAAATTCTCAACCCAGCATTAAAATAAGTAAGATAAATCCTATCTTCTTTTTGCTCTAAACATTCTAGTCCTTGTGCATGATGTTGATTATGAGGACCAAATCGTCCTCCCCTTTCACAGAAATTTTTGTGAGTATATCCTTTTGGTGGTTCAGGAACTGGAAACAAACTTTTTAAACGAGGATTCGTCTCATCACTTATATCTATAATTGCCGTATAATTAAGTGGCTCATCGCATTTTTCTTTTAGGGCCTCACTATTAGCAATCGCAAAACCCTTAGAAAAATATGGATAAACTGTATGAACAGCTATTGCACTACCAAGAGGAGGATATATATTTAATCTACTCACAATTTTCGGATTTTGTATATCTTCTATATTTACGACAACCATCCCCCCCCTTGCATAGGGGAGATAGGCTCTTCCATTTTCGGCATGAGCAGGACCATGCTGAAAGATTCTAAGACCTTCTTGCAACTCCTCTTTTCCATCTTCTTTCTGCTCAGGCAAGGAAAATTTTGACACTTCTTTAGGAGAACTTGGATCACTAACATCTAGAATTCTATATATCTGACCATTATAACCTGGACAACAAGCAGACAGATGAGCGTACTTGCCACCATTATAGAAATTCCTGTGAGTGCCATCAGAACCTGTTTCCCAGTGGGACAATAACTTGGGCATAGTAGGATCTGTAGATACATCCCATATAAAGATTCCTTCAGCTTCTGGGGGATCATCTGGTCTAGTGCCCCATCCCGGTGGAATTTTCTCTAGAGAAGTAATTAATATTCCTTCTGCTACTTGAACTTGTAAAGTCCAGGTATTATCTGGTCCTTCTATAAAATTCAAATATTCAGGTTTGTCAGGTTCCGTTACATCTAAGACACTCCATCCACTGACCCAAAAGTGTGACAAATACAAATAAAACCGACCATTAACTTCTTGCATAGCGATTTTGAAAGCAGGTCTATCTTTTAAATCATTGTATCCAACCAAATCGATATTTTTAGATGCAATCGCCTCAGGGGCTTGAGAAATAGCCAAAAGAACCTCCTCTTCTTATCTCGAAAATGAATTTAATAACGTGTTGCACTACAACCACCACCATCAATAATAATTGATTCACCTGTAATACATGAAGAAAGATCAGAACAAAGAAACAATACTGTCTTTGCGCAATCATCCGGCGTAATAAATCTACCTATAGGAATACGTGACAGTCTCTCACTTTCTACTTCTTCTACTGATTTTCCAGTATAATCTGAAATTCTTTTATTCTGCATATCCATACGAGGTGTTTTTGTTGAACCTGGATTAATTAAATTTACTCGTATGTTGTCAGGAGCTAATCGCTTTGCTAGCAAATGTTTATAAGCTGCAATGCCCGCATTAGGAATGCAACCAGAACCCTGTAAAGATGCAGAGTGAAGTTGACTAAGACCAGACGTGAAAATTATCGAACCTCCACCTCTTTGCTTCATAGAAGGCACGACTAAACGTGCTAATCGAATTGCCGAACGTAATTTCAAATCAAAAGCAATATCAATTTCCTCATCTGTCGTATCTAAAGGGTCTGTTCTCCTACTAACACCTGCCACATTTACTAAAAAATCAATACCTCCAAATTCTTCGATACATTTATTAACGACTATTTCACAGGCATTACTTTCTGTCAGATCAATCGGAACAGCTATGGATTTTCCGCCATTTTTATTAATCTCAGTAACATTGTTTCTCAAGTTTTCTTCATTCCTTGCAGTCAATAAAACTGATGCACCAGCACGACTTAACCACTGAGCACAACCCAGACCTATACCTTGACTTGCACCAGTAACAATCGCACATTTTCCATTTAAATCAATATTTATCATTTTTTCCCTATCATATTAGAAGAAATAA
>DFQF01000097.1:0-28208 GCA_002377645.1 Nitrospinaceae bacterium UBA3496 | reverse complement strand
AAATAAGTTTTATCTTTCAATCTTGGGTACAGATGTGAAACAAATTCAGTATATCCATTGAATATTTGTGTTCTTCTGCTCTGATTAGTCCCCAACATTCTTTCAGTTTTTTGAGACCACCTTGGATGATCAAAATTAGGATTAACGTTTGCCCAAAATCCGTATTCTTTAGGTTGGGCAATTTCCCAAAATGTCTTAGGCCTTTCCTCAACAAAGTCTATAGATACAATAGATTTTATACTCTTAAATCCATACTTCCAGGGTACGACTAATCGAATTGGCGCACCGTGTTGTTTCGGCAATGTTTTTCCGTATATTCCAGTAGCAAGAAAAGAAAGTTCATTCATTGCTTCTTCTATAGTGAGACACTCAACATAAGGCCATGAATACCAGGTTTGAAGTTGTCCTAATGCAACTCTACGATTTAAAAAAGTAGTAAAAACGACATATTTTGCACGACTTGATGGCACTACTCTTTTAATAAATTCAGACAGCGAAAATCCAACCCATGGAACCGCCATTGCCCAAGCCTCAACACAACGAAACCTATACAACCTTTCTTCCAAAGGCATGAGTTTGATTAAACGATCAATGTCAAAAAGAATCTTTTTTTTTGCAAGACCGTCAACAAGAACTTGCCAGGGTCTCACTTTCAGTCTTTGTGCAAGCCACGCAATATTCTTTGATGGACCAAATTCAAAAAAATTATTATATCTTGCAGCAATTATTTGGTTTGTAAGAGGTCTGTCCAATATATACTTATCGTTTCTTGGAACTACACTAAACCTATCTTTTTTCCCAATTGGCAATCTATTTTCACTATTAGTCTGCGCAGAGACATTGGAAATCGAAGAGGAACCAAGTATTATTGAGCTGAATGCGTACTTAACAAATTCTCTTCTTTTCAGGTATACATTTTCTGGTGTGGCAAGAGAATCTTTAAGCTTCCACTTTGAATTAAAAAAAATGTAGTTAACCCCCCTAATATTTCTTAAAGTTTTCAATCCTGCAACAATAATTTTTCGCAATACGGAGCCCTAGTCATGTACACAGGCTCATCTTCTGTTACAAGAATATGATCTTCAATCCTAACTCCTGCGCCTCCAGGTATACCATCAACAAAAATAAGAGGCTCGATTGCAAAAGTCATACCAGGTTCAAATTTAACCTCTTCAGCTCCAGGCATAACTTCCCCAACATATGGAGGTTCATTTGGAGAAATTCCACAACCATGACCAATAAATAATTTAATGAAGTTATTTTCCAACCCTGCGGAACGTGCTACTTCAATGAATTCTTGGGCAGAATCATCGTTTGTATATCCTGGCCTCATCTTTGCTATACCAGCTTTCAATGCTTTATAAACCGTTGTATAAACTTTCTGTTGCATTGGGTGAGGAGGTCCTCCTGCTAAAGTAGCTCTACCACAATCTCCAAAATATCCGTTCCAACATGCTCCAATATCTATAAAAACAACATCTCCGTTTCTTATGATTTTATCCGTTGGGAATCTAGTTGGAGGTGCCATGTGTTCACCAGAAGCAACAAAAGGTGATGCCAGATGACCAAATTCTCCACCATGTGTAAAAAGAGTTTTCATTGCTTCTGCAGCTACATCATATTCTCTAACACCTGGCTTAGAGTTTTCAATTGCAGTCATTGTTACAGAATCAGCAATAGCACAAGCCTGCATCAAACAAGCAACTTCGTCAGGAGTTTTATTTACTCTGCTGAGATACATAAATCTTTCACCATCAACGAAATTCGCTTCAGGAAAATATTTTTCTAATGCAGATCTTTGCATAAATGTGTGACCATCAAGTCCTATGGTTTTATTTGCAACATCCCAGTCTTTTAGTCGTGGTAAAATTTCATCCTTAACAGTCAAATCAACCAATCCAGGCTCCTCGAGAATACCGATAGGCACATAATCCTTAATCCAAGGCATGCATTGCTCAATTCTATGTGCTTCTCCAGATGATGCTAGCAGTGTAGGTTCACCATCTTGATGAAGCAAAACCCCATATGTTGTAGACGACCTATACTGAATCATAATCGCCCTCAAACTGGTAAGATATCGAACATTTTCATCTTTCCATAAAATCAGTGCATCTATTCCCTGATCTTTCATTGCATCCTGAGTCTTTTTAATTCTTTCTTTTCTCATACGCTCAAAATCAATTCGATGTTCCCAGTCAACCATCATACTTCCACGCGCCCAGGTCGGATATTTAACCATTCACATAACCTCCGCTAAATATAAAAAAAATATAGAATCAAATTACGTTTTTTAAATTTGACAAAACTTCAAATGCGTTCTTTTCAGAAATAGAATCTGGAATTCTTAAAATTGGTTGTGTAATACCTATAGAGTTTAAATTTTGAAGCTTAGCTTTTACCTCCTCTACAGTTCCACAAACAACCAAGTCTTCTAGAAGATGTTCATCCATAGCTTCGGCCGCTCCCTTTTTTCCATTTTCTTTCCAACCTGCTCTTATCAGATCTGCTTCTTTACCATAACCCCATCTAGTTAATTGAGCGTGATAGTAATCACCCATTGCAGCAACATAAAATGCAAGATCAGGTTTAACCTTTTCTCTAGCCTGCTTAGAGTCTTTGTCAGTACAATAATAAATGAAGGGTGCGACATCCAGATCTTCTATTTTTCTCCCACTTTTCAAAATACTTTTTTCCAACGGTACCATAGCTTCCTTGAATCTACTAAATGGAATACAAAATGGAATCCAACCATCCGCAACCTCTCCACATATAGCAATATTTTTAGGACCATTCGCAGCTAGATATAGTGGAATTTTTTTTTGTACAGGTTTTCTCCTAAGAGAGAAACCTTTAAGATTAATAGTCTTACCAGCAAATTCTATACGATTCCCATCAAAGATTTCTTTCAGGACACGAAAAAGTTCGTGTGTACGAATCAAAGGTTCCTCAAAATTCACCGAATGCCAATTTTCATTAATCAGTTTTCCACTAACTCCTAATCCAAGATCAAAACGACCATGAGAAAGGTTATCTATTTCAGAGGAAGTTTGTGCCAAAAGACCTGGAGTTCGACAAAAAAGATTAAACACAGCAGAACCAATTCTGATTCTTTTTGTAGCCATAGCAGCAAGCGCAAGCTGAACAGAGGCATCTCGAACCCAAGTCTCAGGAATCCATAATGCATGAGCTCCTGTCTCTTCTACTTTCTTAGAAAATTCTAAAATTGACTCAGCACTAATTTGGTCGAAATTCCACAACAAAACTCCAATATTCATATTTCACCTCAACAACAATAAATTTTTCGTATTTCCAAATATAATAAAGTGTATCCTCTAAAATTTATTTTTTAAATATTAGATAGAAACTTTAAAATTTTCTAACACGAGAGATTTCAGGAAAGGCTATCAAAGAAAGTAAAACCACCTTCCTTGATTATTTGAATTTAGAGTATTTGACTTATGGTAATTAGTAGATATAGAATAGTCGACGTTATCAATTCAAAATATTTTGCACTTTTTTAGGACTGGTGCTTTTTAAATAATCGGAGGTTTTTTCCCATGCATAAAGTTGATTTACAAGAGAAGATCGCAAGCGAAGCAGGTATTTCTAAAGCAGCAGCAGGTCGTGCCATTGAATCTATTTTGGGGAACATCACAAAATCTCTAAAGAAGGGTGAGAGCGTTTCTTTGGTAGGATTTGGAACATTTAAAATTTCAAATCGCTCTGCGAGAGTTGGAAGAAACCCGAGAACTGGTGAGCAAATAAAAATCAAAGCGAGTAAATCCCCTAGATTCTCAGCAGGCAAGGGATTAAAAGACGCCGTAAATTAAATATTTTTCACATAGCAGGTCAATCAAAAACAAACCAGACACTTAAGGTAGGATTTCTTTAAGTTTTTCTAGGAAAATTCTTATCTCTTCTGAGTTTCCTACGGTCACCCTTATCCATTCTTTATTTTTAAAGAAAGATCCGGGTCTAACTATAATTCCACGTGACATTAGTTCATTTGAGATTTTATCTCCGTCGCCTACTTCTACAAAAATAAAGTTTGCTTGGCTTTCTATAAATTTCAATCCTAAACGATTAAAACCTGCGTACAATAATTCCCTTCCATCTAAAACTAATTTTATAACTCTATTCTTAAAATCAGAGTCATTTAGAGCAGCTAAAGAAGCAGATTGTGCCACTGAATTTACATTAAAAGGTTCCCTAACTCTATCCATAAAATTGATAAGTTCACTATTTCCTATACCATATCCTACTCTCAATCCAGCCAAACCAAATATTTTCGAAAATGACCTGAGAATAAAAAGAGATTTTTCTTTAAGCATTGAGACTGTATCGACACTTTTATCTCTTTCAACAAAATCTACATAAGCTTCATCAATTAGAACTAAAATATTTTCAGGCAAAGACTCCAAGAATCTAAGTAACTGATTCTTTGAGAGAATTTTCCCTGTTGGATTATTAGGACTACACAAAAAAATTAATTTTGTTTTTTTTGTTAAGCTCTCCAAAATTCCATCCAAGTTTATTTCAAAATTTTCCAATGGGATCAAAACAGGAATAGCTCCCATCAAACGACTGACATGCTCATAAGGAGCAAAACTAGGAGTTGGCAGAATAACTTCATCTCCATCGTTAAGGATTGTCCTTGAAAGAACGGATAAAACGTCATCTCCACCATTTCCAATAAAAATTGAACTACTATCTACTTTGTTGTAAATCCCTAACGAATTTCGTAAAGATTTAGAACCACTATCTGGATAACGGTGAATATCAGAAAAAGAAATACTAAGATCAGAAATAGCTAGTGGAGATGGGCCGAGAACATTTTCATTACTTGCAAGCTTGATAACTCTATCTAATCTATACTCCTTTTGAACATCCTCTATAGAACGACCTGGGACGTAAGGCTCTAATGAAACGACACCTTTTCTCAACATTTTATCAGGATCAAATGACATACAAATACCTTTCGATTCTATGTAAGCAAGATTTCAGATCATAACATTATGATCAAGGCAAAAGAAAAACAAGCAAAATCTCTAGTGAATACTTTTCAAATCTCATGTTGAGCAAATTCGATTGTTTATGTAAATTCTAAAATTCAAGCACCAATAATAAATGACATGATTAAATTAAATAAGCAAGGATTTTAGAGAAATGGAAATAATCATAGGGCTTTTTGCTAATTTTGAAAATAAAATGCCGAAAGACCAAGATACAGAGGGTAGAGCAAAGATAGAAATTCCTAAAGGTTCAGATGTTTCGTTTGTCCTAAAAATCTTTGATATTCCTGAAGAAGAAGCGTACATCGTGTTAGTGAATGGAAGACATGCAAAGAAAAATGTGATTTTATCAGAAGGTGACGAAATGTTCGTTTTTCCGGCAATCGTCGGAGGTTAACAACAGGACATTAATTGCTTTTGAGTTTAATCATAAACGTTATTTCCCCTTCCTGTAATACAATATCTGAGAAATTTAATAGAGTTACTGAAAAAGTGACTAAACCCTTTCCTTTTTTACTCTTTCTGGATTCTAAAACTGTCAATTTTCCATAAACAGTATCATCAAAGAAAATTGGGCCTTTAAAACTCCAATTAACTCCAAGGAATGCTTCTATTGATGTTTCCACTATACCCATTTGAGTTACAAGGCCTATTAAAACTGATAAACCTAACAGTCCGTGAGAAATTCTTTCTCCAAATGGGCCTTTAGATGCTAAGACTTCATCCGTATGTAAATAAGTACTATCTCCAGTCAATTCAGCAAAAGATAGAACATCAGATTCAGAGATTTTTCTCAAATCTGTCTTCCAACTTTGTCCCACTTCGAAATCTTCAAAAAAAAGTATTGGAGGCATAAAAAATTAGTCCTTTTTAAGTGATCAATTAACTAAGAATCTATAAACTACAATCCCCCATTGCTCTTTAGATTTATAGCTTAAAGATAGACTGTTAAACTTCCATCTTTTCAAATGGTTAATAGCATAAACTTCCAAATATGCATTAGCTTTTCTTTCTACTAAAACTCTACCAACACTTCCATCAGATAGAACCCAAAACTTTAAAACTACAGTTACTGGCATCTGCAAAGAACTAATTTTAGGAAGTGGAGGTGAAAAGAGTAAACGGCGAGTTCTCCTGTCCATTTCTTTACGTAAGGGACTATCTACAATAAGAATACTTTTGCTTCTTAACTCTTTTCGACTTTTCTCAAGATATTTATCAATATCAATCTCTTTAGTTGAAACATTAACATCTCCAACAAATATACTTGTTTCCTCTGGGGAACGTTCTTTTTTCTTTAAAATATAATTTTTAAAATCAATATTATGAATTTCTTTACTTAAAATCGATTTTGCTTCCTCTGACATAAAAAGATCTGCAAATTTCACTTTAGGTGATGCAACTATCTTCGATTTACTTTTTAGGTCAGTGAATTGCTTTCTTTTTTCTTTTCTTGTTTTTTTAGAGATAAATTTTCTATTGGGCAATGAAATCTTAGGAAAAGATTTTTGTGGGACAATTTCAGCAGGATATTTAGGAATCCTAACTTGAGGAACATATTGAGGAGAAACTGGCTTTAAAGGCAATTTAGGGAGTCTGACAAATGGGATTTCTTCAACTCTAGCTAAAATCGGTTTCACAGGCAACTTCGGTGGTTTGACTTTAGGTATAGTATTTGGATCAGACAAAACCGGCCTCGATGGCATTTTTGGTTTTTTAATTACAGGGATAAAACTTGGAACTGGCACCTCTGGAACCGGTTTATGAATTAATGCCTTAGGTAACTTCAAATGTCTATTCACAAAAGAGACTTCATGTTTCTTATATTCAGGCATACTCATTTTCGGCAACACGACATCAGGTGCAAAGATCACTAAAAGTGCATGTAAAAATACAGACCCAAAAATTCCACAGAGAAATCGCAAAGTCACAATATGACCCCTTTCAAAAGAACAGTTATTTCTCTAGCTTAATCGGCTCTGTAGCTATTGCAAGATTAGGGAAACCGGCCTGTTTGACAATATCCATCACCTTAACAACAAAGCCGTGGGCAACATCCCTATCTGCACGTATCACAACTGTTCCATTTGGTTGCAATTTAGATTCTTCCTGGAATCGATTAAAAATATCAGAATATTTTGTCAGTTTATTATTAATAAAAACCCTTTTATCTCTTGCAATAATAACTATAACTTCCTTTCTGACAGGAAGTTGACTAGTCAATGTTTTAGGTAATTTTATTTTAATTGCAGGCTGCAAGACAAACGTAGAACTTAGAACGAAGAAAATAAGTAAAAGAAAAATTATATCTATCATTGAAGTCAGTCCAGGTTGAGCTTTTACACGTCGATAATCACGAAATTTCAAAACTATTCTCCTACAAGAACTTCAATAAGTTGAGTAATCTGATTCTCAATTTTCAATAAAAACTTATCTATCTTGCTACTAAAATAATTAAAAAAAACTAATGCGGGAATTCCCACAACCAAACCTGTAGCTGTTGTTACGAGTGCTTCGCTAATTCCTCCTGCAAGTTGACTTGGATGTGCTATTCCCTTTTCGCTAATAACAGTAAACACTTTAATCATCCCAAAAACAGTCCCTGTAAGGCCCAACAAAGGTGCCACAGCAGCAATTGTGCCAAGTGATTGTAAATTTTTTTCGAGAATCGGAACCTCTTGACGTCCTGCGTTTTCACCTATCTCTTTGAGGATTGTTCTATCTTTAAAATTACTTCTTAATACCTCGCATACTATTCTTCCTATTGATGATGGATTTTTCTCACATAAAGTTATAGCTTCAGGAACTTTCTTTTGAGCGACTAACTCTTTAACGCTTCTAACCACATCGAGTTTCACAATCTCCTTGTCTCTCAGAACAAAAATTCTCTCAATAATAATCGCAAGAGAAAGAACTGAACAAACGAAAAGAGGAATCATTAAAATGCCTCCGCTCCATAGCAAGTCCAAAAAAGTTCCCATTTCGATTTCCTCTCAATAATTAGAGTTAAACTGCTTCTCTTTTCAAAGAATTTTATTTATTCTTGACAAAATTTCTTAACTTTTTAGTGGCTATCTTATTACATTTTTTAAGATTAGCCGAACGTTCAATTTTTTCAAGAATTTTTTGAGCCGTTGAAAACTCTTTTCTCAATTCATAAATTCCAGCTGACCTTAATAATGATTTACAAACTATGTCTTCATCATCAGAAAACTTATAAGCTAGATGCAAATATCCAAGCCCTGCTTTTCTATCCTCTTTCTCCTCAAGAATACGGATAAGCAGAAATCTAGCTCTAGCAGAAATACTTGAATTTTTCATTTTTGAAGCTGGCAACAATACTTTCTTTGCTTCCTCAAAACGTTTTTCCTCTATAAAAATACTACCAAGCTCAAGCATAGAATTTACTCTTATTTCAACATTATTTTTTGTAATATGTTTGGTTATTTTTGAAAACTGCTCAATAGATTTTTGTTTCTCTCCCAACTTTTTATAACAGATTCCTAAATAATACCTTGACAAGGATACATACTCGTGATTATCAAATTCAGATAACAATGAATCAAACCATTTCTTAGATTCAGAATATCTGCCAATTTCATATAACGTTTTACCTAATGCAAAAAGGACGTCCGGTCGCATTGTATGCTTAGGATATTTTCTCAGAATTCTTTCATAAGAACTTAAAGAAGCATCAATTTTTCCATTCATACGATGGATCATGGAAATTCTAAACAATGCCTGTGCTGCAAATGGGGAATTTGGATATTCTGCAAAAATTTGCAAATATTCCTCAAATGCCTTGTCTAATTTTTTTTCTGAGAAATATGTTTCTGCAATTTGAAAAGAAAGAGCAATACTTAAAAGTTCTTTCGGAGACCTCTTTATAACTCGCCTCGCCTGTAACAAGAACTCAGAAAAATTCTTTCTCCTTGCGCTCGTCATCGCATAACTATATGCAGCTTCCCTTGCCTCTGGATATAATTGAAATTTACTTGCAATAAATGAATAAACAATTTCTGCTTTCTTAAAATCACTAAGATTATAATGCGTATCACCTACCCTTAAGTATGCCTTAGTCAA
This sequence comes from Nitrospinaceae bacterium UBA3496, assembly GCA_002377645.1. GTDB lineage: Bacteria > UBA8248 > UBA8248 > UBA8248 > UBA8248 > UBA3496. The sequence continues at coordinate 19,113 of DFQF01000097.1, read as the reverse complement.
AAACTTAGATTGAGGATTTTTCCGAATAAAATCTTTTAACCTTTCAAGTGAAACCGAATAATTAAGCTTATGGAATGGTATTAATGCATAATGAAACATTATTTCGTCAAGAAATGTGGATTTGGAATATTTCGTTAGAAAAGTTGAAAGTGCAGATTCTGCAGCATTCAACTTGCTCCTTTGTATTAACAATTTTATCTTTTGATAAAGAGCGCGCTCAGAAACTAAAGTACCATCAAATCTTTTTTCCACACGATCAAATGTATGAATTGCCTTCTGAAAATCCCCTAGGTTAAATCTTGATTCAGCTGCCCGAAAAAGTGACTCAGATGCATATTTTCCGTAAGGAGATGAATAAAAGATTTTTTCGAATAAAATCGCAGATTTTTTCCAATCTTTACGTGAAAAATAAATCCAAGACAATCCCATTTGAGCTTGCAAATAAGAAGTGGAGGAAGGAGGAATAGACAAAAATAACACTTCAGCACTTTTATACTTTCTTCTTTCCAAGAAAATTTCTCCAAGCCAAACAGTAGCCATATAATAGATATACTCATACTTTTTATTTTTTTCTTGTCTAACTAAATCCCTAAGAGTTTCTTCTGCTAATTTATAATCCTTCATATGAATTGCCGCTAAAGAGAAATACAAACTTGAAATATTTTTTAGTTTTATTTCACTTTGGAAGCTTCTGTATTGAAAAAGATCATTGGTCCTTTTAAGTATTCCAAATGATCTGGAATACTCTCCCATTTCATAAAAACATAAACCTTCAAGTATAAGAGCTATAGGGTAAATCTTCCTCAATGGACTTTGATCGGTTACTTGCGTAACGTAATAAACGGCTTTAGAAAATTCTTTTTTTTCAAACAAAGACCAAGCTAATTCAAGTAAAATATTTTCTGTTTCTAAAGATTCAGACAGAAACTTCCTTGAACTTTCAACAATCTTTACAATTTCACTCACATGCAAAATGCCTTGTCTAAATAGACGCAACTTTGCAGAAATAGAACCGACTTGAACAGAGTTACTTAATTTATGTATAGGATATTTCTTTTCAAACAAGGCAAAGGATAGCAACGCATCATTATATTTCCCTAACTTTAATTCACTCCAGCCTTTCGCGTATAAAGTTATGCTCTCATAAACATAGTTTTGAACTTTTTGTTTGGCTAAAAACTTTATTGCTTGACGGAACAAACTAAGTGATTCCTTAAAATCTCCAGTCCGGACAGACACAATACCTGCATTTACAAGCGACTCTAACTGATAATCACCTTTATAATCAGATAGAGAAATCCAACTTTTTTTTGCTGAAGAAAATTGTTTTTGCTTATATAAAGCCCATGATTTCAGATAAGCAGCATGTCTATAATAAATACTCCTTTTCCAATGTTTTCCTTCGGTAATCTTCAAACATAAAGAGTAATTCTTGTTTTGACAGGCCATCAAAGCTAAATAAAAACTAGCAGAAGAGACATATGGTAGTGAAACATTACCTTTCATTTTCAAGAGTTTATCTCTCCATTGACTTGCTTTCTTATATTGATTCATTTGCATTAGAGCTTCCACACCCCAGAACAAAGAAGCAGAAAGATAAAGAACATTCTCACTTTCCTTTGCTTTATCTTTAGCTTTTTCGAAATAATAAAAAGCTTCTACGGGAGATTTTTTATGCAAATACGCTCTTCCTGTTTCAAAAAGTTCTACAATATTACCAAACAAATCTAAGTACCAAGCATAGCCGGCATATGCTAATTCAAGATCTACACTAGACTCAGTTGGGAAGAAACGGTTGGGAAGTCGAATTTCAGGCATTTCAGGATTAACTAAAAGATCTTGGAATGAAAATTTAATATATTTAGGCGGAACCAGCTTTTTCTTAGTTCCGATTATTTTCAAGCTACTTTTCCAGTTTATAGTTACTGGAGGTATTTTAAGTTTCAGTTCTAATTCTTTTTGTGTTTTTTTTTGAGTTGCGCTTAATAAATCCATTGGGAAAAGTAAAAACAGACAAAGATACACAACTAACAGAAATACAAGACATTGAATTCTCAAAACATATCTTTTCAAATCCATAAAATTAATTACCTAAACAAGGGCTCTCTAGAGCGAATAAATTTTTCGCGTTCCATCAATCTTTCCTTATATTTTTTCTTTAGGAAAAGAACTTTTTCTTTTCTTTGCTTTACCTTACGAAGATACTCTTTCTCTAACTGACGTACCTTCTTTTTATAAAATTCGAGTTTCTTTATATTCTCCAGTTTCAACACGCGCACATTCTTTTCTCTATTTTTTACTTTACGAAGATACGCTCTTTCTAGATCGCGCACCTTCTTCTTGTAAGTTTCAAGTTTCTCAACATTCTCGAGCCTTAATGCACGTATCTTCTTTTTTCTCTTTTCAACCTTACGAAGATATTGTTCTTCTGACCTTCGAATTTTATTTTTGTAATCAACAAGAGCTTCAAGGAAGGCTTTTTTCCTCCTTACGTTTTCCTCATCACGTTTTCTTGTTTGTTCTTGATATTTCTTCTCAATTTCTTTAATTCTTTTTTTACGGTTTCTAACTTTTCTTGCATAAATAATTTTCTCTTTTTCAACAACTAAGTTTCTCTCTCGAATTTTTGTCAAAAACAATTTTATTTCTCTAATACGTATTTCAGACAATCCATAAAATTGTGAAAATTCACGATCTTTAACAACTCCCTTTTCCTCTATACTTTTTCTAAGTAATTTCAGATATCTTATAGATTCCTTCCAATCCATTAGTTCTTCAGAAATTTCAGATAAACGCCATAAGGAAAAAATAAATCCTTTAAAATTACTGTTTTTTTTCTGTTTTACAATTTGGAGATAGATCGCAAAAGCTTTTTTCTTTTCATTCAGCTCATCTAAGGATATAGCAAGACGAAATTTAGATTGTTCTTGAATATATAAACTTGTCTTAGATAACAATATTTCAGAAAAGTAAAATTTCGACAATTTAAAATTGTCAGATCTAAGCGCACAATCACCACGCAAAAAAAGATATCGAATATAATCTTTCCCAGAAAGAGAATCCTTCCAGCCAGAAATTAATTCAAGTTTCTTAATATTCTGGATAGAACTTTGACAATCATTCTTCCCGTACCTTGCAAAAGACGCACGAAGCATTTTCTTTTCTATAAGAGACGACAAGTATGAAAATTTCTTAGATTTATTGCTTTTGAAATGAACAAATGCATTTTCATAATTTATGCTTGATTTTAATTCATTCCCTTGCAGTTCATGAATTTCTCCAAGTCTTATATAGGACTTAAGATAAAATACTTTTGCACTGTGATTCTTGTCAGCTAAAATAAGTTGAAAATTCTTTATAGCCAAATCAAATTGTTTTGTCTTTCTAAAAGACTCTGCAAGCAAGAATCTTGCAATAATATTTTTCGTATTTTTTTGATCCTTAATTAAAAAATCGGAAAAAACTTCGATAGCCGGAATATAAAAACCATCTTTGAACAACTTTAATCCCAAAACAAAAGACTTCTCTTTTTCTTTTTCCTTTAACTCCACCGAGAACAAAATATTCTGAGACAAGAAAATAAAAGCCAAAACTGCGCTGAAGAAGATGATTTTTTTCAAAGAAAACATTTTAAAGTTCCAAAGACAAATTATCTATTAGTCTTACCGATCCTATTTTCACAGCTATCATAATGCGAGCTGTGCTTTCTATTTTTTGCAAACTTTCTAAATCTACAGAGCCAACAATATCTATATATTCTATGTATAAATCAGGAACAGAAAGTATCTCTTTTGCCTTTTCGATTAATTCAATACAGTTTCTTTCACCTTCATAAAATAATTTCTCAACTTCCTTCATTGCTTTAATAATTAAAATAGCAAGCGTTCTATCTTTTTGGCTTAGATTTACATTCCTACTACTTAATGCAAGGCCGTCCTTCTCACGAATTATCGGACATAAAATAATCTCAGTATCTAGCATCAAGTCAAAGCACATTCTTTGGACTATTAAAAACTGCTGGTAATCTTTCTCTCCAAAATAAGCAAAATCGGGACTGCAAATCGTTAACAATTTCATCACAACTGTCGATACACCCCTGAAATGTCCAGGTCTTTTTAATCCACAAAGCTTTTCTGCAATCCCCTCTATATCAATCCAAGTAGAATATCCGGGGGGGTAAATCTGATCGGCACTAGGAACAAAAAGTAAATCAACGTCTAAAGAATTACATAATCGAGAATCATTCTCTATTGTTCTAGGATAACTTTTGAGATCTGTTGCAGAATTAAATTGTGCTGGATTTAAGAATATACTAACTAAAGTGATTTCATTATCTTCTGTAGATTTTTTTATTAAACTTATGTGACCATCATGAAGGGCGCCCATAGTAGGAACCAGACCTACATTAAAAGGCTTTTTTTTAAAGTCTGCGCACAATAAACGCATTTCTTCAACAGATGAGATAAGTTCCATTATAACTTGCCCAAATGAAAAAAGATTAAAAATTTAAACAAAGAACATAAATTATTTCATAGTTAAAGTTTAGAATCATCACCTATTTTTTTTACCCAAAATTTATTTTCTGGGACAAATTCGAGTAATTCTCTTATCGTCTTTCCTAAAACTGGATGCAAAACATTTGGAGCGATCTCTGCCAAAGGTTCAAGAACAAAACGTCTTTGGTGCATTCTTGGATGGGGAATTTCTAATGATGAGGTTTCCAATATCGATGATCCGAAAAGTAGAATGTCTAAATCAATAATTCGAGGAGAACCTTTCTTCAACCTAATTCTACCCATTTCTTTCTCTATTTCTAGAATAAGTTCTAAAAGTTGACGCGAAGAAGATATGCAAGAAAATTCCGCAACTGCGTTTAAAAATGCTGGTTGTGGTTCTACTCCAACGGGCTCAGTCTCGTAAAAAGAAGAAAGAGAACAAAAATGCAAGTATTTATTTCCCGACAAAAGTTCTATAGCTTTATTAATTTGAGACGAACGATCGTTAAGATTCGATCCCAAGCCGATAAAAACAGAAATTTCTTCTATCAAAAACCTAGTTTCTTTATTCTATCGAATGCCTCTAAAAGCCTATCCTCCGGAACTGTTAGAGCCATACGAATATAACCTTCACCGTGCGGACCAAATCCAACTCCAGGGGTGGTTACAACACCTGTATTCTTAAGAATATGCGCAGTAAATTCTGTCGAAGTGTAACTTTCAGGACATTTAATCCACATATAAAAGGTAGCCTGAGGATTATTCACTTCAAGATTTAATTCTTTCAAAGCACCAAAAGCAACATCCCGTCTTTTTTCATAAACCGTACGCATTTCAGCAACACAAGATTGATCTGAAGTAATAGCTCTAATGCCAGCTTCTTGTATTCCCTGGAATGCACCTGAGTCGACATTTGTTTTTATAGAACCCAAACCTGCCAAAACGTCTGGATTTCCTACAGCACAAGCTATTCTCCAACCTGTCATATTGTATGTCTTAGAAAGTGAATGAAATTCTATCCCGACCTCTTTTGCTCCGTCAGCATTTAAAAAACTAAGTGGAGGCACACCATCAAAATACATTTCGGAATATGCATTATCACTACATACTATCACATCATAACTTTGTGCAAACTCTACCAATTTATTATAGAAATTCATATCTGCACATGCGGCAGTTGGATTATTCGGATAATTAACAAAAATTATCTTCGATGCTTTTGCAATATCACTAGGAATGTCCTCCAATTTAGGAAGAAATCCATTTCCTTCTAACAGTGGCATAAAATGTACTTTTCCATCCGCAAAATACGTAGCAACTTCATATACTGGATAGGCAGGGTCAGGAACAAGAACATAATCACCAGGGTTTACAAATGCTAAGGGAATATGAGCAATCCCTTCTTTGGAACCAATTAAAGTAAGGACTTCAGAATTTGGATCTAGACCAACACCAAACCTATTCTCATACCATTCCCCACATGCTTCTCTAAAACTTTTCATTCCTATATAGGAAGGGTATTGATGATTTTCAACTTTCCTAGATGCCACATCAAGTTCTTTAATAATATGTTCAGGAGTAGGCAGATCTGGATCACCTATTCCGAGACTTATAATATCTTTTCCATCATTAGCGGCCTCAGCTTTCATTCGATCTATTTCGGCAAAAAGGTAGGGTGGCAAATTACCAAGCCGATCAGCAAGTTTAATATCCATTTAAAGAACAACCTCCTAAAATAACTTGTTAAAATTAAGTTGATTGAAACACGATTATCATTCAAGTTGAGAAAAAGCTCAACAAACTTGTAATTTAAATTAACAAGTTGAGAACAAGAAAGGAAAAACTAAATTTCAAAAATAGTATTGCTATTAGACAAAACTTAAGATATTAATATGTTGAGTCTTTAGTTTTGCACCGCCTAACCAAAGGATTTTGTTTAAATGGTACATGTAATTGCAGAACCATGTGTGGATACGAAAGATACAGCCTGTGTAGATGTATGTCCTGTCGATTGCATACACGAAGCTGGAGACGGTTCAAGCAATCAACTATTTATAGACCCAGTAGAATGTATCGATTGTGCAGCTTGTGTTCCTGCCTGTCCTGTTGATGCTATATTCGCTGAAGGAGATCTTCCTGCAAAGTGGTCTAGTTTTACAAAGATTAACGCAGATTTTTTTACCGCGGCACCCGCTGCCGCCTCAACTACGGCGTCATCTTCTGCTGAATCCCCTAAAGCACCTGCCAAAGAACCCGAACCTGAATGGAAACCCGAACCTATAGATCTTTCAGAAGAAGATATGTACAAATCTATATCCGAAATGAGAGAAGATGTTGCAGTAAACAGAGGACTTTCTGTTCTTTATTCAAAGACCTCAATTCTTCGTTTCCCAATTATTACAATTGCTGCAGTGCTCCTTCTTTTCATTTATGGATTATCCAATAATCTTTCCAAAAATTTCAACAAAACTGTATATGGGAAAATCTCTTCATTTGCACTCAATCAGACAAAACCTAAGATAGCAGAAAACACCTTTACTATTTTCAAAAAAATAAATGGAAAAACATACAAAGCTAAAGTTGTTGATTCTATTTTTGGAAATAGAAATCTCTCATTCATAATACCTTCGGGAGAATTCAAGAGAGAGATATACCATGGTGGAGAAGCTTATTTTGGGAAGCTAACTAATCAAAACAGTCAGTTCTACTATATTTACACTGACGAAAAAAGTGACGGAAAACTTGACTCCGTTTTACTTGTCAGAGAAATATGGTCTTCGAAAAATCGTTTTCTAGGAAGGTACCACAGACCCGTAAAACCAACTTCGGAACATCAGTTGTCATATAAAAAGGCTGCGAAATTATTCGCTAAAGAGATAGGTCTTACGGAAAGTTAGAAATCTACCTTATCTGCTTCATCAGTCTCAGGAAATGGTCCCTCTTTTATTTCAATAGCTTTTGTGTTTTCTTCTAGAAATTCTATGCTATGTCCCTCGTACATAAGTATCAAGTCCCCAGGACTTAATATAGTATCACCAGCATAATCTCCCTCTTTAGAATAAACACCTATCTTGATGGAACCTCTTCGACAAAACATTATCTGATGACGGGTGTCATTCTTTGGACGTTCTGTAACTAAATGATAATGAGGGTGTACGATAGAACCTGGACTTCGATTAAGCAGAACTATTTGCAAAGGCAATTCATCACTCGTAACATGAGCTTTTGTCTTTCTTTCAGATTCAAAATCTTGACCTGAATATGCTTTTGCTAGATGTTCTTTTTCAGAACCACTTTTTAGGAATGGTGGAAATTTTTCATAATCGTTGAAATCATCACGTATAACCATAGCCAAAACCCTACCCGATTCTGACTTTATATACTCAACACTGTCTCTACTTTTCTCCATTTTATTCTCATTTCACAGAAATGTTCTAACCTTTAATTCCGAGGACTTCGTTCATTCCGTATAATCCTGGAGTTTGATCCACTACCCAATCTGCGGCTCTTACTGCCCCTGCAGCAAAATTATCTCGATTCCCAGCTTTGTGAGTTATTTCTATTCTTTCGCCAGAACCAAAGAAAAATGCGGTATGTTCTCCTGGCACATCACCTCCCCTTAAAGTTTGGATGCCAATTGATCCAGGCACCCGTTTCCCTACAATGCCTTCTCTATGAAAAACAATGTCTTTCGGATAAGTCTTCCCAATAGTATTAGATAAAATTTCTCCCATTCTCACTGCTGTTCCAGAAGGAGAATCAACCTTCTGATCATGATGAATTTCCATTAATTCAATATCATAATTACTACCGAGAAGTAATGCTGCATCCTTGATAAGTCTAAAAAGAACATTCACCCCAACACTCATATTAGGAGCAAAAACACAAGGAACTTTTTTTGCAATTTGACCAATTTCTTCTCGTTGCAAATCATTCAGACCTGTCGTTCCAATTACCAAAGCCAATCCTTTCTCAGAGGCAATTTTTGAGTGTTCTAACGTTGCTTCAGGTGTAGCAAATGAAATCAAGACATCCCCATTCATACTCTCGGGATCTGTATTGAATAAAACTTTAAGTTCTCCAACTCCTGCAAAAACACCAACATCGGAGCCAAGACTAGAAAATCCAGGATGTTCTAATCCACCCGAGAGAGTTAAATTTTCACTTTTAACAACTTGAGAAACAATACTCTGCCCCATCCTGCCACCTGCACCAGAAATCACAACTCTTTTAGACACATCAAAATCCTCATGAATACAAGATTAATTTAATTATTGTTCCAAATATTCTTAAACACTACGTCTTTCAAAGGGTTCCTTTTTGCAGGTTTAAACTTTTTTCCAATTGTATGGGCAACTGGAATAAAAGCAACTGGAATAAAGTCTTTAGGAATTTCTAAAAGTTCCTTTATTGGTTCTTCTAAATGTGGAGTAGTATATACAGAGCCTAGCTCACGCGAACGAAGAGCCAACTGAAAACTCCATATTGCTGGAATGATAGAACCGTACAAAGCGGAGGAAAGAGTGCTTTTCATATTGGCAGGCACTTTAACTTCTATACATGGCACAACTAATACAGGAACTCTTTCAAAATTCTCCGCAAGATAAATTGCCGAATCAAAAACACGTTCATTTTGCGTTTCTCCTTGATCTGACGCATTCATTTTTCCTGATTCTAAATAATGGCTGTTTCCCATCCTATAAATATCGGCTAATTTTTTTTTTACTTCTTGTTCAGTCACAACTATCCATCTCCATCCTTGTTTGTTGGAACCAGTAGGAGCCTGAATAGCAAGTTCCAAGCAGTCATATATCACTTTCAAATCGACTTTTTTTTCAAAATCAAGTCGTTTCCTAACAGCTCTGGTCGTTGACAATAATTTATCAGTCTCAGCCAAATTAAATTCATTCATTTCAAAAACCTTTGTATTCAGGGCATCTATGCAAACGCATCTGTCCTAATTTCACCTGTATATACCAATCGAGTATCACCTTCCATATAGACATCACTTGTATTTTCGGGATTTCCATTGAAGTGAATCACCAGAGACTCTCCACTTCGAACCTTAACATTTACAGGTGATTCAACAAGATTTCGTGCAGCAGCCATAAGCGAAGATGCTACAGCACCAGTACCACAAGCTAGAGTCTCATCCTCAACTCCTCTTTCGTAAGTTCTTATTTCAAGGTTATTCTTATCAATAACTCTCACAAAATTAACATTAGTTCCATCTGGTTTGTATACAGTATGATTCCGAATCTCTCTTCCATCATTTAAAACATCTACAGAATCAAGATCTTTTGTATATAGAATCGCATGTGGAACACCAGTATTAATACTATCTAATAATACTTCCTGATCTCCTAAAACAATCTTCGTTGTTTGTGTAAAACTATGCGGTTTTGTCATCCTTACCTTCACACGATTTCCATCAATTGAAGCATCTAAAACTCCCGCAATAGTCTCAAAAGATCCTTCTTCCGAAATCAAACCTATTTCTTTAGCAAAACGTATTGCACAGCGTCCCCCATTTCCACACATTTCACCCTCACTACCATCGGAATTAAAAAAACGCCACTTAAAGTCTGCTTTGTCACTAGTTTGAATAAACATAAGACCGTCTGCACCTACAGACAAGCCTCTTCTGCAAACTAATTTTACAAAATTAGACATTGATTCTTCTTTAAATTCATTTCTAAAGTTTTCGATAAAGATAAAATCATTTCCACTTCCACTTAATTTCATAAACTTTATATTTTCTGTCATTTTCTTATTCCTTAGACATTAGAAATGCAGGTATCTTCTCGCCTTTTACCAAATCTTCGTATGACTCCCTAGTTCTAATTAAAAAAGACTCTTTTTCTTTTACCAACACTTCAGGTGGCCTAGGACGAGAATTATAATTTGAAGCCATAGTGAATCCATATGCGCCAGAACTCATAACGGCAACTAAATCATTTCTTGATAATTCTGGCATTTCTCTGTCTTTTGCAAGATAGTCTCCACTCTCACATATTGGACCTACTAAATCAGACGTAAATGTTGACGTTTTCAAAAGTTCTTCCTGCACTGGCAAAACTTCCTGAAATGCCTCGTATAAACTCGGACGAATTAAATCATTCATTCCAGCATCTACTATTACAAAGCGCTTTTCTGGATTCTCTTTTCTATAGAGAACTTTAGTTACCAAAACACCAGCATTACCAGAAATAAATCTACCGGGTTCAAAAATAATTTTGCAATTCAAATCTTTTATTAAGGGCACTATAGCTTTAGCATAATCCTCTGGATGAGGAGGAACTTCATCTTTATAAGAAATACCCAAACCACCACCAAGATTTAGAAAACGAATTTCATGACCATCACCTCGCAAAGAAGTGACAAGTTCTACTACCTTTTCAACTGCATCAGCAAAAGGAGACGTAGTTGTTATTTGACTTCCTATATGACAATGCACCCCGGAAAGTTCTAAAGAATTAAAATTTGCAGCCCTTGCATATTCATCTCTAGCTTTTGCTATATCTATTCCGAATTTGCTTTTTTTCAAACCTGTGGATATATAAGGATGAGTTTTCGGATCTACGTTTGGATTGACGCGTAAAGCCACTCGAGCAACTTTGTTATTCTTCTCAGCGACTTTATTGATATTAAACATCTCTTCTTCACTTTCCACATTAAACATTAATACATCTTTACTCAAAGCATACTCAATTTCTTCATCCGACTTGCCCACACCCGCAAACACAATTCTTTCCCCTGGGACACCTGCTTTAACTGCCCTGTATAGCTCTCCACCTGAAACTATATCCAATCCCCCTCCCATTTCGGAAAACAAGCGCAGGATTGCAATATTTGAATTGCTCTTCATAGCAAAACAAACCAAATGAGGAATCGAGGCAAAAGCGTTACTGAAACTACTGAATTGCCTTGTAAGTGCAGCATGACTGTAAATATATAAAGGGGTCCCATACTCTTCAGCAAGCCCATTAATGGAAATCTGCTCAGCACATAATTCCCCTCTAACATAACTAAAATCTTCATTCATTGATTACTTATCTCCTCGATGAAATATTCTTCAATTTATTTTCTAGTGGAGCTTTAGGAGGACCTTTCACTCCACAACTAATAAACGTCGCAAAAATAAAAATTATTAGAGAAATCGAAATCAAAAAAGAAATCTTACTCAAAGAATGCCTCCAAGTTTTTTCTTTTCTATTCTTATTTGCCTCTTCACACTTCCCAAAGAAGAACCTCCTTTGCTATTTCTATGTGCAATGGATCTCTCGACAGAGGCCTCTTTCAAATCCGAACTTCTCATGTGGGGCACAAAATCTTTCAAATCTTCAAGCAATAATTCATCAAACGGAATTTCATTTTCTATGGCATACAAAACAATCTTACCGGCTGATTCATGAGCCTCTCTAAAAGGAATTCCTCTCCTAACCATTGCATCTGCAATATCAGTAGCAGTCATATAACTCTCATTTACTGCATTTGACATTCTTTCTTTGTTAAAGGTCAACGATTCTAGTAATAAATACATTACGGTCAAAGAAGAATGCAAAGTATCTGAAGCATCAAAGATTTGCTCTTTATCCTCTTGCATATCTCTATTATATGCGAGTGGCAGACCTTTCATCATTGTTAACAAAGAAACAAGGTTTCCGTATGTTCTTGCACTTTTTCCTCTTACGAGTTCAGCAACGTCCGGATTCTTCTTTTGAGGCATCAAAGAACTGCCAGTAGCAAAAGCATCAGGCAAGTTAATAAAATTAAATTCTTCACTAGCCCAAATTACAATCTCTTCTCCTAAACGACTAAGATGCATCATTGCAATCGATGCAGCTGAAGCGAAATCAATCACAAAATCACGATCACTCACTGCATCTATACTATTTAGAGAAACAGAATCAAAATTTAATTTTTTAGAAACTAACTCTCTATCTATAGGATGACTAGTTCCAGCTAATGCTCCAGAACCCAGAGGAAGGATATTTACTCTCTTCCTCACCTCACAAAATCTCTCATAATCCCTACTGAACATTTGTGTATATGCCATCAAATGATGAGACAGAAAAACAGGTTGCGCTCTTTGCAAATGCGTATATCCAGGAATCAAAACTTCAATATTTTTTTCAGCTTGTGACAAAAGACAAACACGCATTTCCATTATAACACCAAGAATCTCATCAATCTGCTTTCTTAGCCATAACCTTAAAGATGTAGCAACCTGATCATTTCTACTCCTAGCCGTGTGCAGTTTTCCCCCTACTGGACCAATTCTATTAATAAGTTCGGCCTCAATATTCATATGAACATCTTCAAGTCTAGGATCAAAGAAAAATTTATCCGACACAATGTCCAACAAAATTGAACTTAATCCTTTAACAATTTTTTTAGAGTCATTTAGAGAAATAATCTTTTTTTCTCCCAACATCTCTGCATGTGCGATAGAACCTTCTATATCAAACTCCGCTAACCTATGGTCAAAGGACACACTTTCCGTAAAACCCTCAACAAAGGAATTAACTGAACTAGAAAATCTACCTCCCCAAGGTTTTCTAACATTTTTCTTAGCCGAGCCTGCATGTTTATTTTTTTTCATGCACAAAATCCTATAAAACTGAATAGATTAGAAAAAACAGAACAAAAACAATAAAAAATTACATTAATTTTTAGAATAATGTAAACAGGATGAATCTTGCACTTAATTATTAACAAATTCAATCCGAAAGAGACATAATTTTTATTCAACTTTTGGTCTTGACACTTAACAATCGTATTGTTAGTTTTTCCATCGTTAGAGTAATTTTAGAATTTCGCCCTTTTTCAGTAGTTTTTTTAAATTTAGCCCTATCAGATCAGTTTAAAGAGAATAAATTGAAAAGTAGCTTCAAACAATTAAGAGCTGCTTCCTTGGGCTGGAATTTTGTTACTGCTCCTCTAGTAGGAGGGGCTATGGGTTATGGCTTGGATTACTTATTTTCAACCTACCCTTGGATTATGGTTGTGGGTCTAGTATTAGGTTTTGTATCTGCTTTTCGGGAAATACTTAGGAGTGGAAAATAATTGACTGAATTAACTGAATCAAATTCAGATTCAAAGCAAACCGTACAAAAAATTTCATTTTTTTGTATCATCCTCTTGTCTTTAATTTCATTGATGACACTTTTTCTTTTCACTTTAAAAGACTTTGTTGCTGTTTTCGTTTTTGGTCTTCTATCATTATTAAATCTAAAATGTATGGATATATATTTTTTACGTTTAACTGGGAATAAGGCAAATCAAAAAAAAATAACCATACATTTTCTCTACACTTTAAGATTTCTCACTCTTCTTACTTGCATATGGATTGGAGTGAGTTTCATTGAACTTTCAGTTATTTTTATTGTTTCAGGATTATCTATACCAATCGTTTCATTTTTTATCTTCGGAATTACGGAAACATTTAAATCTAGAAATTTCAGAAAGGCTTAATTAATAATGGAAAAATTTCATCCTTTTTTATACATAGACTTCTTCCCTGCTCTTGCTGATTTCCCAAATGTCACATACACATGGACAGTAATGGTAGTAGTATTATTAGTTTCCTTTCTTACAACTAGAGTCCTTCAAGTAATTCCTGTAGGAAAACAAAATGTTATAGAAACACTCTTTGATGCTGTTTTTAGTTTTATGGAAGGACCACTTGGCGAAGAAGGAAAAAAATATTTTCCATTAGTTCTTGCTTTAGGAATATATATTTTCTTATCTAATCTAATTGGAATTCTACCTGGCTTTATGGCTCCAACCAGCAATATTAACACAAACTTAGGTTGCGCGCTTACCGTATTTCTCGCAACTCATTATGTAGGATTTCAAAAAAGTGGTTGGGCTTATTTAAAACATTTCACTGGTCCTATTATGTGGCTTGCGCCACTAATGGTACCTATAGAGATTATTTCTCATTTTGCTCGCCCACTGTCTCTGACTCTTAGACTTTTTGGTAATATTACAGGAGAAGAACTCGTTCTTGGTGTTTTAATGCTTCTTTGTTTCCAAGTGCTTTTGCCTATTCCTTGGGCTATGCAGATGTTTATTATTTTTGGTAGTTTTATACAAACTTTTGTTTTTGTTCTATTAACAATGATATATATAGCAGGTTCATTAGAAGGACATGATCACGACGACGAACACCATGGAGAGTTAGAAACTCATCCAGTTTAATTAAGGCTTAATTTCGTTTTTTTTATTACTACAAGGAGATGAAAGTAATGAAACGGTTGGCAATTTTCTATGCAGTTTTCGCATCATTCTTCGCTATGGCCACAGAAGCTTTTGCAGCAACTGCGGCAGATTCAGAAGTATTGCAATGGAGAATAATCTCTTCCTCATTTGCACTTGCAATCGCAGCAGCAGCTGGTGCTATTTCCCAGGGATGGAGTATCACTAGTGCTTTAAGTGGAACAGCTAGGAATCCAGGAGCAGGTGCAGACCTAAGAGTATCCATGATTATTGGTCTTGCACTTATTGAGTCACTGGTAATTTACACATTCGTTATTTGTTTAATTATCATTCTGGGTTAAATTTTATTTTAGCAGGAAGGAGAAGTTTCTCTTTCCTGCTAAGTTTCACATCCTTTTTATCGTCTCGAAAAAAATCCAGAGATGTCTAAATTAAATCTTAAAGATAAATGGATATTGAGTTTTGACGTATCAATAACTCCAGGACAGATCACATTTTTAAATTGTAATGACAAATCCTCAATTACGGAAGAACTAGACAAGAATCAAAAGATTTCCAGAACTTTATTGCCTCTAGTCCAAGAAAAAATAGAAAAATTAAAATTAAACACAGAAAACTTATGTGCTATTGGATTTTCTACTGGACCTGGTTCTTATATGAGTCTGCGAATTGGAATCTCTACTGCCAAAGGTATTGCTCTAAGTTTAGATTGTCCTATTTTAGGATTTTCATCTTTAGAAATTCTTGTAAAAGATGCTATAAAAAATCATCTGGAGAATTCTAGACTTACTACCGAATCATTAATTTGCATAAGAGGTGCGGATAAAGAGAATATTTTCTTCGCTAAATTTGAATTATTTAGAGAAGAAAATAAAGATGGTTTTTATTACAAAAGAAATACAGATGACAAATTGATTGACTTTAATGAATTTGCAATTGAAGACGAACAAAATACAATTTTAATTTATTCTTCTATTAACGAAGAAAAAATAAGTCTTCTTAAAATGAAACATGAGAATATCTTATTTCTTCCAATAAATACGTCTTCACTCTCTGTTGCTCTATCTACACTAGATAAAATTAAAAAAGGCAAATTACAAGAAAATAAAAATTTGTTGCCAACTTATTGCCGAGATGTAAAATTAGGATGACTTACAATCGCTAAAGACACTTGACGAAAAAATAGTAATCGTTAGAATTCAATTCATATATTTAAATTTTCAATCTTTACTTTCAAACATCACAATCACTAGGAGAAAAATGACAAATCAAACCGTTAATGATGAAGAAATAAATAATGAAGAGAATAATGTTTTAACCCTCCAAACTACTCATCTTCAGTTGGAAAGTGAGCTTTCCGTTTTGGAAAAACAAAGATTTTTAACTGCCGATGAAGAGCAAAAAATCAAAGAGTTAAAGAAAAAAAAGCTAGCAATTAAAACTCAAATTGAAAAAATGAATGAAGAAAGTAACTAAATCCTTATAATTCAAGTACTTACACTAATTCACATTACCTCCCTAGTAGCTTGACCTATTTTACTATAGAAGAGTAAAATCCGGCTGAAGTTATTTGTAACTTTAGAATTTAATCTCGTAATAAGATAGTTTTTTTATAAGAGGATTGATATGACCGCTAAAAAGGTGAATCAAATCAATGAAACTGAGTTATCTGGTGCTGAGCTTATTTATAGGAGTTTAGCTAGAGAGAAGGTAGAGTTCATTTTTGGTCACCCTGGAGCCGTTTTACTGACTGTTTTAGATCTCTTCTTAAAGAGAAAAAATATAACTCATATTCTCACTAGACATGAGCAATGTGCTGCGCATATGGCAGAGGGATACGCAAGAGCAAGCGGAAGAGTTGGAGTATGTCTTACTACTTCAGGACCTGGCGCAACAAATTTGGTTACTGGAATAGCTGACGCCTATATGGATTCGATCCCACTAGTTTGCATCACTGGACAGGTGGCAACATCGATGGTTGGAAATGACGCTTTTCAAGAAGCAGACATTATAGGAATGACTCGCACTGTAACTAAACATAGTTACTTGATTAAAAGTACAAAGGACTTGTCAAAGATTTTTCAGGAAGCATTCCATATTTCACGAACCGGCCGACCTGGTCCTGTACTAATAGATATCCCTAAAGATGTCATCTTAGGAAGTGCAAAAGAAACAATTAATCCAAAAATAATCATTAGAGGGTACAAACCAACTACACAAGGACATCCACGACAAATAAAAAGAGTTTCAGAGGCAATCAAAAATTCCAAACAACCTTTATTATACGTTGGAGGAGGAGCTATACACTCAAACGCACATAAAGAATTGTTGTCACTAGCGAAAAAAGCAGATATACCAGTCACATGGACCTTAATGGGTGCAGGAGCTTTTCCTAATAACCACAAACTTTCTTTAGGTATGTTGGGAATGCATGGAACTGCCTATGCCAATTATTCAGTTGCAGAATGCGATCTTTTAATAGCAGTTGGTGCAAGATTTGACGACAGAGTAACTGGAAAAATCTCTGAATTTGCTAAAAATGCGAAAATTGTCCACATAGATATAGATCCAACTGCTATTGGTAAAAACAAACATGCTGATATACCAGTAGTAGGAGATGCAAAATCAATACTTTCTGAAATAAATAAATCGGTCAAATCGCAAACTAGACCACTGTGGATCAAAAAAACCCAAAACTTAATGAAAAAATACCCTCTTAATTTCAACTCTGAGAAGGGAAAGCCTATTAAACCTCAGGAGGCTATTGTCACGCTTAGTGATGAAGTTGGAGACAAAGCAATTATCACAACTGAGGTCGGTCAACATCAGATGTGGGCTGCTCAGTTTTATAACTGTACTTTTCCTAGGCAATTTATATCATCTGGTGGTTTAGGTACTATGGGTTTCGGTTTTCCTGCCGCTATTGGTGCTGCACTAGCTAGACCCGACAAAATAGCAATCGATATTGCTGGTGATGGAAGTTTTCAAATGGTTTCTCAAGAATTAGCAACAGCGGTACAATACAAAATTAACGTTAAAATTTTTATTTTAAACAATGCAAATTTAGGTATGGTCAGGCAATGGCAAGACCTATTTATGGACAGAAGATTCAGTGAAGTAGAATTAGACTGTTCGCCAAATTATGTAAAACTTGCAGAAGCGTACGGCGCAAAAGGTCTTTCAATTTCAAAAACAACTGAACTTCGTCCGGCAATTAAGAAAATGGTAACTACACCAGGACCGTTCATACTTGATGTCAATGTAGATCCGGATGAATTGGTATTTCCTATGATTCCTGCTGGGGGTAGCACAAAAGACATGATCGTTTATGACTCTAGAAAAGAAAAATTCAGCGCAAAATTAAGCGCACTTCCAGACAATTAGGAGATGTAGATTGGAATTAAATGGTTCTCAAATAATGATAGAAGAACTAAAAGCTGGCGGTGTTGATATAGCTTTTGGTATTCCTGGCGGGGCAATCATGCCTTTTTATGACGAACTGCTGAAATCTGAATTCCCACATATTCTCACACGTCATGAACAAGGGGCAGCTCACATGGCTGATGGATATGCAAGAGTTAGCAATAAAATTGCAGCTGTAATCACAACTTCTGGGCCTGGTGCGACAAATCTAATTACTGGACTTGCTAATGCTCACATGGATTCTATTCCTATGATTGCAATTACAGGTCAAGTTGCTTCACCCATGATTGGAACTGATGCATTCCAAGAAGCAGATACTTACGGTTGTTCGATCCCTGTAACAAAATATAATTGGTTAATTCAAAATGTTAATGATATTCAAAGAATTACCAAAGAGGCGATTAAAATTGCTACTACTGGAAGACCTGGGCCAGTCTTAATAGATTTTCCTAAAGATATACAAGTAGAAAAAACCACATACAAAAATTCAGAAAATATACAAGCGAAAGATTCTTTCGCAGAACTTTCAAAAGAAAGCTTAACAGAGATAGAAAAACTTATTTCTGCTCTAAAGAAATCAAAGAAGCCGCTCATTCTTGCTGGGGCAGGAATTCTTAAAGCTAAGGCATCAAATGAATTAACTAATTTTGCGAGAAATTCTGGAATCCCAGTCATAAATACTCTTTTAGGTCTTGGTGGATTTCCTGGGACAGATAGTCTCTTTCTTGGAATGCCTGGAATGCATGGAACTGCATATGCAAATTTCGCTCTCGAAGAATGTGATTTACTGATAAATCTCGGAGGACGTTTTGACGATCGTGTTACTGGAAAAACTTCTGGGTTCTGCAAACAAGCCAAAATATGCCATGTTGATATAGACCCTGTAGAACTTGGCAAAAGAATTTCTACTGATATTCCAATACTCGGCAATGTAAGAGAAGTTTTAAAAATTCTTAATGAAGATATTGGC
>DFQF01000091.1:63843-74187 GCA_002377645.1 Nitrospinaceae bacterium UBA3496 | reverse complement strand
CAAAACTGATTCAATCTATTCATAGATCCTTTCTGGACGCTGGCGCAGATATCATTGAAACAAATTCCTTCAATTCAACATCTATCTCAATGGCAGATTATAGGATGGAAGAACTAGCCTATGAACTAAATTTTACTGCAGCCAAAATTGCAAGAGAAGTTGCAGATGAAAAAGAGAAACCCGATTCAGGAGACTTTCGTTATGTGGCAGGAGTACTTGGACCAACAAACCGAACTGCTTCTATTTCTCCGGATGTAAATGACCCTGGATTTAGAAATATAAGTTTTGATGAACTTGTGGAGGCTTATACTACGTCTTTAAGTGGACTTATAAACGGGGGAGCAGATTTGATACTGGTTGAGACCGTTTTTGATACCCTTAATTGTAAAGCAGCACTTTTTGCGGTTGAAAGTTACTTTCAGAAAAATTCAATACAGCTTCCTGTAATGGTTTCAGGGACCATTACAGATGCTAGTGGGAGAACACTTTCAGGACAGACTACAGAATCTTTCTGGAATTCTATAGCATCCTATAAACCTTTTTCAGTTGGGTTGAATTGTGCTTTAGGAGTAACACAATTACGGGAATATGTGGAAGAATTATCTAGAGTTGCAGGTACAAGAGTTAGTACATGGCCTAATGCAGGATTGCCGAATGAACTTGGTGAGTATGATGACTCTCCCGAATTTATGGCTTCTCATCTTTGTGAATTTGCAACTTCAGGATTTGTAAATATTGTTGGTGGATGTTGTGGTACTACTCCTGAACATATACAAGCTATTGCTGCTACATTATCTTCGATTGCGCCCCGTAAAATTCCAGAAGTACAAAAACGTTGTCGATTAAGTGGTTTAGAGCCACTTAATATTGGAGAAGAAACAGGTTTTGTAAATATTGGTGAAAGAACGAATGTTGCCGGCTCTGCAAGATTTTCAAAACTTATTTTACAAGGAGAATATGAGAAAGCAGTTCAGATTGCATTACAGCAGGTCCAAAATGGTGCTCAAATAATTGATATTAATATGGACGAAGGAATGTTGGATTCTGTCGAGGCGATGAGTACGTTTTTGAAACTGTTAGCATCTGAACCTGAAATTTGCAGAGTTCCTTTCATGATAGATTCATCAAAATGGGAAGTCATTGAATCTGGACTGAAGTGTGTTCAAGGGAAACCAATTGTAAATTCGATAAGTCTCAAAGAAGGAGAAGAGGCTTTTATCGAGCAAGCCAGACTTGTAAAACAATACGGGGCTTCTGTTTTGGTTATGGCATTTGATGAAACTGGACAAGCCGAAACAGCGGAAAAAAAATTGGAAGTTTGTACGAGGGCATATGAGATTTTAACTAAAAAAGTAGGTTTTGAACCGACAGACATTATTTTTGATCCTAATATTTTCGCGGTAGCAACTGGTATTGATGAGCATAATGATTATGCAAACGCGTTCTTTGAATCAGTGAGACTAATTAAGAAACAACTCCCAGGCGCTTTGGTTAGTGGTGGTGTAAGTAATGTTTCTTTTTCTTTTAGAGGAAACAATGGGATTCGCGAATTTATGCATTCTGCATTTTTGTATCATGCTATAGAAAATGGAATGGATATGGGAATTGTGAATGCGGGTCAACTTGCAGTTTATGATGATATTCCTAAAGACGTTTTGGAAAAAGTTGAAGATGTTCTTTTAAACAGAAAAGATGGTGCTACAGAAAAACTTCTTGAAATTGCTTCTGAAGTCAAAGGAATGAAAAAAGCAAAAGGGGACGATCTTTCTTGGAGAGAAAATTCTGTCGAAGAGCGTATCTCTTATGCGTTAGTTAATGGCGTATCTGAATTTATTGTAGAGGATGCAGAGGAAGCGCGATTAGAATTAAAAGAACCGATTAAAGTGATTGAAGGGCCTTTAATGGATGGAATGAATGTTGTGGGAGATTTATTTGGGTCTGGAAAAATGTTTCTACCCCAAGTTGTAAAAAGTGCAAGAGTAATGAAGACGGCCGTGGCTCACCTAACTCCATTCATCGAAGCCCAAAAGGACGGGTCTGGTCTAGGAGAAAAAGGGAAAATTCTCATGGCCACCGTTAAAGGTGATGTGCATGATATAGGGAAAAACATTGTTGGAGTTGTTTTACAATGCAATAATTTTGAAGTCATAGATTTAGGTGTAATGGTTTCGTCAGCAGAAATAATAAATCAAGCGAAGAAACATGGGGTGCAGGTAATAGGATTAAGCGGATTAATCACCCCTTCTTTAGATGAAATGGTGTTCGTAGCAAAAGAAATGGAAAGAATTGGTTTACAGGTTCCTTTGTTGATTGGCGGAGCTACAACTTCAAAGGTACACACTGCGATTAAGATCTCCCCAGAGTATGCTGGGCCTACTGTCTATGTAAAAGATGCTTCAAGAAGTGTGAATGTTATGAATAATGTGACGAATGAAGATCTGAAGGGAGGTTTCTTTAAGGAAATTAGGAATGAATATCAAGAAATTCGGGTTAGGAGAGAGAAAAAAGAGTCTTCCACAAATATTTTATCTTTAGATAGTGCTCGTGCAAATAAACCTGTTTATCAAATTTCTGATAAAGTAATACATAAACCGAATTTTATTGGGATAAAAACTTTTGAAAATTATCCTATTCAGGATGTAGTAGAAAGAATTGATTGGACGCCTTTTTTCTCAACTTGGGAAATGCGTGGGACCTACCCTAAAATACTTACAGATCCATCTATGGGAGAGCAAGCAAAAAAACTTTATGAAGATGCGCAGAGAATTCTTCAAAATATAATAGAGAATAAAGAACTACAAATGTCAGGAGTTTTTGGCATATTTCCAGCTAATTCTGTTGGAGATGATGTCGAAATTTATTCTGATAAAAATAAATTGGACACATTAGAAGTCGTACATTTTTTGAGACAGCAATTAGATAAAAAAAATAACACTCACAATTTCTGTTTGGCAGATTTTATAGCTATGAAAGAAGAAAAAGTGGATGATTATATTGGAGCATTTGCTGTGACAGCTGGACATGGCATAGATGCTCTAGTTGAAAAATATGAATCAAATCATGACGATTATAATTCGATTTTGATAAAAGCAATTGCCGATAGGTTGGCAGAAGCTTTTGCGGAGCGATTACACGAGAGAGTGAGAAAAGAATTTTGGGGATTTTCACCCGAAGAGAATTTCAATAATGAATCTTTGATTAAAGAATCTTATATTGGGGTGAGACCCGCTCCTGGATATCCTGCATGTCCAGATCATTCTGAAAAAAGAATTTTATTTAAATTATTAGATGTAGAGCAAAATACTAAAATGAAATTAACTGAGAATTGCGCGATTTATCCAGCTGCGTCGGTTGCAGGTTTTTATTTTGCGAGTCCTCACTCTCAATATTTTGGTATAGGGAAAATTGGCAGGGATCAAGTAGAAGATTACGCCAAAAGAAAAAATATGGAGAAGAGAGAAGTTGAAAAATGGCTTAGTTCGAATCTTGACTACAATCCTTAATTTCTAGAAAGGGTTCCTTGTGGATAATGCGATTTCGGCAACTTGGTACGATCTTCCTAAAGAGGGAAGAGAGGATTATCTTTCTTGGTTGCATGAGGTACACATCCCAAAAGTTTTAAAACGAAATGGTTATTTATGGGCGACACATATTAGGAATGTCTGGGATGAAGAGAGGGAAAAAGAAAAAGAAAGAATTTTGGTACATACAGATGACCCCCGTGTTCCCGATGGAAATGATTATTTAATCCTTTTTGGTGCTGAAATGCCTATTGCATTTGTTGATCCTTCTTCTTCTCAATTAAAAGAGACTCGATCTAAAGAAGAAAATGAGATGTTAAGCCTAAGGATTGGAGAACGATCTTGTATTTTTATGGTACAAGACCGAATAGAGGGAATGGAATCTTCCTCAAGAAGTCCAGGTATCACTCCTGGGCCTGCGATACAGATTGGGACATTTAATGTAAATTCACTTAAGAACGAAGAAGAACTTAGTTCATGGTATGCACAAGTTCGCATGCCACGTCTTAAGAAAATGGAAGGGTGTGTAGGTGCGCGGTTGCTTGTTTCTGTTTCAGGTTGGCCTAAACATGGGATAATGTATGAATGGACAAGTGTGAAATCTCTTTTGAAAAACTTTCATACAGAAACTATTGAACGTTCTCGAAATGCCGTAAAAAGTTTGATCCATTCCCCAGGTTCTCCTACACTCGGTGAAAGAATTTGGCCTCTCTCCCAATAAAATTTCTAGTAAATTTATAGATTTTTTCAACGTTTTCCTTGTGGTCAATCTATAAATATTTTATGGTCTCTAGTATAAATTAATAGATATAAATTTTTGGGCCTATAAATTAGTTGTAATTTCTTACTTTTTAATTAGGGTCTTTTTAATGAACAAAAAAGATTTGACAGTCGGAATAATCTTTTTTTTATTCAGTTTGATTTATTTTTTTTATTTGATTCCTACTCAGATAATATCTTCTTTCTCTCAAACTGAGTTTGCTGGACGTATTTTTCTACCTGAAACTTTTCCTCAAATTACAATTTGTATTTTCGGATTTGTTAGCCTACTTTTGGTAGCGGACACTCTTAGAAATAAAGTAGAGGTGACACCTACTCTTTCTTCGAGTAAAAGACCTTTTTTTCAATCAGTCATCGTTTTTTTAGCTTCTATGGTTTACGTATATCTTTTGGAGTGGCTAGGTTTTCACTTAAGTTCTCCTTTTTTCTTGGCTTTTTTAATATTTTTTTATGGAACAAGGAATTGGAGAATAATAGTTCCAGTTGCTCTTCTTGTCCCAATCTCAATAGAACGTTTTTTTTGGATTTCCTTTAAAGTAATGCTTCCTGAAGGTGAGTTGATTAATCAATTGTTAGGGTACATAAAAGGATAATTTTGATGGAACAGATTTTTGATGCAATAGTACAAGCTATAACTCTTCAAGCTCTTGGTATGGTTGCTCTTGGAGTTTTTGCAGGTATTACAGTGGGTGCTATACCTGGATTAACAAGTGTAATGGCTATCGCTGTTTTAGTCCCTTTTTCTTTTTTTATGACGCCGATTAATGGAATACCTTTTCTTTTAGGAATTCATAAAGGAGCACTTTTTGGCGGTTCAATACCTGCAATTTTGATAAATACTCCAGGCACAGCAGCAGCTGCTGCTACTACTCTAGATGGTTATCCTTTAGCTCAAAAAGGTGAGGCAAAGAGCGCTATTCAAATGGCACTTTATTCCTCTACCTTAGGAGATACTTTTAGTGATATTGTTTTAATTTTAGCTGCATTTCCTCTTGCAGCAGTCGCATTGTTATTCGGTCCCACAGAATTCTTTGCATTGATGGTTCTTGGTCTAACTATTATTTCAGCAGTTACAGGATCTTCAGTTTTAAAGGGCCTTCTTTCTATGCTCATAGGAATTTTGATTGGTCTTGTTGGCCAGGATATTATTTCGGGTTCTGAACGTTTTACATTTGGAATTGCAAATATAGCAGATAGTGTTGGAATAGTTCCGATGTTGATCGGACTTTTTGCTATTAGTGAAGTTTTGATTCAGTCTGAGAAAAAAATTATTGAACTTGCTAATCCGCCAGAATCTTCTCACTTGAAAGGGGGAAGATCACTAAAGTGGATTGAATTATTTCAAGCAAAATGGGCAATACTTCGTTCGTCTTGTATTGGAACTGCTATTGGAGCGATACCTGGAACAGGCGCCGCAATTGCCACATTTATTAGTTACGCTCTCGCTAAACGTTCGTCGAAACGTCCTGAAGAATATGGAAAGGGGAGTTATGAAGGAGTTGCTGCTGCAGAAGCATCGAACAGTGCAGTTGCCGGGGCAGATTTAATTCCGACTTTGACTTTTGGTATTCCAGGAAGTGCTTCAGCAGCAATTCTTATGGGTGCATTTATGGCGCAGGGATTACGTCCTGGTCCTGAACTTTTTGAAGAACAAGCTTCAACTATGTATGGTATTTTTGCTCTTCTTCTGGTTGGAAATCCTATTATGCTTCTTCAAGGGAAACTTCTTACTGGATTGTTTGCGAGGTTAGTAACCATTCGAAAATCAGTTTTGGTCCCAATAATTCTTTTGCTTTGTGTAGTAGGTGGCTTCATTTATCAGAACAATATTGAGGATGTAAAACTTGCCTTATTTTTTGGTATTTGTGGATATGGTCTTCGTAAGTTAAAATTCCCTCTTGCTCCTCTTGTTATTGCATTTATTCTTACTGAAACTGCCGAAGAGTCTATGAAGCAAGCTTTATTACTCTCCGATGGTGATTATTTCGTATTTTTAACTAAAATGGCTGGAGGTTTTCCTGTCTCAGGATTTTTAATTTTACTTAGTGTTTTCTTATTAGGGATGGCTATTTGGAAGAAGCCATGGGCTGAAGCTGAATAAGCCAAATTTGCTTACCATTCATAAGGAGAAAGGTATGTATAAGAGTAAGGTTTTTGTTTATTTAAGCGTACTAGTTCTTGCTGTTTTTTTCACAATAGTAGGAAGCGCAGATGCTAAGTATCCAAATAAGCCAATTAAGGTTATTTTGGCAACTGGTGCAGGAGGTTCACACGATATGCATTGTCGTGCTGTAGCAAGTGTTATTCACGAACATCTAGGACAACCTTTCTTGTGTACTGTTCGAGGTGGTGGTGGTGGAAAGATTGGTATGACTGCACTTAAACGTTCTAAGCCTGATGGATATACTATAGCACTTGGTTCTGGTTCACATTTTGCAATCGCTCCTCATGCAAGAAATATGGGTTTTGATCCAAAAACTGATTTCATTCCATTCTTCCAAGTAAATTACGCTCCATTCTTACTTGTTGTCAGATCAGAAAAACCATGGAAAAATTTACAGGATCTTCTTGATGATGCTAAAAAGAGACCGGGAAAGATTTCCATTTCCTCAAATGGTGCATGGGGTTCAAGTCACTTAGGGATCTTACAGATGATGAGAGCTAAAAATGTTAAATTTAAACATGTTCCCTTTAGAGGTGGAGGTAAGGCATGGCAGGCAATGTGGGGTGGTCATGTAGACGCAGGTTGGGCTAATGTGACAACTGGTGGAACTTTAAGTAGAGTTAAAAGAGGACAGTTGAGACTACTTGCTACCGCTTCCGAAGAACGAATGAAGGAATTTGGAAAGAAATATCCTACTTTTAGAGAATTAGGTGTAGATTATATTTATAAGTCTTGGAGAGTATTTATGGCTCCTAAAGGAACACCTAATGATCGAATTGAAGTTTTAAAGACTGCTTTACACAAAGCAGCTAAAAGTAAGACTCTGAAAAAATTGATTAAACGTTTTGGTGAAAGTCTTGCGCCATTATCTGGCCCAGAGTTGAGAAAAGCATATGATAGTGAAATTGATTTTTATGGAAATCTATTTAAGAAAATGGGTTATAAGAAAAAGAAATAAATAGAAACTTTTTTTCGAAATAATTTTGGGGCGGGATTTATTCTCGCCCCATTTAATTTTTAGAGTAAGTTTTCGACCATTCCTTTAGGAATCATACTAAATTTCTATAAAAAAATTTAAAAATTACTATTAGTGTTGAATAAAACTACTTTTTTATTTAGTGTGCCCTGTTAATTTTTTGAAACAGTTGTTTTTTTAGGTTAGAATCGTGAAAAAGTTAAAATTAAACAAAAATAATCTTAACTTTTTGAAATATTGATTTAAAAGATATTAAAATTGTGCGAGGGTGGCGGAATTGGTAGACGCGCTGGATTTAGGATCCAGTGCCTTCGGGCGTGGGGGTTCGAGTCCCCCCCTTCGTACCATTTATATTTTACTTTAATTCTCTTTGAGTAATAATTCGTATTTTGGGGAAAATTGATGTCAGAAATAACAATAAGTGATGTTAGTGATTGTACAAAGAAGCTTGAAGCAGGAATACCAAAAGAAGAAGTGTCAAATGCCATTGAAAAGGCTTTTTTAAATTTATCTGGAAGAGCAAATATAAAAGGGTTTAGAAAAGGAAAAGTGCCGAGAAAGGTATTGGAAAGATACTATGGTGAAGAACTGAGAACAGAAGTGTACACAAATTTAATTTCTGATTCGTACACTAATATTTTGAGTGAAAAAGGGATGAGGCCAGTTGGAGAACCTAATATTACTGATATAAATATGAACAATGATTCTGAAGAATTGACTTATAAAGCTACTTTAGAAGTTATTCCTCCTATTGATTTAAAAGATTACAAAGGAATTGAAGTTAGTATTCATAGTCATCCTGTTACTGACGAATTAATTGATGAAAATATCAAGCGCTTATTGTATCAATCCGCAACTTATGAAGATGTAAACAGGAATGCAGAATCTGGTGATTATGTTGTTTTTGATATAGAAGCATTTAGAGATGGAGAATCTGTTCCTGGTACTAAAGGTGAAAATCAATCCCTTATTTTAGGTGAAACACAGAATGAGAAACTTTTAGATGAATCTGTACTTGGAATGAAGGCAGGTGAAGAAAAAGAAGTAGATTTCCAGCCTCCCGGAAGTAATAGTGAAGATGCAGAGCAACAGAAATTTATTTTTAAAATAAATTTAAAAAGTGTTAAAAAAGCAAATTTACCTTCTTTAGATGATGACTTTGTAAATTCTCTTGGTAGTGAAATGAAGACTGTGGATGACCTTAAAAAGCAGATTGAAAAAGATTTAAATATGTCAGAAGAGCAACAAAACAGACAGCAGGGAATAACAAAATTAATCGAAAAACTTATTGAAATGCATCCATTTGAAGTTCCACCCAGCTTAGTTAAAAGTGAGATAGAAGGTAGAATTAGAGAAGTAGAAAGACGTTATAAAACAGAAAACCCTGATGTTCAAATTGGAGAGAATCAAAGAGAGGAAATACGTTCAAAGCTCAAACCTGAAGCGGAGAGAAAAGTCCAAGAATTAATACTTATAAATCGTATTAGGGAAAAAGAAGGAATTAGCGTTGGGCCAGAAGAAATAGATTTACATATTCAAGAAACAGCACAAAGGTATGGTATGGAGGTAGAAAAATTGAAGAAACGTATGGCCATGACTGGTTCTATAGAATCTCTTTTCTCTAATCTTAATTTTAATAAAACAATCAATTGGCTGTATGATGAGGCTAAGATTGAAATTCAAATTCATAATGTCCAAGATCACTCTCATTCTGATGAAAATGAAGAGAACGATCAAATAAAGGAAGGATAAAAAAGTGGCCCTTATACCTATGGTAGTAGAACAAACAAATAGAGGGGAACGTGCTTACGATATTTATAGTCGTCTATTAAAAGAAAGGATTATTTTTCTGGGAACCCCTATAGATGATCAGATTGCAAATCTTGTAACCGCACAGTTGTTACATTTGGAAGCCGAAGAACCTGATCGAGAAATTTCGATTTATATTAACAGCCCTGGTGGTTCTGTTACTGCTGGTTTGGCTATTTATGATACTATGCAGTACATAAATTCACCTGTTTCAACGATATGTGTGGGACAGGCTGCTAGTATGGGAGCTCTTCTGTTAACTGCTGGGTCAACTGGAAAACGATTTGCACTTCCAAACTCTCGTATTTTAATTCATCAGCCATTAGGTGGGGTGCAAGGGCAAGCATCTGATATTGATATTCAAGCACGTGAGATATTAAGGATTCGTGAGAAATTAAATAAAATCTTATCCCAGAAAACAGGACAAACTTTAAAAGCAATAGAAAGAGATACTGATAGAGATAATTTCATGACAGCCGAGGAAGCGAAATCTTATGGAATTGTCGATGAAGTCATAGAATCAAGAACTGATCAGCCATCTACTAGCCCAAAATCGAAATCAGGGAAAAAAGATAAAAATGAGCAATAAGTTTTTTGTAAATTTTAATTAATTTTTAAAAGAGATTGCTAATGTCTAAGTTAACCACTGACTCTTCTGTGCCTAATTGTTCGTTTTGTAATAAAGGTCAGGAAGAAGTTAAAAAAATGATTGCAGGTCCAGATGCTTATATTTGTAATGAATGCGTTGAACTTTGCAATGAAATTTTGACTGAGGATTTTAAGGAAGGTTTGGAAATTGAAAATGCAGATCTTGTGAAACCAAGTGAAATCAAGGAAGTTTTGGATCAGCATGTTATTGGACAAGAGAAAGCAAAGAAAATTTTATCAGTAGCAGTTTATAATCACTACAAAAGAATTGATGCTGAATTAAAAGCCGAAGATGCTGAATTAGACAAGAGTAATATACTTCTAATTGGTCCAACGGGGTCTGGAAAAACTTTGATGGCCAGGACTTTGGCTCGTCTTTTAAATGTTCCTTTTGCTATCGTTGACGCAACTACTTTGACCGAGGCAGGTTATGTTGGAGAAGATGT
>DFQF01000091.1:63120-63539 GCA_002377645.1 Nitrospinaceae bacterium UBA3496 | reverse complement strand
GTTGGAGAAGATGTAGAAAATATCATACTTAAGTTATTACAGTCTGCAGATTTTGATTCCAATAGAGCAGAAAGAGGAATAATCTATATAGATGAAATAGATAAGATTACAAAGAAGAGCGAAAATCCTTCTATAACTCGTGATGTCTCTGGGGAAGGCGTGCAACAAGCACTTCTTAAAATTATAGAGGGTTCAATTGCAAGTGTTCCTCCCCAAGGGGGAAGAAAACACCCTCATCAAGAATTTGTTCAGGTAGATACAACAAATATTCTTTTTATTTGTGCGGGTGCTTTTGTAGGATTGGAAGATATCATACGTAAGAGGGTAGGTAATCAAGGAGTTGGTTTTGAAGCTGACTTAAGAAATGAACAAGAAGTTTCATTAAGTGAAATACTTTCAGATGTTACCCCAGAAGATTT
>DFQF01000091.1:11778-62796 GCA_002377645.1 Nitrospinaceae bacterium UBA3496 | reverse complement strand
AAATATGGATTAATTCCCGAATTTATTGGACGATTGCCTGTAGTAGCTTCTTTAAGTGAGCTTAATAAAGAGGCTCTAATTGAAATCTTGGTGAGTCCGAAAAATGCCTTGGTAAAACAGTATAAAAAGTTCTTTGATTTAGAAGGTGTAACCCTTACTTTTACTAAAGAGGCTCTTGATTGTATAGCGTCTCAAGCCCTTTCGCAAAAATCTGGAGCACGTGGTCTGAGATCAATTATTGAGAATATGATGCTAGATACAATGTTTGATTTGCCAAATATGGTAGACGTTAAAGAAGTTTTGATTAACGAAAAAGTAGTGAATTTAGAAGAAAAACCTAATCTAATTTATAAAAGAGCAAGTTAGTTTTTCCAAAATCTTTCTTGAAGGCGCGTAGCTCAGGGGGAGAGCGCTTGCTTGACAGGCAAGAGGTCGGCGGTTCAAAACCGCCCGCGCCTACCACTAATAGTTAGAAAGGATAAAATTAATATATAAAATGTCTAATGATAAGGATAATTCAACTGACAAAATAATTGCTGCTAAGAAAGGCAATGTAGTTGTAGATTTAGATCTCATAACTTCTGACGATGACAATGCAGAATTTATTATGTTGGATTCAGATGAAGGGAATGAAATACTTCGTCATAGTTCAGCTCACATTATGGCACAAGCCGTTCTAGAAATTTTCCCTGAAGCACTCTTTACTATTGGTCCACCAATTGAAAATGGTTTTTACTATGATATTGATTTAGAAAAATCTCTTTCATTAGATGATCTTGTTATTATAGAGAAAAAGATGAAAGAAATTTCGAAAAGGAATTTGAAGTTCGTTAGAGAAGAAATCAGTAGAGACGATGCAATAAAACTTTTTAGAGATTTAGGACAAAGTTATAAAATTGAAATGATCACGGATCTACCCATGGATGAGAAGCTATCTGTTTACAAACAGGGTGATTTTATTGATCTGTGCCGAGGTCCACATGTGCCTTCTACGAAATATTTAAAGTTTTTCAAACTTTTAAATGTTGCTGGTGCTTATTGGCGAGGTGATGAAAATAACAAGATGCTTCAAAGGATTTACGGTACCTCTTTCCCTAGCAAAGAAGAACTTAATGACTATCTAACTTTGTTAGAAGAATCAAAAAAGAGAGACCATAGAGTTCTCGGTAAACAACATAGTTTATTTTTGACAGATGAGATGGCAGGTAGTGGTCTTATTTACTGGCAACCTAAGGGCACAGTGATCAGGAAAACAATTGAAAGATTTTGGGAAGATGAGCATATGCGTAGAGGATATGAGCTAGTTAGTGTACCGCATATTGTTAAAGATCAAATGTTTCATACTTCCGGTCATTATGAGTATTATCGTGAAAATATGTACGTTTTAAATGTTGATTCGAATGAATATGTTTTAAAACCAATGAACTGTCCTGGACATATTCTAATTTATCAACAAGAAATTCATAGCTATAGAGATTTGCCTATCAGATATGCAGAACTTGGAACAGTTTATAGGTATGAAAGAAGCGGAACTCTTCATGGGATGCTTCGAGTTCGTGGATTTACCCAAGATGATGCGCATATTTTTTGTACACCTGAACAAGCGGAAGATGAAGTATTGTCGGTTATAGATTTAGCTCATTTCATGCTTGAAACATTTGGATATAAAAATTTTGTTACCGAACTTTCAGTACATGATAGCAAGGATTTTGGGAAATATGCTGGAGTTTTGGAAGATTGGGAAATAGCTGAGACAGCTCTAATTAACGCACTTGAGAAAAGAAAAATATCTTATAAACGTATTGAAGGTGAAGCAGCATTTTATGGACCAAAAATTGATATAAAAATGCTTGATGCCTTAGGTCGGGGATGGCAGGGACCTACTATACAGTTTGATTTTAATTTACCTAAGCGTTTTGATCTAAATTATGTTGGACAAGATGGTGATCGAAAAAAAGTGGTTATGATACACAGAACAGTTTTGGGTTCTATGGAAAGGTTTGTGGGTGGTTTGATTGAGCAATATTCCGCAGCTTTTCCTACTTGGCTTTCACCTGTACAGGCTCGGGTTATGAGTATAGGAGAGGATCAAAAATCTTATGCTGAAGAAGTATTTTCTGAGTTAAAAAAATCTGGTATTAGAACAGATGTAGACTTTAGAAATGAAAAAATTGGTTATAAGATAAGAGAAGCAGAATCGGATAAAATCCCGTATATGCTTGTAATTGGTAATAAGGAAGAGGAGTCTTCTCATGTTTCTGTTCGTGTTCGTGGACAAGGGAATAAAGGTTCCTTTATAATCAGTGAATTGATTGAAAGAATTACGGAAGATATAAATTTAAAAGTACCTTTACCAAGGATTGATTAAGCATGGTTCAAAGATCTCGTGGAAATGAAAAAAATAGTCGCTCAGGACCTAAGGCGAATTTGGAAATTTCTGCTGCACAGGTTAGAGTTATAGATGAAGATGGAACTCAATTGGGAGAACTTTCTTTAGAGGCTGCAGTTAATGCAGCGGAAGAGAGAGATTTAGATTTAGTTGAAGTTTCACCAAATTCCGATCCACCAGTATGTAAGATAATGGATCTGGGTAGATACAAGTATATTCAACAAAAGAAAGCTCAAGAGGCAAAGAAGAAACAAAAAATTGTAGAAGTTAAAGAGGTAAAACTACGGATAAAAATAGAAGAACATGATTACCAAATAAAGAAAAAACATGCCGAGAGATTTTTAAATGATGGAAATAAGGCAAAAATAACTATCATGTTTAGAGGTCGAGAAGTTACTCATTCTCAATTAGGAAGAAAATTGATAGATAGAATGATTGAGGATCTTGATGAATTTGGTGTAGTTGAACAAGAACCAAATTTGGAAGGCAGAAACATGACTGTTGTGATTGGACCGAAGATTTCAAAAAAAGGCTCTTAAAATTTAAAAAGATAGTAATGAAAGTCGAAGAGGAATTGTAAAATGCCTAAGCTTAAGAGTAATAGGGGAGCAGCTAAAAGATTTAAAGTAACTAGTAGTGGGAAGGTGAAATTTAATCATTCGCATCGTAGACATATTCTTACTAAAAAATCTACTAAACGGAAAAGAGAACTGAGACATAGTTCTATTGCAAATCCTATTGATGAGAAGATGATTAAAAGATTATTGCCATATAGCTGATTTTTGAAAGAATTTGATGTGAATGGTTGCGTTATTTACTACTTGTAGATATATTCGCTGACTTCTTAAGTTTGAGTTTTTAAGTTCTTTTTGGAGTTTTAAATGCCGCGTTCAACTGGAAATGTAGCTAGTCGTGAAAGACATCGGAGAGTTTTGAAGCAGGCAAAAGGTTTTAGAGGTGCTCGATCAAAGCGTTTTAGATCAGCTAGAGAGACTCTTCTGCGATCTATGGCTTATGCAACTAGAGATAGAAAAACTAGGAAAAGAGAATTTAGAAGATTGTGGAATGTAAGAATTAATGCTGCAGCCCGCGAATTTGGTTTGTCTTATAGCAAATTTATTGGTGGACTAAATAAGGCTGGAATTGATGTAAATAGGAAGATTTTAGCCGATTTGGCTGTATCTGACCCATCCTCATTTTCGAAATTGGTAGAGCTAGCTCGGGCAGAAATTTGAAGTTTCTTTTCACATCGAGCTCCTCCTAATTAGGTGGAGCTTTTTTTTATGGGATTCTTTAAATGGAAATTAGTCATTTAGAAAAAATAGGAAAAGAGGTTTTTGATTCATTATCATCGTCCGAAGATATTTCAGATTTAGATGAAGTCCGACTTCGATATCTGGGTCGTAAGGATGGTTTAATAACAAAATTGGCCAAAAACTTAAAATCTATTGATATTGATCAGAGGCGTTTTTTGGGTCCACTCGTAAATAGTTTACGGTCACTAATAGAAGAATTTGTGAAAGAATTCAAAAAAAAAGGAAGAACTTCCGCTATAAAGGTTCTATTGTCTAATGTTGAATTAATAGATGGCAAATCTTATTTATTTAAAAAAATTGAAGTTTCTGTAAATCTTTTGACTGATTCATTTGAGGAAACTCAACCAAAAGAATTCATTGATCTAACAATTCCGGGCAAGAAAATTCCTATTGGCCATAAACACCCGCTTGTTCAAACTTCCGAGGATTTGATCCAAATTTTAACTCGACTTGGTTACAGTGTTGCTGAAGGGCCTGAAGTAGAGCTTGATTATTTTAATTTTGAGGCATTAAATATACCTAAGGATCACCCAGCTAGAGATATGCAAGATACTTTCTATATTTCTGAAGAAGTTCTTCTAAGGACTCATACTTCCCCAGTTCAAATTAGAGTCATGAAATCTCAGAATCCACCCGTAAAAGTTATTGCTCCTGGAAAAGTTTTTCGTTGTGATGCAGATGTAACTCACTCTCCTATGTTCCACCAAATAGAAGGTTTATACGTTGATAAAAATGTTACCTTTTCAGATCTAAAAGGTACAATCGAAACCTTTATTTCTGAAATTTTTGGTCCTGAATTTCGTGTAAGACTTCGACCAAGTTTTTTTCCTTTTACTGAGCCGAGTGCAGAAGTAGACATTGCTTGTGACCATCTTGCGAATGGTAATTGGATGGAAGTTTTAGGTGCCGGTATGGTTGATCCAGCAGTTTTTGAGGCTGTAGGCTATGATCCTGAAGAATGGAGTGGTTTTGCTTGGGGTTTGGGTGTAGAAAGAATCACAATGCTACGCTATGGAATAAGCGATATTAGACTATTTTTTGAAAATGACTTGAGAACAATAAGGCAGTTCTAAATATCCTATTAAAGGATTAAGATCATGTTAATTACCCTAAATTGGTTATCAGAATTTTTAGAATTAGAGAAAAGTGATAACCATTTTGCAGTTCAACTCGCGGAAGAATTGCTTCTATCTGGTCTTGAGACAGAAGTCCCAGAAGTAAAAGAATTAGATTGTGCTAATCTCGTTATTGCCGAAATTATTTCTGTACAGGATCATCCCAATGCTGATCGTCTTAGTTTGTGTATAGTAAATGATGGTTCAAATGAAAGACAGATTATTTGCGGTGCAAAAAACGTTGCCCCTGGTCAGAAAATCATAGTAGCAAATCCCGGATTCGTTTTTCCTGATGGACAAAAGATTAAAAAGGCGAAAATTCGTGGTGTTTCAAGTGATGGAATGATTTGTTCAGAAAAAGAACTCGGTATTGGAGAAGACCAAAGTGGTATTATGGTTCTTACAAAAGATGCACAATTGGGAATATCTCCAAAAGAAGTTCTTGGTTATGGAGATCCAATTTTGGACATATCTATAACTCCAAATAGGTCAGATTGTCTTTCTGTTTTGGGTGTTGCAAGGGAAAGTTCTGCTATTTTGGGGAAAAAATTAAAAATCCCAAAAGTGAGAGTCGAAGATGAACCTATAAATGTTAACAAGACTATTGAAATTGTAAATGTTAAAGATTGTCCTAGATACACAGCAAGAACTGTTTTTAATACAAAAATTGGAGAATCTCCTGATTGGTTAAAAGCACGTTTGAGATCTTCTGGAATGCGTCCGATTAATAATGTAGTAGATATCACTAACTACGTTATGCTTACTTTAGGTCAACCCCTTCATGCATTCGATATGGATAATCTTAAGGGCGATAAAATTTTGATTAGAAGATGGAAACAATCTGATGGACCGTTTCTTGCTTTGGACGGAAAAAAATATGATTTGTCTGATGAAGATCTAATGATATGTGACACAGAAGGACCTATTGCTTTGGCTGGAGTAATTGGTGGTATTCAATCAGAGGTTACTAAGGAAACCAAAAATATTTTATTTGAAAGTGCACATTTTTCTCCTTCTTGCATTAGAAAAACTAGACGTAAGATTGGTTTGAATACTGAGGCCTCATACAGATTTGAAAGGGGAGTTGATCCAAATGGAACCATTTTGGCGGTTAATATGGCTGTTGAATTAGCTCGTCAATTTACAGAGGGAAAAATTTCTGAAACAGTTTTAGACATTTATCCAGTACCTTTTAACCCAGTTGTTATATCTCTTCGTATTGATAGAATTAAAAAACTACTAGGAATTAGTTTTACTCTAGAAGAAATAAAACGATTATTGGAACCCCTTTCTATTAGTTGTTCTGAAATCAAAGAGTCAGTTATTGATTGTGAGGTTCCAACATTTAGGTCAGATATTACACGTGAAATAGACTTAATTGAGGAAATCGCAAGGAGAAAGGGATATAATACTTTTGTTTCTTCACTTCCTAGAACCTCCAAACCCCCAAATCCTACTTCAAAAAGAAGAAGCATAGAAACTGGTCTTAGAGATGCTATGATTCACTCTGGATTTGATGAAGCAATTAACTATAGCTTTGTTAATTCATCGAATCTTGAATTGTTAGGCGCAGATCCTAATAAAATAGTTCCTTTGAAAAATCCTCTTAGTAATGAAATGTCTTCCTTGAGAACTACACTTCTATCAGGATTGCTTCAAAATGTTTCTCTAAATTTAAACCATGGCCAGCGTTCAATAAGACTTTTTGAGATTGGAAAAACTTTTGTAAGAGACGTAAAATTACCCAAAGAATTCCTTGAAATCAATGCAGTTTTGATAGATGCTGATGATCTAGAACTTTGGGATGACGGTACCTCTCCAGGCGGAGATTCTCCATTACCAAAAGACATTTTTACCCTAAAGGGTTCTATAGAAAGAGCATTAGAATTTCTTAATTTTTCGTCCCTAAAATTTGAAAATGTAGTTCCTGATTCTTCCAATCCTTATGAAACTGGTTCGTATGCAAGGATAATTCTAAATAAAGAGGAAATTGGAGAAATAGGATATATAAAAAGAGAATGTCTTCAAAATTATGGAATTGATTATAAATTATGTTCGTTTGAAATAAATTTAGATCTTCTTGCTAAAGAGGATTTTTCTTTAAAAAGAATGGAACAACTTAATCGCTATCCAGCAAGTTATAGAGACTTAGCAATTGTTTTGGATGAAAAAATTCCAAATTCCTCGATTGAAATGGAAATTTCTCGAGCAGCTGGGGATATTTTAAAATCAATCAAATTGTTTGATATTTACCAAGGGGCCAATATCGAAAATATTGATGAAAAGAGTGTTGCTTATTCTCTTGTTTTTAACAATCCAAGTCGAACTCTAACAGACGAAGAAGTTAATGAGGCTTTTGACTCTATCGTATCTAATTTAGGCTCAAAGTATGGTGCTCGCCTTAGATCATAATCCTTGACATTCTATGTGTGCGATCAATACAATGATTAGTATGTTTATTTGAACTGAAAAGGTTTATTTTATGGTTTTGGAAAAAATGGATAATCTTGAGTTAAGCATAAAAAAAATACTTGAAGAAGTAGTCATATTGAGAAGATCAGTGGATGAAATGGGTGTTCTAATTGAAAAGACAAAGACCGATCTAGAAAAAGCGAATAATGAAATTTCATTAAATAGAGAAAAATTACAAGATTTAGAAGCGGAAAATAAGAAACTTAATGATACACAAAAACATGCTACAGAACGTGTAGAAAAAGTACTTTCAAGTTTATGTGTGAATTAGTTGATGGGATGAGTAATGAGTGAGAAGAAACTGACTTTAAAGATTTTTGGACAAGTTTTGAATTTAAAGAGTGATGCTGATCCAGAGTATGCTCAGAAGCTAGCAGATTATGTTGATAAACAAATTATGAAAGTTTCTAGACAGAGCAATGACCCTCTTAAGGTAGTTTTATTGGCATCCATGAATATTGCTAATGATTTTTTTAGTGAACAAAAAAACTTAATTGATAATAATGAAGCAGTATCTCAAAAGGCAGATAAGCTAATTGAATTGATTAAGGAAGCTGTTTAAATTCACGTCTGATTTCTGATCTTTCTTTCTTTTCCCTTTGTAGTTTTTCCCATTAAATTTATTATTAAAGACCCTGTCGTGAACGTGATGGGCGAAAGCATTTGACCCAGTAATTTTTGAAAAGGGAATCCTTCCGTGAGGTGGTGAGTCATTTCCAATTGGATTTGAACCTAAAGCCCCATTTTGGATGCCCACCTGGCCAAGGCTGGGTTCATAGCTTAACTCACACGGCACAATGATGGGGTCGACGGGTTTTCTTTTATTTATGGGATTTAAACTTTGAGTATTTTAAATCTAACACAAAAAAGTGTTTTAAGAAAAAAAATAAAAAAAGTTAGAAGTGAAGTATCTGAAAACAACAGGAGAACCTCTAGTCTTAATTTTTGTAATAGATTGGAAGTGTTTTTAACAATTTTTCAGCTAAGACATATAGCTGTTTTTCATCCAATTCATGAAAATAAGGAGATTGATATTTCTTTAATATGGGATGGTCATAAAGATTCTAATAGAGTTTTTTATTTTCCTAAAGTGAATGGTAAAAGTCTAGATTTTTATTCTGTAAATAATCTCAGAGAAGATTTTTCAGTTGGATATTCGAATATTTTAGAGCCGAATAATTGTGGTGTTAAAGTTGATTCTTCAGTTTTTGATGTAATCTTAATCCCTGGTTTAGCATTTGATTTAAATGGTACTAGATTGGGTTATGGGAAAGGTTTTTACGATAAGTTTTTAAGTATTCTAGATTTGAAAACTATAAGAGTAGGAGTTGGTTTTTCATTTCAGTTTTTTTGGGAACGGAATTTACCATCAAGAGAATGGGATCAACATCTAGATTGGATTATAACCGATAAAGAGTTGATCAGATGTTCTTGTTAATTATAGGAGGTACCAATGTTAACGATACCTAATTTATTGATCATTCTTATTTTTCTAATGGTCTTAAGTTGTTTGATTATTTTTTATCTAATCTTTAATTCAAAAAAAACTCTTACAAAAGTTAGGAATGATTTTGAGGATAAAATAAAGTCAAGAGACCAAGATGCCGAGGAAAGATTAAATCAAAAAATCAAGGATTTAGAAAACGATTATAAAGGACAAATGTTTCAACTTAGAGAGAAATTGGTTGATGAAAACAAAGATAGATTTGATGAATTACAGAAAATTGAAGATCGTTTGACTCAAAGAGAAGAGGTTCTTGATAAAAGAAGACAAAGTCTTGATTCTAAAGATTTTTCAATTGAAAAACGGATTTCACAGATGCAAGAGCGGGAGAATCAGATAGAAGCAAATGAGAAACATTATGCTGAATTAATAGAGGAAGAGAATTTGAAATTAGAAAGGATCTCAGGTTTAACTGCTCAAGATGCGAAAAAAGAATTAATGGAAAAATACGAAGAAGAAGCTAAAAAAGATATACATGAAGAGATTAAAAAATATGAAGAAAAGGTTAAGCAAAATCTAACAATGGAATCACAAAAATTAATTGCAAGTGCTGCCGAAAGATTTTCAAATGATTATGTTGCAGAGAGTTTGGTAAGTGTAGTCTCAATTCCAAGTGAAGAGATGAAGGGTAGAATTATAGGTCGAGAGGGAAGAAACATTCGTGCACTTGAGATGGCAACTGGAGTCGATATCATAGTTGATGATACTCCTGAAGCTGTAGTCGTTTCTGCTTTTGATAAGGTTAGAAGAGAAATAGCAAGATTGTCCCTTGAATACTTGGTTGAAGATGGTCGAATTCATCCAGGTAGAATAGAGGAAGTGGTAAAAAAGACTACTAAAGAAATAGAAAATCTGATTTTACAAGCTGGAAAAGACGCGGTAATTGAACTTTCAATAAAAGATGTTCATCCAGAATTAATTAAATATCTTGGTCGAATGAAATATCGAACAAGCTATAGTCAGAACGCGCTTGAACATTCTAAAGAGGTTGCTCATTTAGCTGGAATTCTTGCAAATGAATTAGGTTTAGACCCTTATATGGCAAAAAGAGCAGGTCTTTTTCATGATATTGGAAAATCTGCTACGCACGAGATAGAAGGGTCTCATGTTGAAATTGGTTATGAAATGGCAAGAAGATTTAAAGAACCTTCACAAGTTCTTAATGCTATTGTATCGCATCATGAAGATGAAGAACCGAATTGTATAGAGTCTGTTTTAGTAAAAGCTGCAGATACACTCTCAGCAGCAAGACCGGGGGCAAGACGTGAAATTGCAGAGAGTTATGTAAAAAGACTAGAGGCCTTAGAGGGTATAGCAAATTCCTTTAAAGGTGTTGAAAAATGTTATGCTCTTCAGGCTGGACGAGAGATAAGAGTGAGTGTTTTGCCAGAAAGTGTTTCAGATTCTCAGGCCGATTTTTTAGCAAGGGATATAGCAAAACGCATTGAATCTGAGCAAACTTACCCAGGAGAGATAATAGTTACTGTTATTCGTGAAACTCGTCACATGGCTACGGCCCATTAATAAGTCGATGAAAATTTTATTTATTGGTGATGTTACTGGAAAAGTTGGTAGGAAGATGGCTGTTGAGAGAGTTCCTCTTTTAAAACAAAAATATTCCGTGGATTTTTGTGTTATTAATGGAGAAAACTCAGCAGGAGGTTTTGGTATAAATATTCAGAACGCAGATCATCTTTTTGAGTGCGGTGCAGATGTAATAACCACTGGGAACCATGTCTGGGATCGAAAAGAAATAAAAGATTTCATGTTTACGGAACCAAGATTACTTCGACCTGCAAATTACCCTGAGTCCAATCCTGGTAGCGGTATATTTATATCTTCGAGTTTTTCTCCTAATATAGTTGTTATCAATCTTATGGGAAGAGTTTTTATGCCTTCCGTTGATTGTCCGTTTAGAAAAGTTGATAAATTATTAGCAAATCTGAAGGAACAGGAATATGTAATCTTTGTTGACTTTCATGGAGAAACTACTAGTGAAAAAGTTGCTATGGGATGGTACCTTGATGGTAAAGTTTCAGCGGTTGTTGGAACTCATACTCATATACAAACTGCAGATAATAAAGTTCTTCCAAAAGGGACTGCTTATATAACTGATGTAGGTATGACAGGTCCCTTTAATTCAGTTATAGGGATGGATACATCTATAGTACTTGAAAAATTTCTTATGGGAATACCTAGAAGATTGGAACCTGCAAAAGGAAATGGACAACTCAATGGTGTTTTAATTGATATTGACTCTATTACTAGAAGGGCTAAATCTATTGAAAGGATTTGTATAATAGAAGAAAAAGAAGAATAGAAATATTTTCTAAGATGTTTTTTGAGTTTTTCTAATCTTTTAATTTTTACTTTTAGAAAGCAAAGTTCTAAAAATGAAGAAATCTGATGATTATATAGGTAATTTTGAAAATACAATGCCTGGTCAATTTCCATTTACCAGAGGAATACGTACAAATATGTACAGAGGAAGATTTTGGACAATGCGTCAATATGCAGGCTTCGGTTCCGCATCAGAAAGTAATAAAAGGTATAAATATTTGTTATCCAAGGGACAAATGGGAATTTCAGTTGCATTTGACTTACCTACTCAGATTGGTTACGACGCGGATAATCATTTATCTGAAGGAGAGGTTGGACGTGTAGGAGTATCTATATCTTCAATTGATGATATGGATTTGTTGTTCAAGGATATTCCTCTTGATAAAATTTCTACTTCTATGACCATAAATTCTACAGCTGCAATCTTGTTATGCTTTTACATAGCTATAGCAGAAAAAAGGGGTTTTGAGATAAGTAATTTAAGAGGCACAATTCAAAACGATGCTCTCAAAGAATATATTGCCCGTGGGACTTATATATACCCTTTAGAAAATAGTCTGAGACTTATATCTGATTCGATTTCTTTTTGTAGTAAAGAAATGCCCAAATGGAATCCAATTTCTATAAGCGGGTATCATATTCGAGAGGCTGGTTCTAATGCTATACAAGAAATTGCATTTACATTATCGAATGCTATAACTTATGTTGAATCCGCTATAGATGCTGGAATG
The DNA here is from genome assembly GCA_002377645.1 of Nitrospinaceae bacterium UBA3496. Classification (GTDB taxonomy): domain Bacteria; phylum UBA8248; class UBA8248; order UBA8248; family UBA8248; genus UBA3496. Next base: position 50,929 of record DFQF01000091.1, on the reverse strand, counting down.
AATGCTGATGTTATAGGCAAACGAATTTCATTTTTTATGAATGTACATAATAATTTCTTAGAAGAAATTGCAAAATTTAGAGCCTCAAGAACACTTTGGGCTAAAATAATGAAAGAAAGATTTGGAAGTAAAGATGAAGAGTCATGTAAATTTCGTTTCCATGCACAGACTGCAGGGAGTTCCTTGGTAGCTCAACAACCAAAAAACAATATAATTAGAACTTCATACCAAGCTTTAGCCGCCGTTTTGGGGGGAACTCAGTCTTTACATACAAATTCTTGGGATGAAGCACTTTCTCTTCCAACAGAAGAAACAGCTAGCTTGGCTCTAAGGACTCAACAGATAGTTGCAGAAGAGACTAATATTGCAGCCACAGTAGATCCTTGTGGTGGTGCTTATATTCTTGAGAAAATGACTTTAGAATTGCAAAATGAATCGTTGAGTTTGATTGAAAAAATCGATTCAATGGGTGGGATGGTTGCTTCTATTCAAAATGGATGGGTTCAAAGAGAAATTCAGGAAAGTGCATTTAAATATCAAAAAGAAATCGATAAAGGTAGCATCAAAATTATTGGTCTCAATTGTTTTAATAAAAATGATGATTTTGATGTTCCTTTGACGAAGATAAATCCAGAAATTGAGAAAGAACAAAACCGAAGATTAAGAAGTCTCAAAAAAACAAGAAACAATAAGAAAACAATGGATTCCTTAAAATCTCTTTCTGATGCAGCAAAAAATGATGATAATTTAATACCTTATATTTTGAATGCCGCGAAATCTCATGCTACTTTAGGTGAAATCTCTGATGAACTTAGAAATGTTTTTGGTTTATTTAAAGAACAGGTTGTTGTTTAAAATGGCAGTTTCTATTTTGGATAGGCGCAGATGTTATGACAGGTAATCAAATACGTTCGGCTTTTTTGGATTTTTTCACGAAAAAAAATCATCAATTAGTAAAGAGTTCTTCTCTGATCCCATTAAGTGATCCGACTCTTTTATTTACTAATGCTGGAATGGTTCAATTTAAAGATGTTTTCACTGGATTAGACAAAAGAAACTACAAAAGAGCCACCTCCTCCCAAAAATGCCTTCGTGTTAGTGGCAAACATAATGATTTGGAGAATGTAGGAAGGACAGCTCGTCACCATACTTTTTTCGAGATGTTAGGTAATTTTTCTTTTGGAGATTACTTCAAGGAATCTGCTATTGAATTTGCATGGGAGTTTTTGGTAAATGAAATTGGTCTCGATAGTGAAAGAATCTGGGTAACTGTTTTTCTAGAGGATGATGAGGCTGAGGAAATTTGGTCTAAAAGAATAGGAGTTCCTTCGAATCGTATTGTGAGGATGGGAGAAAAAGATAATTTTTGGTCGATGGGTGATACAGGACCTTGTGGTCCCTGTTCAGAGTTAATTTTTGATCAAGGACCAGAACTTAACGGTTCTCCTCCAGGTGTAAATGATGATGATGATGGGGATCGATTCTTAGAATTATGGAATCTAGTTTTCATGCAATATGATCGTGATTCTGGAGGAAATTTGAATTTATTGCCAAAGCCTTCCGTTGATACTGGAATGGGTCTGGAACGTCTTGTATCTGTCTTACAGAATCAAAACAGTAATTTTCATACTGATTTATTAATGCCAGTGATAAAATTTTGTGAAAATAAAACTGGGATATCTTATCAACAAAGTGAAAATGACATAGATGTTTCTTTTAGAGTTATTGCAGATCATAGTAGAGCTGTAAGTTTTCTGATTTGCGATGGCATCTTACCCAGTAATGAAGGAAGAGGTTATGTTTTGAGAAAAATAGCTCGTCGTGCTATGAGGCACGCTAGAGTACTTGGTATCAAAGACCCTTTCTTATCAGAAACTGCATCCGTTTTGTCTGAAAATATGAGTTCTGCTTATCCAGAGTTACACGATAATCTTAACTTTATTTCTAAAATATCTACTGTTGAAGAAGAAAGATTTTCTAAAACTTTGTCACAGGGGCAACCAAGGATGGATGAATTATGTGAAAAAGCTAAAGAATCTGAAAAGAAAATTATTCCTGGTGAGGATGTTTTTACTCTTCTTGATACTTATGGATATCCTTTAGATTTAGCGATTGAGACATCGTCATCGCATGGATTAGAGATAGATCATAAATCTTTTGATCAGGCTATGAATGGTCAGCGCGAGAGGGCCCGATCTTTTTGGAAAGGTTCGGGAGAACTTGCTGTTGAGGAAATTTGGAAAAAATTAGAGAGTACTGTTGGAGATATTCGTTTTGAAGGATATTCCGAATTTTCTGTTTCGTCCCAAGTGCTTACAATAGTTAAAGATAATATAGAGGTGGAAAAAGCAGAAAGAGGATCGGAAGTGGATGTTTTGATAGATCCTACTCCATTTTATGCTGAATCAGGAGGTCAGGAAGGTGATCAAGGTCGTATAGATTGGGGTTCGGGTTCGGCTATAGTTTTAGATACGAAAAAACCTTCTACCAATTTAAATGTTGTTAAAATTCTTATAGAACGTGGAGAGTTATCTCCAAAAGAAAAGATCATGACAAAAATAGATAATTTAAGAAGGACTAAATTATCCGTCAATCATACTGCTACTCATTTATTACATCATGCTTTAAAAGAAGTGTTGGGAGATCATGTTAAACAGGCGGGTTCTCATTTATCTCCGGATAGGCTGCGTTTTGATTTTACACATTTTTCTTCTCTTTCTCAGCATGAAAAAGAACAAGTTGAAGATATTGTTAATGGTTTCATAACAAAAAACAGAGAAGTTGAAACACAGGAAATGATCTTAGATGACGCACTTTCTATTGGTGCAACTGCATTATTCGGGGAAAGATATGGTGAAAATGTAAGAGTTGTTTCAATTGGGGATTTCAGTAAAGAATTATGTGGAGGTACTCATGTAAGTTCTACTGGGCAGATTGGTCTCTTCAGAATTACTCAAGAGAGCAGTGTTGCATCAGGTGTAAGAAGAATTGAAGCATTGGCAGGAGAATCTGCTTTTTTAAATACAAGGAATGAACAAAAAAAGTTAAATGCAATTCGACAGATTCTGAAATCTTCACCAAATGAAGAAATCAAAAGAGTTGAAGAATTATTGGAACGTTCTAAATATCTTGAAAAAGAATTGAGTTCTATAAGGACTAAAGAATCAACATCTGAGTTAGAGAAACAAATTAAAAATTGTCAAGAAATTGATGGAATTCGATTAGTTGCAGTTCGTCATGATGGAATTGATTCTAAAGAACTAAGAAAGATGATTGATTTCTCGAAATCAAAAATTCAAAGTGGAGTTGTAGTTATTATTTCAGTTTTGGATGAGAAAATATCCATTGCTGCAGGGGTTACAAAAGATATTTTGGATCGTGTCCATGCAGGTAAATTAGTTGGCAAAATTGCGTCTGGTCTTGGAGGAAAAGGTGGAGGGCGTCCTGATTTTGCGCAAGCGGGGGGAGGTAGTGATATAGGTAAAATAGATCAAATTCTTTCAAGTATTTCTACCTTTATTAAGAATGATTCTGAATAAGAGGTTTTTTTGCAACCTGATAAATCAGCAGTTATAAAAACAAAACCTATTTTTCAACGAAAAAAATTATCTTTTCTTGTTATAGCGCATATTGCTAATGATAGTTGTTTTGGGTTTTTATCTCCGATTATCCCTATTTTAAAAGAAATGCTAAATATTCCTCTCTCTTTAGTCGGATTCCTTGGTCCGACTCTTGCAGCTACGGGTGCCCTTGGGCAACCTATCTTTGGAATGATTGCAGACAGATTTCAAAAGAATTGGTTGCTAGCGATAGGTCCCGTTCTAGGTGGATTAATTGCTTTTGCTACGACCGTTAATAGCATCCCGATATTATTTTTATTGCTTTTTATAGCAGGTTTGGGCTCTGCCTGTTTTCATCCCATAGCTTCAGTTAGAGCAGTGCAATTTTCAGGCCAAAGGAAAGGGCTAGGAGTTTCTATCTACATTGCCGGCGGGAGGATGGGAGTTAGTCTTGGTGCTGCCATGGCCACCTTTGTAGTCACAAAATTTGGCGTTGAAAGGCTACCTTATACTTGTATTGTTGTTTTTTTAATTGGATTTTTATTGCTATTTTTAAATTTAGATACGGGACAGGATGTTAAAAAAGAAAAATCTGAGAAAAATCCGATTGATCTAAGATCTCTAGGGACAGTCTTTCGTTCTTTAATGGGACTTTGGTTTATTAATTATTTTCGTACAGTTGTTACTATGTCTATTTCTTTTTATTTGTCAATTTACTTAATAGAAAAGGGAAATTCTTTTGCAGATGGTGGTTTTTCTATTTCTTTCTTTTTGTTTGCCGCTGCGATTGGAGGAATTTGTGGTGGTTATTTTTCAGATCTTTTTGGTCGAAGATTAGTAATAATTCTATCACTTTTAATAGGGACACCATGCTTAGGAATTTCACTTTACTCTGATGATTTTTTTGTTCGATTACTTTTTTTAATTCTTTCAGGAGCAGCTTTTTACTCTCAGATGGGAGTTTCTGTAACATACGCACAGGAAATGATTCCAGAACATGCAGCCTTAGCAAGTAGTTTTATGTTAGGTGTAGTATGGTTTTGTTCAAGTATGACTATGCCATTTATTGGGGTAATTGCAGACTACTTTGGAATACTTACGGTTATGCCTTTTACTTGCATTTTCTTTGGGACTCTTGGGCTTCTCTTAGCTCTAAGGTTACCTAAACTAGAAAACTTTTAACCCTATCTAATTTTCAAATTGCTTTGCACGCATTTTATCAAGTAAATCGGAGAAGGATGATCTATTAAGAATTGATTTGAATTGATCTCTATATGTTTTTATCAAACTAACTCCCTCTATTATTACATCGTATACTAACCAATTCTCTCTTTTCTTATGCATTTTATAATAAACTCTTATAGGTTGATCCTTGGTAATAACCAAAGTTTTTACTTTTGCATAGTTGCCGTCAATTGATTCCTTGACAAATTGAACTGTTTGACCATCATATCTCTCTATTTTTCCTATATATGTAGTTTCTAAAAGGTATTTAAATGAATAGAGAAATTCTTTTTTCTCTTTGTTTGTTCTCTTACGCCAAGCTCTCGATAAAGACCTTTTAGCCATCTCATTAAAGTCAAATCGTTCCTCAAAAATCATTCTTAATCGTTTTCTTCTTTCGGAGGAATTATGGGTGCCCTTTAATGATGGGTTATCTAAGACAAACTTTAAATTATTAATACTTCCTCTTATTTGATTCTTTGGTTGACCAGAAAAGACAATACTCGGAACAGAAAAAACTAGTAGAATAGGAATTAATATTGAAATAAAAGGTAAAGATTTCATTTCTGTCCTTTAATTTTTATACAAAAAATAACTTGGAAACATGTCAAGAAATTATATAAGTTATTTAACTTTTCCAAAAATGAATTTTCCAATTAGTTTCTCAAAATCAAGAGGAGGCTCAGTTTCTCGAATAATTCCTCCTGCATTGATTCTTTTTTCAGCGCCACCTTGACTAATACTTAAATATTTTGCACCTAGAATTCCTTTTGTTCTTATAGAAGCTATTGCGTCTTCAGAAAGCTGAATTGATTTATTTAGCTTTAAAGTTACTAGAGCTTCCTCATCTTTAAGTTCTATTTTTGTAATCTTGCCGATTGGTACTCCGGACATTTCAACCGCAGCGCCATTCCTTAGACCAGTAACACTTTCAAATTTTGCCTTGACTACGTAGGTGTCTGAAACAAAAAAATCCAGTTCTCCTAGATGTACAGAGAGGTAGACCAAGGATGCTATCCCAATCATAAAAAAAACTCCGACAGATAAATCGATTTTACGTTGTTTCAATTTAAACCCCCTTGACTGATTAACGGAAAAACATTGAGGTTAAAAAATAATCACTAATCAAAATAATAACAGACGACATTACAACTGCAGAAGTTGTTGCTTTACTAACTCCCTCGGCTCCGTGCCCACAGTTATAACCTTTATAGGTGCATATCCATACTACTAAAAGACCAAATGCAAGAGATTTCCAAAAACCACCCATCAAATCACTCATCTCAACTTTTGAGGCCATTTCACCAAAATAAACTCCCGAATTCAATCCTAATAACTTCACCCCAACTAAGTATCCACCAAAAATTCCAATCAAATTGAACATTGCGGTTAGAAGCGGAAAAACTAAGACTCCAGAAAGAATTCTTGGTAAAACTAGTTGTTTAAGTGGTTCCACAGCCATGCTTTTTAGAGCGTCAACCTGTTCTGTAATAACCATGATTCCAATTTCGGCTGCCATAGCAGAACCAGCTCTTCCAGTTACTACTAGAGCAGTAAGAACTGGCCCTAATTCTCTTATAAGACTTAGTGCAACTGCAGGACCTAATAGGCTCTCAGAACCAAATTTTTGGAGTGTATAAAACCCCTGAAGTGCTAAAACCATTCCAGTAAAAAGACCTGTTAGCATAACAATTAGAACTGAACCGAAACCAATATCATAAATTTGTTTAATAAAAAGTCGTGTCTTAAATTTGGAACGAAATAGAAACGAAATCACCAAAAAAAGAAAAATTACTGAATTGCCAGTTTTTTCAATGATATAAATGGATTTATTGCCTATTTTTTCTATTAAATGAATTAATTGCAAATTTATTTTCAATCCTATGTTAGTCTCGAAGTAGCTTCAACAAAAGAAAATCTAGATATTTTAAAAACCCATAAAATAAAAATGAGGCTGAAAAAAAACAAACACTAGTGTATCTTTGTAATATGTTTAAGGGCAACTTTGTATATCTTACTTATGAGTTTTTAAAAAGAGTTATGAATAAGGGATTATATGCAAGATCAAAAAGAAACAAATCAGATTCTACATTATTTTAAATTTGGATTAAATGCATTTTTTGATAGTTTCAATCAAACAACTTTGGTGGTGGTTTCGATTACTTTGCCAATTGCGATAGTAGCATATTCCATTCAGCCAGAGATTGCATCTATTGTTAGAGACAGATCGGATATTTCTCTTTTTTTAATCTGTAAATGGCTTTTTTCTCAAGTGATATTAAGAGTAGTTTCGGTTTATATTTTTATACTTGTAATTCTAAGATTAGAATTACAAAGGAAAGGAGAGGAAATTTTCTGGGATTTCTCGTTAAGTTTTACTTGTCTTAAAAAGGTGGTTTTAGTTGATTTTGCGTATTATTTTGGGTTGCAAATTTTTATAGTTTTAGTACTTATTTTTGTTAATCTTCTTGTAGCTTCTCTTTTGGGAATCAGCGGTTTCACTTTACTCCTTTCGTTCTCTTTAGTTATTTTTGCTGCGATCGTACCTTTTATTCGCTTTTATTTTTGTACATTTTACGTATTGTTAAAGCAGACAAATCTGAAGAATTCTTTTGAACAAGCTAAACTTTTATCTAAAAATTCCGAACTTAAAATATTTAAGCTAGTTGTCGTTTATTATATTTTTACTGTTTTCTTATTGTTATTCCTCTCTTCAATTATTGGCTCTTCTTTTTTCTCACAAATAATTCTGCATACCTTAATCTCAGTTCTTTTTGTCCCATACTGCTATGCTGGTTATTCTCTTTTCTTTGATTTAGCAGAAGAGAAGTCTGTGGGTACTAAAGATTAATCTCGAAACAAAGACCGTCATAAGCCATTTTTATATTATTAGGAAGATTTCTATTGGTCTCCTCATACTCGAGTTCATAATTTGTATGAGTAAAATAGGTTTTTTCAGGAGAGAGAAATTCTGAGATTTCAACAGCTTGGTCTACCGTAAGATGAGATGGATGTGGTCTATGGCGAAGAGCATCAATAATTAGAGTTTTGACACCTTTCATTTTTTCTAAAGAAGATTGAGGGATACTACTGCAATCAGTTGCATATACAAAATCACCTATTCGTATTCCCATCACTTTTGTTCCTGCATGGTCTAGTTCTATTGGTATTATACTAAAATTTGCAGCTTCAAAGAGTTCATCGTTAATTTGATTTAAAGTTAAACGAGGCTTGAATCCTTTGTGTTGATTATTTTCCCCGAATATATATTCAAAATTTTGTCTAAGTACCTTAAGCGTATTGTCATATGCATAGCATGGGATAGTTTTTTTCATAATCATATTGAAAACTCTTAAGTCGTCTATCCCAAAGGTATGATCTGCGTGGAAATGTGTGTAAATAACTGCGTCAATCTTCTTTAGATTGTGCTCTAAAGCCTGTTGTCTTAAATCAGGACTTGTATCTACAAGAAGGGTAGATACATCTGTTTGTATTACAATACTTGGTCGTAATCTTTTATTACGGGGATTGTCAGAAAGACAAACCGGATCATCACAACCTATTGCAGGCACACCGGTTGAGGTCCCACAACCTAGAACTATAACTTTGGCAATTTTATTTATCATATTTATAAATGGTATTAATTAATTTTTTCATTTCATATTCGCTAATATTATATATTAAATTTATTAATTGAAAGTTTCCGCGATCTTTTGTGAATATTTTTTCTTTTGCATCAATTTTTCAGGAAAGTTTTATAAGATGGAAAACAGAATATATGAACAAAGTGAAAAATTAATTTTGGCCAAAAAGTATCAAAATGAAAAGGTGTTTTTGTCGTTGATTTCATCGTTAGTTTTATTTTTTTATACACTTCTTTTTGTTCTTTTTTTTCTTAAACAAGATGAAAATCTTTTCGAACTTGGTCCTTTTTCTTCTGGTGCATGCTACTTTGCTATTTATTTTGTTTTGAGAACATTTTTAAGTTTTCCTTTTGAAATTAAACAAAGTTTCAAATTACCTAGGAAAATTGGGATTTCTAATGAAACTTTTTTTCTTTGGTTTATTAATCAGATTAAGTCTTTTATTTTAGTTTTATTATTTGGTTCGCTTGCAAGTGGGGTTCTTTTAGTTTGTATTCAAGAAACCCCTGATTACTGGTGGTTATTTTTTTCAATCTTGATTTCTTGTTTTTTTGTTTTTATCTTTTTGTTTGGACAAACAATAATTGCTCCTTTGTTCTTTAATTTTGAAAAATTGTCTGATACAAAAATTGAAAATTTATTATTGACCTTACAAAAAAAAGTTGGATTTAAAGGTCAAAATTATATTTGGGTGATGAAGACTAAAAAGCATGGGGATTATGCGAATGCATTCGTTTCTGGGTTTGGTCCTACTCGTAAAATAGTAATTACTGAAAACATACTAGAATATGATCCTGAAGAAATTGAATGTATTGTAGCTCATGAACTTGCACATCAATTTTTTTCACACAATTTATTTTTTTGTATCTATAAGATAATAAGTTTTGTAGCTTTTGTTTATTTTTTTAAACTTTTATTAAGTACAGAGTTCTTTTATTTTTATAGCAATGGAGCAGATATTTCTTCTGCAAATACTGTCGGAATTTTTCTAGTTTTTTTTTCGGTGTTAAATTTCTTGATTTCACCAATGTTGTTGAGAGTTTCTAGAGAGATCGAATTTGCTTGTGATTATTTTGCATTTAAGCATGTCTCGCGACCAAAGTATTTAATCACGATTTTGAAAAAGATTTGTGTTAGAAACTATTGCGATCCAAGTCCATCATTGTTTTTAAAAATTTTCTTTTATACTCATCCCCCTTTTTCAGAAAGAATTAATCGTTTGACTTCTTTGCAAGATTAATTTTTTTGATAATTAAATTTAATTTCTTTTTTAAAGTATTTCTCTATTATCGGGACAACTCTTTTTTTGATAATCAATTTTTGAAAAATCAAACTTTTACTTTTTTCACTAATATCTAATATTTTGTATTTCTTCTTTTTCATTTTGAGAGATTTAACGAGTTCATTATGTTGTTCTAATTCGTAATTCTTTCCTCTAATATTTCTTATAATGAAGATAGGGGCTTGATTTTTGTCTATTTCATGTAAAGAAGAACGAAAAATTGTTTTGTATTCTTTGTCTAATAAAAATTTTTTCAGTCTGATTTTTATATTTTCAGGACTTTTCTTTATAATTTTTTGGGGTTCAAAAATCCCATTTTCTAAAATAAGTAGTTCAACGTTAGAAACTTTGCTTGCCGCGATAATGGCAGCATTAGCTCCAAATCCATTGGCATAAAGAAAAATAATTTTTTTTTGATTGTTATTAATTTTAACTAAATAATTAATAGCTTTTTTTATAGATTCTACACTTTTCATTCCTCCAAAATCATGAGGACCTGTAGAATTTCCAATGCCAGGTAGAGAAATGCTCATAGCGATAATCGGATAACCTATTAATGAGAGTAATTCTTTTGTATTTTTCTGATTGTCTCTATCAGAAGACTGAATCATCAAAAGGGATGGATAAGGATTATTGTCAGAGGGCCAAGTAATAGAGGACTCCACTGACCCATATTTTGTACTTAAGAACCATTCTTTAATGTTTTGTTTCTCTGAGATCTGTGTTTGTAAACTAGAGTAACTACAGTTTACAAGAAACAGTAGCAAAGCAGAGATCAAAAATAAAAATTTCTTGTTGTACATAAACAATGGATAAAAACCTTGTTAAATAGAAAGAGTATAATTTTTTTTATTTTATCTGATAGTATCAATTATCATGCAAATTTTTATAGCGATTAAATTGTATAAAACTTTTTAGTCTTAGAAAAATTTATTTTTTTGGATTACTTTCTTTATGAAAAGACCGATTCTATCAAATAGAAGAAACATCGGAATTATTTCTCACATTGATGCAGGTAAAACTACAACAACAGAGCGAATGTTGTTTTGCTCTGGTGCAGTTCATAGGATTGGTAAAGTGGATGAAGGCACGGCCACTACCGATTGGATGATACAAGAGAAAGAACGTGGAATCTCCATTACTTCTGCTGCGATTTCATGTATTTGGACAGGTCATGAAATTAATATAATTGATACCCCTGGACATGTTGATTTCACTGTTGAGGTTGAAAGGAGTTTGAGAGTTCTCGATGGTGCAATTGCCATCTTTAGTTGTGTTGAGGGCGTAGAAGCGCAGAGTGAAACGGTTTGGGCTCAAGCAGATAAATTTAAAGTGCCTCGGATTGTATATATAAACAAGATAGATAGGATTGGAGCAGATTTCTTAAGAACGTTAGAAATGGTCAAACAAAAATTTTCAAAAAAATTTGTGTTAATGCAATTCCCAGATGGAGAAGCCGATGATTTTCGGGGGCAAATAGACATTCTTAATAATCAGATTATCTCTTGGGAAAGTAATGAAATTCAGAAAATTAAATATAGACCTATTGATGAAGAATTGAAAGAAAAAGTTTTTGAATTAAGAAATGAAATAATTGAAGTCGCGTCAGATTATAATGAAGCTATTTTAGAAAATTATCTTGAAGGGAAAGATGTTGAAAATCATTCAATAGAGGTAGCGATTAAAAAGGGAGTGATCGCTAATGAAGTAGTTCCAGTTTTTGTAGGTTCCTCACTAAAAAGTTTGGGGATTCAACCACTATTGGATGGTATCGTGAAATTTCTTCCATCACCAGAAGAAATACCTCCAGTTATAGGTATTGTTCCAGAAGAGGACGAGTTGTCAGAAGCAGTTCGTTTATCTTCGATTGAAGAACCTTTCTCGGCATTAGTTTTTAAAGTTGCATTACACGAAAATCGTCGCCTTAGTTTTATCCGTGTTTATAGTGGTCAGGCAAAAGTTGGGGATCTGGTTTGGAATCCGACAAGAAGAAAAAAAGAAAAATTTTCTAGAATTTTTAGAATGTATTCAGACAAACGAGAGAGAGTAGAGGAAATAGGTCCTGGTGATATTATTGCAGTTTTAGGGTTAAAAGAGACTCTCACAGGAGATACGCTTTGTGATTTAAATTCTCCTGTTTCTTTTGAATCTATTTCCCCGCCTGAACCTGTGATTTCAATAGCAGTTGAACCAAAAGAGACTATTGATTTAGAGAAACTTCACGAATCTCTTAAGAAATTAATGTTAGAGGATCCAACTTTTATTGTTGAATCAGAAAACGAATCTGGTCAGATAGTTATGAGTGGAATGGGGGAATTACATTTAGATGTTCTGAGTAGAAGATTAATTGATGAATTTGGTCTTCAAATACGAGTTGGTGAACCGAGGGTCGTTTTTAGAGAAACACTTTGTAGCATAGCGGATGATGAATGTGTATTTAATAAAATTATCGGAGGAAAAACACAATACGCAAAATTACATATTAGAGTTGAGCCAACACCAGGAAAAGGTATTCAAATTAATTTCGAGAATGATGTCTCCTTGATTCCAGAAGGTATTGTTAATGCAACGGAAGAGGCTATCAGATCTTCATGTTCAGGCGGAATACTCGCAGGATATCCATTAATTGACATAAAAGTTGACATTCTCGATATGGAATATATTCCAGAAAAGAGCAGTGAATTTGCTTTTTCTGCAGCTGCATCTCTTTCTTTTAATAATGCTTGTAATAATGCATCGGGACAACTTCTTGAACCAATTATGAAAGTAGAAGTTGCAACTTTAGAAGAACACTTAGGTGGTGTGATTAGTGAATTAAATACTAGAAATGGGAATGTTTCTGATATAAAGGATGGTCTAGGTGAAGGTCACTTTAAAATTATAGAAGTTACTGTTCCACTAAGACAGATGTTTGGATTTACAACAGTTCTTCGTTCTTTAACTCAAGGGCGCGGGTCATTTGTAATGACATTTTTTAATTTCTCCCCTTGTGATGTGAGTCTATAGCATAATAAGTTCTGACTGTGTTTCCTATTATTTTTAATTAGAACTGATGTTTTTTCTCGAAAGAAAGAAAAAATCCTGTGACTGATAATTTATTATCTGTTTTTTATGCTCTAACTACTGCAGTTGGCGCAGCGACTTTTAGTCTTATAGTTAGAAGAGCACAAAATCACGGTTCTGCATTTACTGGTGTAGTTATTGGACTAATTGTAAATATTCCGTGGTTATGCTTGGCAACTTTTATATTGTGGCAAGATAGTTGGTGGAATCCGAAAGCCTTTCTTCTATTTGCTTTAAGTGGATTAAGTGGTCCTTCTCTTGGTCGTCTGTTTATGTTTAGAGCTATTCATCAGTTGGGAGTTTCAAGGGCTTCCCCAATGCTTTCGATGAATCCTCTCTTTTCTGCTTTTTTTGCTTTTTTATTTTTAGGAGAGAGACCAGGACCTTATATTTGGCTAGGAACATTACTAGTTGTTGTTGGTGGTGCTACTCTTTCATTGAAAACTAAGAAGGACATAGAGTGGAGGAGAATTTCACTTTTACTGCCAATTATGTCAGTTCTTGGTTTTTCGGTCTCAAATATTTTTAGAAAATTAGGTGTAGACATCGTTCCTTCTCCAATTCTTGGAATAACAATTACTAGTATCTCAGGGTTGTTCTTCCTTTGGTTCTTAAGTTTATTTTCAAGTAAAGAAAATAAACCTGATCTCTCTTGGGGTAGATCGTGGTGGCTATATGGGATGAGTGGTTTAATTAATACTCTCGCATTTTTGAGTCATTATGCTGCACTTGTTTATGGAGATCTGACAGTCGTTTCACCACTTTCGGCCACGGCACCTTTTTTTGCTCTATTTATGAGTTGGCTTCTTCTAAGAGATGTTGAAAGAGTAACGGTTCCAATTTTAATTGGAACCGTTTTCATTGTTTCAGGTGGAATTTTGATTGTTATGAAATTAATCTAGTTCTCTAAAAGGAATTCTTCTATATCTTTCATAGACTCTTCAAAACATTGAATTAAGAAGAAATGACTAGCTTCTTCATAAACCTTTAATTTGCAGTTAGGAATTTTTTCTGCAATTTCTCTAGAAGCATCTGTGGAACATAAGACATCCTGCCCACCTGCCATTACAAGAGTAGGACATTTAACTTCCGGTAGTCTGTCCAATGCATCATGATTTAAACATGCATAAGTTGAATTTGTATAACCATGAATAGGTCTGTCTGTGATCGCTAGACCTTCTTCAAATTTAAGCATTTGTTCTTCATTCTCATTAAAATAAGTAGGAGGGAAAAAACATAAAGATTGAATTTTTGATGCAAGAGCATACCCCTGATTTTTTACAACTTCATTTATATTGTGCAAAATTTGATATCCATACCTATCTAACTTTCCAAATGATGCTGTGATTATCATGCTTCTTGTGCGTTCTGGATAACCGAGTGCAATTTCTTGTGCTACAGCACCACCCATAGATCTTCCAATAATGTGCGCGGGTTCACTAATACCAAGTGCGTCCATTAAACCTATGGTATCTTCAGCAAATTTTGCTGTTGTATATGGATAATCTGGAGCTGAACTCCTTCCTGCCCCGCGGTTGTCATAAGGAATAACTCGAAAGTGAGGTTTGAGTCTTTCTATTTGTGCGTTCCATGCACTGCAATCTCCAGCTAGACCATGAATTAGAATAACGGGTGTTCCTTGACCGTGTTCTTCATAATAAAGCTCTACATCATTGACCTGAATTTTTGGCATCTTTCAATCCTCGTAATTTTGATTTTATACATTTAAATTAAGATATTTATATTTTGAGGCATGTTAGACGATTTATACGATTTGCGAAAGATATTTATCATCAGGATTTCTGAAAATTAGGTGTTATTTTAGATACTTGACTACGTTTTATGATTTACATACGCTTTAAAATATAGAAGATATTTTTATGTTTTTTAACAAATCCGTATTAGTAGTTTTACTCGGGTTTAGATGCCAGTCAACTTTTTTCCGGAGGATTCTTAATGGCAAACAAAAAAATCAAAAGACGTAATATTTTAAAAGCAGGTTTAGGGGCGGCCGCTGTTGGTTCAGGTTTACTTGGGAAAGTAGGAACGGCTTCAGCTGGACCAGAGGAAGATAAAATTATTAGTTCAGCTAAGAGACTACAGCCGGCTGCAATGAATGGAATGATGTGGTCTTTGTATTGGAGAAACTATCCTAAATTAAATAAAGAATATCAAAAAGCAACTGGTAGTTATATGGCAAAAGTGAATGATGTGCCAAATCTTCTTATTCCTCAGCGTGCAATGGCTGAAGCAATAAGTCGTTCAGGAAAGTTTGACATTTTCCATGTTGAATCAATGATGATTCCTTCGCTTGTAGCAGCTGGTCTTGCTGAACCTCTTGATGGTTATATGAAGGATGCCAATTTTGACTTAAAGATGGTGGGGAACTTTGAAAAATTTATGCAGTATAAAGGTGTTACTTATGCTATGCCAACTGACGGTAACGTTTGTCCACATTTTATAAGAAAAGATCTTTTTGATGATCCTGATGAAAGAAAGAAGTTTGCGGATAAACATGGGAAAGAACTAAAATGGCCAGTAACGTTTGAAGATGAGCTTGAAATGGCTAAGTTTTTTCACCGACCAGACAAAGAATTGTATGGCTGGGGTGGTTTAAGAGATAAAGCTAATAGTAGTTTTTGGTTTTGGCAGTATTTATATGCTGCTGGCGGGTTTCCTATTACTGATGATGCAGAGCCTCAATTGACTACTCCTGCTGCGCATTATGCTATTGATACTTTTCTTGCACTTAAACAAGTTTCTCATCCAGAAGCCTCTGCTTGGGGTTCGCCTCAGATGATACCGAGATTAGTTGGTGGAAAAATATTCTCATGTCAGTATTGGGATGGAATAATTGCGAAAATAGAAAGTCCAACTGCTAAATCTCCAACTCGCGGGAAATTTTATTATGGTTTAGTTCCAGGGTCTAAATTTTCAGGAAAGTTGATTCATAGAGCTTTTTCTGCACCGG
The DNA here is from genome assembly GCA_002377645.1 of Nitrospinaceae bacterium UBA3496. GTDB lineage: Bacteria > UBA8248 > UBA8248 > UBA8248 > UBA8248 > UBA3496. Next base: position 35,185 of record DFQF01000091.1, on the reverse strand, counting down.
TAATGGGAATTGTGGTTAATAAATATAGTCCTAGAAAAAGACAGGCAGCGCATTGGGCTCTTTATATGAGCACCTTAAAAAATAGCACAAGTGTTGTTGGTCACCCAACTATGACTTTCCACGATCCATGGCATCCTGGACATATGAATGCTAAAAGTACGCTAGACGTATACACTAAACAGGGGATGAAGGCAGTACATGATTGTCTACAAGTGACCACTCCACCTCCTTATTTGACTGGATATCATGAATTTAAAGAAGCAGTGGACAAGAATCTCTCTGAAGCTTATAACGGCCAAAAATCTGGGAAACAAGCTCTACAAGATATGCAATCCCGTTGGTCAAAAATTGTTCGTAAGATAGGAAAACGAACAATTAAAAAGGAAATTCCTTATTACAAAGGAATGATGCCTAAGGTTAATGTTCCATCATAATCTGATGCATTAATTCTTGACTAGTTTTTTCTGTTGAATATGTGTACTTGGCTTAAACCAGGTACACATATCACAGATAATATAAAGAATCTAAAATGGCACAATCAATTCCAGGTCAGGCAAGTGATCTTCAAAAAATTTCTAGTCGTTCCTCAGGAATAAGACTTTTTAAGTGGACACTTTTAAGTCCTTTAGTTTGCCTCGCTCTTTTTTTGTTGCCTGTTTTTATTCTTCAGCTATATTTTGCGTTTCATTCGTGGACAATTTATCTTTCAAGTTGGTCCGCTGCAGAATACGTAGGCATTGAGCTTTTTCAAGAGGCACTCCAAGATAAGCGTTTTTTTTGGGCTGTTGCAAGATCTCTGCTTTTTGCGAGTTTATCGACCATAGGATGTTTCGTCTTTGGTTTGATTCTTGCACTTTTAATGTATAGGCCTTTTCGCGGACATGGGTTCTTTTATATAGTTTTCATTCTACCTATGTTAACCGTGCCTATAGTAATCGCCTACACTTGTGACATGCTTCTTTATAGAGCTGGACCTATCAATGGTTTTTTAAGTACGATTTTTGGAACTGAGATGAGATTTACTTGGCTTTCTAATCCTGATTTTGCAATTTTTACAGTTGTCATGCTAGAAATATGGAATTGGACTCCCTTTACATTTATTATATTAATCGCAGGTTTATCTTCTATACCAAAAGAACCTTTGGAGGCGGCTCGTATACTTGGAGCTAATCGTCTTAAAATCTTTATGGAAATCCAATTGCCACTTTTAAGACCAGTGATCTTTTTGGCCTTAATTCTTAGATTTCTTGAAGCAATGGCTGAATTTCCAAAAACTTGGGGTTTACTTCAAGGAGGACCAGGCTCAGCTACAGAAACAATTCCTATTTATCTGTATCTGATAACATGGCAGTTTTTTGATATTTCCAAAGCTGCTGCTACTTCATATGTTGTTATGATAATAATGATTTTTGTGATTCTTTTTGCAATTAGAATTCTTAGAAAAGAAAAACAGTCGATGGATACACTTTATTCAGTTCATAGTTCCGGGAGTTAGTATTTAATGATTAAGTACATCAAAAAGTCGAGGTATCCAATATTTCGATATTTTATGTTAGGGATATGGACGTTAATTGCTGGGTTCCCAATCTTTTGGATTGTAGCAACTTCTTTCAAACCCGCACATCAATGGACTTCTTGGCCTGTAGTTTATGTTTCACAAGAGCCAACACTGGAAAATTATCGAGAAGTTTGGGGCATCGGAGAAAAAACAGTTAAGGAGGCAACACAGATTTACGATAAAGCGAAAGATGCCAGACCTGAATCAGTTTCAATGAATAAAGCTTGGAAAGCTTTTGGAAATAGTCTTTTGATAGCCTTGATTTCTACCTCTTTAACAGTTGCTTTTGGAACGATTATCGCTTACGGGGTCTCTCGTTTCCAAATTTTATCTGAAGTTCGGATGTTTCAGTTGCTGATGCTCAGAATGATTCCGCCTATAGTAGTAGCTGCGCCTTTAACTCTGTATTATACGACTCTTAATCTTATGGATAGTGTTACAGGCCTTGTCTTAATCTATTTCATTACAACTCTTCCTTATGCAGTTTGGATGACCAAAAGTTTTATAGATGAAGTGCCAAGAGAGATAGAACAAGCAGCAGAACTGTTAGGGGCTACTAGATGGAGGACAATTGTAGAGGTTGTTTTTCCACTTGTTCGTTCTGGGGTTGTTGCCACATTTATGTTTATTCTTATTCTAACTTGGAGTGAATATTTAATGTCATTTATTCTATCTAAAGTTGATGTAGTGACATTGCCTGTTCAATTAAGTAAATATGAGGGTTCAACTGAAGGTAGGATGTATGGAACGCAATCTGCTCTTGCGGTAGGTATTACATTTCCATTAATGCTAATAGGAATTTTTATTCGTAAACATCTCGTTAGAGGTTTTACTTTTGGAATGGTGAAGAGGTAATCCAATGTCTCAGATAGAATTGAAAAGTTTGCGTAAAGTTTTCGGGCAAAATATTGAAGCAGTTAAAAATTTAGATTTAGTTATTCAAGAAGGGGAGTTTATAGTTTTGGTTGGACCTTCTGGATGTGGAAAAACTACAACATTAAGAATGATTGCAGGTTTTGAAGAGCCTACTGCGGGAGAGGTTATTATTGATGATGTCATAGTTAACGATCTAGATCCTAAGGATAGAAATTTAGGAATGGTTTTCCAAAGTCATGCCTTATTTCCACATAAGACGGTTTTTGAGAATATAGAATTTGGCCCTCGTATGAAAAAAATGCCATTAGACAAAAGAAAAAAAAGGGTAGAGGAAGTCGCCGAAATGGTTCATATAACACCGTTACTTAATAAATTACCATCCCAATGTTCTGGTGGTGAGGCACAAAGAGTTGCGTTAGCTAGAACATTAATTACTGAGCCAGGATCATTTCTTCTAGATGAACCACTTTCTAGTTTGGATGCGAAACTTCGGAGAGAAATGAGAGCAGAAATTGACCGATTACATCAGGAACTTAAGAAAACATTTGTTTATGTTACTCATGATCAAGAAGAGGCGATGACTCTTGCAGATAGAATTGTTGTTATGCGTGCAGGTGAAATTGAACAACAGGGGACACCTATGGAAATTTATGGTGATCCAAGTTCTTATTTCGTTGCTGACTTTTTTGGCAGTCCATCTATGAACTTGATTGATGGACAGATTAGAAGAAATTCCTCTCAAGAGTCTTTTGTTTTTGAAGGATGTGGTCTATCTCTAGATTTGCCACAATTAGAAGGTCTAAGAGAGGGAAGTCATTGTATTGGTGTTAGGCCTGAAAGTATTAAAGTAAGTGATAGTGATTCTGATATTAAGTTATCTGTTACTTTGGTAGAACCTATGGGAAAAGATACTTTATTATATTTTGCTCATGATTCTGATCGTCACCTAATAGCGGTCGTAGAAGGCTCGACAGAAATTCAATCTGGAGATCTTGTCGCTGTTCAGTTTCCTAAAGATCGTCTTTACGTTTTTGACTCTGATGGAGCTAGAGTAAGATAATCTAGTGTAAATACAGATATTTTTTATTGGTATAGACTTTCTCTAAAGATAATAGAGAGTATTTTTCATAATTTTAAAGTTCTTTTTTCATTTTCATATCATTCTTATGGAAAGGTTAGTGGATGTCTAAAAAGATTGCATATTTAGGTTTAGGAACTATGGGTAGAGCTATGGCACGAAATTTAGTGGATGCTGGTTATACTGTTAATGGATTTGATCCAGCTCAAAAAGCTAGAGACAATGCCTCGAGTTTTGGTGTCGAAGTTTTTTCTAGTGCAGGAGAAGCAGCTGTAAATGTTGATGTGATTTGTAGTTCTGTTCCCAGAACAGAACATGTCAAAGAGACATATCTTTCAAGTAGTGGGGCATTATCGACTGCATCTGAAGGGACGGTTTGTTTTGATTTTTCTACAATCTCACCTGAAGGAAGTTGCGAAGTAGCTGAGGAAGCTAAAAAAAGAGGAGTCATTTTTCTAGATACTCCAGTAGGGGGAAGTGAGCCACAGGCTATTACTGGGGATCTTCACGTTATGGTTGGGGGTGATAAAAACGCTTTTGAAAAAAATAAGGATGTTTTAGAAACGCTTGGAAAAACTGTACATTATTTTGGAGAAAATGGTACTGCCTTGAAGATGAAACTGGTAGCGAATCAAATATTTTCTATATTTATGTGTGCTATTTCTGAAGGATTAGTTTTAGGAATGAAATCTGGCTTGGATCCAGTGGAAATGATTGATTACTTTAAAACTAGTTCTCATCCCAGAGTTTTTGATTTGAAAGGGGATGCCCTTGCAAATAAAGACTATACTCCAACGTTTAAAGTTGATCTTATGAAAAAGGATTTAGGTTTGGTGGCTGAGATGGCGTCTCATGTGAACATGCCTACTAATTTTGCTGCACTTGCATGGCAAGTTTTTAAATCTACCTCGGCACTTGGTTTTGGTAATGATGATCAAGCAGCGATAAGAGAATTTTTTGAAAAAAGCTCTGGAAAATAATTTGGTTTAAGTGAGTATTTTAAGAATTTTGGGAGTGACTTCTTTTGCACGTTCTCTTAGTTGATCTTCATTTAAACTCCCTACAGGATGTGGAATGTATGCTATAGGATAGTTTTCCATTCCCCTTATTTTTGCAACTACTTCCGCAGTATTCCGAAATGGTTCAGTACATATCACAGCTGTTGGTATTCCGAGTTTTTCTAGCTCTATTCCATCGTGCACACTGCACGATGAGCAAGATCCTCAATCACCGACAGCTGTGATTACAAAATCACATTTTTCTGCCATCTCTTCATACATCTTTCTCTTAGCGGGACGTGTATCGTATTCTTTTTTTAATTCTACTATTTCAGATGGTGTTATGCCCTTTTTTTCGAGTTCCGCAAGGACAAAATGCATGAGTTTATCGCCGCCTATTTTTGAATTCCAAAGAAGGCCGCATTTTTTTTTGTTTAAATCGGATTTTCTTATTGCGGGGTTCTCTTCATTTGTATTCATTTCTACTGTTGGATCAAATATAGGAAATTTATTTCCATTCATTTTTTTCTCCTAGTACGTCTGTAAAAGTCGAGATTTTGAAGATAGTATTTTTTTGGTAACTGTTATTCCATTTCTTCTTCTGCTCCATGAGGGGACCCAAGATGAATGTCCGCCCGCTTCTCCACCAGCAACAACAATAAAGATATCATCTGGAGTAAGAGCATGTCTCACATTTCCTTTTTCATCAGCCCATCCGTTATTATTAATTTTTCCAGATTCTATAAGAATATCCTCAGATATTTTAGCATTCTCAAAAATATACTCTTTTATTTCTTGTTTAGTCTTATATTCTTCACTAATAATTTTTGCATGTTCAGGAGAAAAAACGAAGAAACTTTGTCCTTCACTCATACTCCCAAGAGAAGACATGGTATGACAAGCAGTATCTAAAATTCCCTTTGACTGCCCATAATGGTTTTGAATATTGTGAGGTCCTTCTGTTGCTAGTAGTGTTACCGTGCTTTCTTCTTTTTTAAAGCCTAATTCCATACTTAGTGGCTCCCATGGGCTCAGTTCTTCATTTTCTCCAAAAGTTAAACTGTATTTTCCGGGATTCCCTTGTGTAGAACGATCCATAAGACCAGGCTTTGCGCCTAAACAGTTAATTAAAATCAATCTTATTGCTCTACCAATTGATGCATTAGCTCTAGTACCAGGTCCGTAAAAATTTGTTCCTGAATTAAGGGATATTTCAGAACGGATTGGACCGTTTATAAGAATAAAAGGAGCTGCTCCACCTGTACTAGATGCACTTGAATGAATATTATATTCTGGGTCTGCCATTGCCTCGAGTGCCGAGATAATTACAGGCATATAAATTGGTAGGCAACCTGCCAAAATTGCATTGATTGCTATCTTTTCAGCACTAACACTTCTTTTTCTTTCAGGTACTTCGAAAACTATCTGTCCTTCTGTAATTCCACCCGAATCAAGGAAACTTTCTATCATTTCTTTGGTTGGAGGAATTACAGGCAGTCCGTCTGTCCAACCTTTTTCATGATAAAAATCAATAGATTCCCAAAAATTTTCTTTAAATTCAATAGGCTCTATCATTTTTTGAAAATCTTTCGATTTATAAAATCAAAAAATACTTAATAGTTTTATCACTCTTTGAGGAGTGTAGTTTTTGTGAACAGCGATTTAAGTTTATACCCTTTCTCAGCAAGAATTTCTTTTCCACCTTCTTCTCTGTCTACAAGACAAATTATTTCTTGAACTATGAGATTATTTGCTTCTGACGCTTCTATAGCCATAATCGTCGAACTTGCGGTAGTAACAACGTCTTCTACTATAGCAACTTTCATATCCTTTTCCAGATTCTTTAGACCTTCTATCCTATTTTGTAGACCATGTTGTTTGTCATTTTTTCTTATAATAAAAGCTGGTAGATCTTGACCATTGAGTGCGGCAGTTAAAGAAACCGCAGTTACCATTGGGTCTGCACCAAGAGTAGGACCTCCAACGGCTTGACACTGCGTTTCTTTTAAAATCTCATAAATAAGTTTCCCGACTAATACTGAACCGATTCCATGAAGGGTAACTTGTCTGCAATCGACATAAAAATCACTTTCTTTTCCTGAAGCCAAAATGACTTGTTTTTTTTCGTATGATTTCTTAAGTAAAAGGCTTCGGAGCTTTTCTAAATCCTTTTTTCTTTCTGACAAAAAGTTTTACTCCTATTCTTAGATTAATTGTGAAAATTTCTATCTCTTTATTTTTTCATCTGGCCCTATACTGATATCTATTTGTACAAATGAATCATCAGGTTGCACATGAATATGAGTAATCCAACCCTTTTTCTGGAAAGTCATTAAAGTTGATTTTTGTTCAAAAGTTCTTACCATCGACCAACCGTAGGAGTGCATATTATCTTTATAAAAATTTATAACATTTACATAATTAGCCTCTCCCACATATACTAGATTTCCTGCTCTGGTGCCTGTTGATTCAAACATAAAGGATTTCTTTGTAATAAGTTTAAATTTTCTTGGTACTGGTACATCTTTGAGTCTATAGTTTTTTTTATTAAGTTTTTCTTGAAATTCTGTCTTTTTTTCAGAGTCATTTTCTCCACTTAAACGAAAAATTTGACAACTTATCATAGATGTTGATAGAAGAAAGATAAGTAGTATTCCAATTAACTTATTGATAGGGTGTAATTCTTTTTTGTTTTTCATTTTCTCGAATGATTGAGGACAGGAGAATAAGTATCTGTTCCTATTAGCTTGAAAAACTAATAAAAAGAGCTAATTAAGTATAATCATAAATATCATTCTTTGATAGTGTATTTTTTAATTTCTATAAAAAATGAGCGAAAAATGAAATGTAATATTTACAAGATTTTTGTCATTCTCCATGTAGTTTCAATTCTTTGCTTTTTCCCCCATGATTTTTCTTTTGCTATTAATCACAATGATCCATTGGAAAAAAAGACTTCAAATGATTCCAATAGTTATGTCGTAGTAATTGACCCTGCGCATGGCGGTAGAGATTCAGGAAGTAAAGGTGTGAATTTAAATGAAAAAATACTATCTCTAAAAGTTGCAAGACTTTTGAAAAATAAAATATCAAGACATAAAAAAATCAAGGTAATTCTTACAAGAGAAACTGATAAAGAACTGACAAATTCACAGCGAACTGGAGTTGCTAATTATAACAACGCTGATCTTTTCCTAACTATCCACGCTGATGCTTCTTGGAGAATAGGAGATAGAGGTCCAAGTGTTTTTGTTTCATCTCCACAACGTCCTGCTCGTCTAAAAGGAGAGTCACAAATCGCTGTAAGTTATCGTTGGGAACGAGGTCAAAATGTCCATCTTGTAAAAAGTATCGGTTTCGCAAAAAGGCTTCTGAAACAATTTGATAGCATTGATAAGAGCAAAAAGGCAGAATTTCATATACTACCTTTAAAAATTCTTGAAGGTGCAAGAATGCCTGCAGTTTATATAAATATGGGTGTAATTTCTTCTCCAGAAGATGAGGCGAGGTTGTCGGAAATTAATGAAAAAAATTCCTATATTAGTTCCATTGTATCGGAAGTTTTAACTTTTTTTGATATTAAATTTCAATAGTTATAATACATAACTCTAAATTATATTTGAGAAGTAATGATATGCAGAAAAAGATAATTTCATACTTTCTTTTTTTTATCGCGATAGTTTTTTTTGCTGTTTTCTTTGGCTATTCGTATGGGGATTTAATTATCTCTTTTATGAGAGAAAATCAGGGAATAAAAAAAGAATCATCTTTAGATAAGAATGATTCTGAGAATGGAGATTTTAGAGCTTCTCTTTTTTTTGGGAGTTCTGAAAAAAATATTCTGAAAAAATATATCGTTAAAATATCAAAAGGAAAAAATGAAATAGAATTCATAGAGAATATTATTAAACTTTTAATGAAGGGGCCAGAAAGAGATGGATTTGTTCCTACGATTCCTAAGAAAACGAAGTTGAGATCCGTTTTTAAGGGAGAGGATGGTGTTTTATATTTAGATTTTGATCGTTCTATATCTAAAAATCATATTGGTGGAGCATTGTCTGAATTGATTACTCTTAATTCGCTCGTATATAGTATTTCCAAAAATATTTCACGAAAGTTTCCAAGAATAGTTCTGCTTATTGAGGGACAGGAAGCATTAACACTTTCAGGTTCAATTTCGATCTTAGGCTCCTTGACTATGAAGAAAGATTTGGTTTCTGAGAGAGAAATTATAATTCTAAATACTAAGGATTCGCCGGTTCGTGGATTGAGGGAAGAAATATTTGAGAAAAGAAAAATCAGTCCTGCTGGAGTACCTAAAATCTCATTAGAAAAAAGAACGCAGGAAAAAGAGAAAATAAATCCAGTTGGAATTCCTTCTAGAAAACCTTAATTAACTCGAATTTCCTTGATAGCATTTCCAATAGTTTTTAAGGCCCATTTGATCTCTTTTTTTGAAATTGAAAATGGAGGCATAAAAACTAATACATCACCTAATGGTCTAATTGCCAATCCTTCTTTCCTGACCATTAAAGTGATTTTTCTTGCGACCCTTTCATGTACTTGAAAGGGTATTTTTTTAAATTTGTCTTTCATAAGTTCAATGCCTAGCATTAAGCCTATTCCTCTCACATCCCCTACAAAATTTAGTTTTTCCAGCTTTTTTGCTTCTTGCCAAAGAGTATGGATTTTTGGCTGAATCTTATCTATGGTTTTTTCTTTTTTAAAAATTTCAAGATTTGCTAAAGCAGCTGCACATGCTAAAGGATTCCCAGTATAAGAATGGCCGTGGGCAAACATTTTTCCTTCTTTGTATTCTCCTCGAAAAGCGTCAAAAATCTTTTCTGTTGTAATTGTCGCAGAAATAGGTAAGTATCCTGCAGATAATCCTTTCGCTAAACAAATAATATCTGGACAAATATTTTCGTGTTCGCATGCAAACATTTTACCTGTTCTGCCAAATCCTGTAGCGACTTCATCAGCAATTAAGAGCACATCATGTTCATCGCATGCGTTCCTAATTTTTTTAAGGAATCCTTTTTTTTGCATAATCATTCCAGATGCTCCCTGAATTATTGGTTCTATGACTACTCCAGCAATTCTGTCAGCATTATTCGATATGTGTGTTACTATTTCTTCTCCTGAGCAAACCGAGCATGGCGGTTTTGTAGAGCCTCTTGGACACCAGTAACAATAAGGTGTTTCTACTCGAATTGTTTGGAATAAAAGAGGAGAGAATTTAAAATGAAATGATTCAATTCCTCCCAGGCTTACTGCTCCAATAGTATCACCATGATATCCAAGATTTAATGTTAAGAAATTCGATTTTTCGGGTTTTGGTTCTGAACGTTGCAATTGATATTGGAAAGCAATTTTCATGGCAGCTTCTACAGCAGTAGAGCCATTGTCAGAGAAAAAAACTCTTGATAGTCCTTTCGGGACGATAGAAATCAATGTTTTTGCTAATTCAATTGTAATATCATTTCCCATACCCAATTGAGTGCTGTGTGCTATTTTTTTCAGTTGATTTTTGATAGCAGTATCAATTTTGTTTTTTCTGTGACCATGAAGATTAACCCATAATGAAGAAACTCCATCTAAATACTCTTTTCCCTCAATATCAATTAAATAGGAACCTTTCCCTTCTTTAATAATTAATGGAGGATCTTCATTTTCCCATTCTTCCGTTGGTGTAAAGGGATGCCAGAGATATTTAAGGTCATCTTCTATTAATTTATGTTTGGTTTTCATTTCAATGAGTTGGTTTTTCTGCAAGAATCAAGCCTTCAATTTCATCAAAGAACAATTTCCCTTTTTCTGTCCTTGGATTTAACCATTTCTTTAGAGTTAAAGAACTATTTGATAATAAATTTTCTAATTCAAATATGATTTTTTCATTTATATGAGGCCTATCTACCCATTCAGGAAAATCCATTTTCTTTTTTATTTTTTCTGTATGGAGTATTTTAAATCCTGAATTTAGAAAAATTTTATTTAATTTTGGCATCGATAAACATATATTATGACTTGGATCACGTTTTCTTTCGAAAGTGTTGTAAAGTTCTGCTTCTGTCTCTTCTTCAGGACAAATATTATCAACGAAGATAAATTTTCCGCCGGGTTTAAGAACTCTAAACACTTCTTCTACGAATGAACTGATCTTTGAAAAGTGATGAGAAGCAATCCTCACAGAAACATAATCCAATGAAGAATCAGAAATTGAGATACTTTCTGAATCAGTTCTTAAAAAATACATATTCTGTATTTTTTTGTTTGTTGCATGCTCTCTGGTCGATTCTAGCATGCCTCTTGTTAAATCACTCGCAATGATTAGATCACAATGTTCTGACATTTTAATCGCAACATGCCCTCCACCGGTTGCGATATCTAATAAAATCCCTTTAGAGGGGTTAAGAATCTCTACACATCTAGTAAGTGAACTACTAGCAGAATGGAATGAACTAGTAACGTAAAATTTAGAGTCTTCATTGTAGATTTCTTGAACTTTTGCTCTTTGATTTTCTGGCGTTTTCATTTATATGCTTTTTGAGGAATTTATGAAAGTTTGTAATTAAATTCTTTCTAATCATGTTTAATAATGCTTCTTGCAACTTCTCCTTTGATTAACGCATCGTAAGCATCATTGATTTCTTCAATAGGATAGCTTCTAGTTAATAAGTCATCAAGATTGAGTTTTCCTGCAAGGTAAAGGTCAATCAATCTAGGGACTTCTAACCTTGGATTTGTCGAACCATAAAGAGAACCCATTAGTTTTTTTTCTTGAAGAACTAGTGGAACAGATGGAATTGAAACTTCAGATTCAAACTGTGCAAGACCACTTACTACAACCGTTCCTCCTGTTCTTAAACTGTTAAATGCTGTTGACATAACTTGAGGTACTCCAATCATTTCGAATGCATAGTGAACGCCAAGTCCATTAGTGATTTCTAGAATTCTTTCTTCTGCATTTTCATCTGATGAGTTGATAGTGTGCGTAGCCCCGAATTTTTTAGCAAATTCTAGTTTGTTTTGAAGTAGGTCAACAGCAATTATTGGTTCCGCTCCCATTATAGAAGCTCCTTGTATAGCGTTCAGTCCAACTCCTCCAGTGCCAAAGACAGCAACGCTTTCTCCAGGTTGAACTTTTGCTGCATTTTTCACCGCGCCAAAGCCTGTAATAACTCCACAACTGACAAGTGCTGCCTTTTCAAGTGGCATATCTTCTCTAATCTTCATAACGGATTTTTCTGAAGCTATAGAGTGGGAACTGAATGTGGAAACACCTAGAAAGTGATGCACTTTTTCATTTTTTAATTTAAATCTTGTTGTTCCATCTGAGAGAGTTCCATCTGCTCTCATCCTAGCACCCTCGCCACAAGTAGCTGGTCTACCAGACATACATGGCTCGCATTCTCCGCAACTATATCTCCATACAGAGACGACATGGTCTCCTTTTTTTAGCGATTTTACGTTTGGACCAACTTCTTCAATAATGCCTGCGCCTTCATGGCCTAGAATAATAGGAGTACGCGTTGGAAAGTGTCCTACCATTGCATGATGATCGCTGTGACAAACACCTGCAGCCACCATTTTAATAAGGACTTCACCCTCTTTTAAAGATTCAAGTTCTATATTATGAATTTCTAACGGCTTGTTTGTTTCAACAAGAATTGCAGCTTTCATATTATCCTCAAAAATAATTTAAAGATAATACATTATTACATAAATTTGCCTATGTTTAAATTATAATCAATTTGACACAATTTTTTTAAAAGGTATGATTTGTTTAATAACTTTCGCTAGGGGTGTTTCTTCTGAGAGCCTAGGTATTGGCAACCCTTAGAACCTGATCTGGATAATTCCAGCGAAGGGAAGCGGTATGACATGAATATTTCTTATACCGCATTTTTCGTGCGGTTTTTTTTTAGGGGATTTTATTGAGATTAAGTATTAATGGCGAAACCAAAGACTTCGCAAACTCTATCAATCTATCAAAATTACTTGAGATTTTACAAGTACAGGTAAATGGTGTAGCAGTTGCCATTAATATGGAAATAGTTGCTAGAAATCAATACGATGAAACAATTTTAAATGATGGGGATGAAATAGAAATAGTGCGTGCGGTGGGAGGTGGATAAGTTTTGAATTTCAATTTAGGAGGAACAAATGAGTACATATGAAATAGCAGGGAGGACATTTTCATCCCGTTTATGGGTTGGTTCAGGTAAATATCCAAATTTCGGTGTTATGAAAGATGCTCTTGATGCTAGTGGAGCAGAGATTGTTACTGTTGCGGTTAGAAGAGTAGATCTTAGTGATGATAGTAAAGAAGGGTTTTGGGCTTTTTTTGATCGTGAAAAATATACCATTCTGCCAAATACCGCTGGTTGTTTTGATGTGAAAAGTGCAATTACTACTGCTCGACTTGCTAGAGAAGCTACAGGTTCTGACATGGTAAAAGTTGAAGTGATTGGAGATGAATCTACACTTTTCCCTGATAATGAAGGTCTTTTAGAAGCTTGTGAAATATTATTAAAAGATGACTTTATAGTGCTTCCATATTGTATTGACGATCCTGTTATATGTCAGAAACTTGAGGACCTAGGTTGTCATGCAGTTATGCCTCTTGCTGCACCAATAGGTTCTGGTCTAGGAATACGTAACCCATTTAATTTGAAAATTATTCTTCAAAAAATATCAATTCCAGTGATTGTAGACGCGGGTGTTGGGACTGCATCAGATGCTGCTATTGCTATGGAGCTAGGTTCAACAGCTGTTTTAATGCAGACTGCAATTGCAGGTGCGGATGATCCTGTGAAGATGGCCCTTGCGATGAAAAACGGAATTGAAGCCGGAAGACTTGCTTTTGAAGCTGGGAGAATTCCAACTAAACTTTTTGCTGAAGCTTCCAGTCCACTTGAAGGGATTATAGGGTCTTAAATTTTTGGGAGATTATATAATAGAACGTCTCTTATTAATAACTGATAGATTGGTGATACAAGGATCTGATCTTCTAGCAGCTTTAGATGCTTCTTTCTCGGCGGGCTTGCGTTTACTCCAATTTAGAGAAAAAGATTTGCCAAATCAGGAGAGATTCTTGCTTGGTAAAGAAGTAAAAAAACTTGCGGATTCATATGGAGTTAAATTAATAGTGAATGGAGATCCTTCTCTTGCTCTTGCTCTTAATGCGGTTGGTGTTCATCTTGGAAGGAGTACTCTGCCGATTCAAGTTGTAAAGAACAAGTTGAAGTTTGAAGGCATTATCGGTTATTCTGCACATACGGTAGATGAAGCAAAAGAAGCCTTTAAGTTCGGGGCGGATTACGTGACTTTAAGTCCTGTTTTTCAACCCGTAAGCAAAACGAAATCGGTGCAGAATTTAGGTCTTGAGATTTTTAGAGATGAAATTGATAAAGTTTCAGGTCATGTTTATGCTTTAGGGGGAATTTCCTCTATAAATGCACACGATTGCATAGATGCTGGAGCGTATGGAGTTGCAGTAGTAGGTTCTATTTTAGGTTCCGATGATCCATTTCATTCTACTAAGGAAATTTTAAAGACTGTTTCGGATTGAAATTTTTTATTAAATTTTATTTGTTTTATAAATAAATAGCTTTTCTGTAATGGAGGAAGTCATGGTTGAGCAAAAACAATTAGACACTTTACTTAAAGAAAATCGTGTTTTTAAGCCTAAAAGTTCATTTTCTAAAAAGGCTCATGTAAGTTCAATGTCTGAATATAAAGAAATGTACAACGAGTCAGTTAAAACACCAGGTAAATTTTGGTCTAAAGTTGCGAAAGAATTTGTCTGGTTTAAAAATTGGAAAAAAGTTCTTGAATGGAAAGAACCCCATTCGAAATGGTTTGTGGGTGGACAAACAAACTTGGCTTACAATTGTCTTGATCGTCATCTAACCTCATGGAAAAAAAATAAAGCGGCTATTATTTGGGAAGGTGAACCAGGTGACTCAAGGACTTTAACTTATCAAGAACTTCATCGCGAAGTTTGTAAGTTTTCAAATTGTTTAAAAAAAATAGGAATCAAAAAAAGAGATAGAGTTGTTATCTATATGCCACAAACCCCTGAGGCCGCAATCGCTATGCTTGCGTGTGCACGTATAGGCGCTCCTCATAGTGTCGTTTTTGCAGGATTCAGTGCTAATTCTTTAAGAGATCGTATACAAGATGCGAAGGCAACAGCAGTCTTAACTGCAGATGGTGGTTGGAGAAGAGGCAAGGTTGTACCTTTAAAAGAAAGTACTGATGAAGCGCTAAAAAAATGTCCATCTGTAAAAAGTGTGGTTGTTTTAAAGAGGACCGAAAATACAGTCAAGATGAAGAAAGGAAGGGATTATTGGTGGCACGACTTAATGTCAAATACCTCTGAAAAATGTGATGCTGCAAAATTGGATTCTGAACATCCATTGTATATTTTGTATACTAGTGGGACTACTGGAAAACCTAAAGGTATCGTTCACACAACTGGTGGTTACATGTGTGGTACATACTTGACTACTAAATATGTCTTTGACTTAAAAGACGATGACACATATTGGTGTACGGCAGATATTGGTTGGGTTACAGGGCATAGTTATATTATCTATGGACCACTCCTTAATGGTGCTACTACAGTCATGTACGAAGGAGCACCAAATTTTCCGGATTCAGGACGCTTTTGGGATATAGTTCAGAAATATAAAGTAAATATTTTTTATACGGCACCTACTGCAATTCGTGCTTTTATGAAATGGGGGGACGAACATCCTGAGAGTAGAGATTTGTCATCTTTACGTCTGTTAGGTACAGTCGGAGAGCCAATAAATCCAGAGGCTTGGATATGGTATCATGAAAAAATAGGAAAAAAGAACTGTCCAATTGTTGATACATGGTGGCAGACTGAAACAGGGTCAATCATGATTTCACCATTGCCCGGAGCAACTCCGCTTAAACCTGGTACTGCAACACTTCCTTTATTTGGTGTTATTCCTGATGTTGTTGATAAAAATGGGGTATCTGTTGGATCTGAAGGTGGTGGACTTTTGGTTATTAGAAAACCATGGCCATCAATGCTTAGAACTATTTGGGGAGATGATAAGAGATATAAAAAACAATATTGGAGTGATGTAAAAGGATGTTATTTTACAGGAGATGGTGCACGAAAAGATAAAGATGGTTACGTTTGGATTATGGGTCGCGTAGATGATGTAATAAATATATCTGGACATCGTCTTGGTACTATGGAAGTAGAAAGTGCACTTGTAGCTAATCCTCTTGTTGCAGAGGCCGCGTGTGTTGGAATTCCTCATGAAATAAAAGGAGAATCTATAGGAGCATTCGTTACACTAAAAGGTAAAAATAAAAAGAATCGCAAACTAGAAAAGGAACTTTCTGACTGGGTTGTTAAAGAAATTGGTGCTATTGCAAGACCAGATTATATGCGATTTACCGATGCTCTTCCTAAAACTCGAAGTGGTAAAATAATGCGTCGTTTGCTCCGTGATATTGCGAAAGGATCCGATAAGATTGGAGATACTTCAACATTGGAAGATGTTTCTGTTTTACAAAGTCTACAGGAATATCAAGATGAATAGTGAAATTTTAGTTTAGCGTTGGCTGTTTTTTCTTGGATCTGTTTCCCAGTTTAATTTATCTCTGAGAGTGTTGAAAAAATTTGCACCTTTGGGCCTTACCATTTTAATTCCGTGGGGGCTTTTGATTACTCGAATTTTACTACCAGATTCAAGTCCAATGCCTGGAAAACCATCTAGTGACAAAAGTGCGTTTTCCTTAGATTGACCCTCTCTGCAAGAAAATATCACTTCAATTTCGGAGTCAGCAGATACAACTATAGGTCTATTACTTAAAGTATGTGGACAAATAAGATTTATTACCATGACATCCATATCAGGAATAATCAAAGGACCTCCTGCAGATAATGAGTAAGCAGTAGATCCAGTAGGAGTAGCTATAATTAATCCGTCAGATCTAAAATTCCCCATTTGATTTCCATTAACGCTAATTTCAGTTTCAATCATGTGTGCGACAGGTCCAGCAGTTAGGACTAAGTCATTAAGTGCGTCATGAATTTTTTGTTCTTTCGACTCCTTGAAAACACTAGTACTAAGTCTCATTCTTGATTCAACAACATATTCGTCTTTCAAAAGAATTCTTTCTAATGCAGGTAGTAATTCGAAAATTGGAATGTCAGCTAAGAAGCCAAGATGCCCAGTATTTACACCTAAAATAAGAGGTTCCTCATTGGAAAGTTCATGAACTGCTCGTAAAATTGAACCATCACCACCAAATACTATCAACAAATCTGTTTTTTTCCCTATTTCTTCTCTTGGAACTGTAGTCAATGAACCAGAAACATTAGAGAAAGTTTCATCTAATATAACATCGATATTTTTTTCACAGAGCCAATTGATTATTTTACTGAAATCAAATGTCGATTTTTGTCCTGAAGACCAACTTGAAAGACCTATTCTTTTAAAAGCCATAAAAAACATCCTTTAGAACAATTAAGAGGGGAAGGGTATCTTAAAAATATCAATTACTGCAACTGTTTCTTAAAGTCGAAACTTAAAAATATTAATTATTTTTTATTGAGATTTGATTGGATTTTTGATTCTTCCCAGTTGATACAGAGTTCTTTTATAGGACATTCACAGCAAATTTCCACTATACATTTCTTGGGGCAGTGCTTTAGTATGCCAAGTCGGGAGATTGCGAAATCAAAACGAGTTGGATCGATAGGGTCAATTGCTTTTAATGAATTTGTAATATCTTCTGCCGTTAGATAATTTGTTATTTTTCTTTTTGTTAGACCGATTTGTACACAAATTTTGGCCATATGTGTATCTAATGGAATAGTTAATTGATTTGTATGAATTGAACGCCAAAGTCCTAAATCTATTCCATCTGATGGGCGAATGACCCAACGTAGAAAAAGATTAAAGCGTTTGCATGGACTAGATTTAGAAGGATCAGGGAGTAAATATTGTAGACCCTGATTACCTTTTTCATCGATTTTTCTATTTTTTCCTTCGTTTATTAGTTTATTTCTGAAATGGATGAGTGAGTCTCTCAAAGTTTCTTCATCTTTTTTATAATTTTCAAGGAAACAATTTTCTAATGAACCGTATTTCTTAAGGATAGAAGATAAGATCAACATAAAGGTTCTTATCGCACTACTGTTGATCCATCTATACTTAAAATCTCTAAATAGTGTGTTATCCAAATTAGAGCCCATATTAAATAAAGTATTAGTGGGACTTTTACCTAATTCGAAGAAAATTGCTTTAAGTGTTTTTCGGATATAGGTTATGTTTCCAAAAGCGAAAGTGGACGAGACAAATGCAACCAATTCTTGGTCTTTAGAGTTTTTATATTCGTGTACTATTCCAAGTGGGTCACTATTTAAAAAAATATTTTGATTGTACTTTTTGAAAATAATTTCGAGTTTTCTCTTAATTAATTCAACGTTCTGGTATTGATTCTTAGTTAAGTTCATTTTCCGTATCTATAATTAGAGTGAAAGGTCCATCATTCGTTAATGTAATTTCCATCTCCTTTCCAAAACATCCAGTCTTGGTAGTAATATTATTTCTTATTAATTCTGCAACGAATGCATCATACATTATTTTTGCCATTTCCCTTTTTGCTGCTAAATCAAAAGATGGTCTTCTCCCTTTATCGGTTTTTGCATGAAGTGTGAATTGACTTACTACCATTAATTCACCACTTATTTCTTTTATAGTGACTTCTTTTCCCCCTGATGTAAAAATTCTTAGATTTAGAATTTTTTTTGTGATATTCACTACATCATCTAAAGTATCTTTCTTTGAAATTCCCAATAAAATAAGTGCTCCTTTGCCTATTTTATTTATTAAATTTCCATTAGAGAAAACCGAACACCTTTTAATTCTTTGCAGAACAATTTTCATTTCTTACCTTTGAAATTAATTAGGATATTGTAAATAAATAGACGTTTTACTAAAAATTAAAAAACATTTAATCTACCTTTATCTTATTCTATTTTTTGGTATTTTCTGATTTGGAAAAAAAAACTCTTACAACTTTTGAGGCAGCAGAAATAAGCAATGTAACTCATGTTACTATCCAGAACTGGATAAGAAAAGGGTGGATAAAAGCTTATAGAACTGCGGGAGGGCACAGGAGGATTGAAAGAGAACATCTTTCTGAATTTTTAAATTCAAAGAAGATACCAATAAACAGTGGTGTGAATAGTGGTTTATTGCAAGTGTTAATTTTAGAAGATGATAAAAACATATCTGATTTGATCCGTTTACACCTAATTTCTCGTTCAAAAATTTATGATGTTAAAGTCGTAGAAAATCTCTTTAGTGCGGGTTTTCTCTTTGGTTCATATAAGCCTAGTTTGGTTATTATTGATCTCTCTTTTCCTGAAATGGATTTTATACAGGTTTATGAAGAAATCACGCAAAATAGTGTTTCTGAAAAAGTTAGAATTATGGTTATAAACTCTGGGAAAACACAGAAATCATTTTCTTCTATTGCAAATTTAACCTCTTTTAGGGTATTTAATGTGCCAGAAGAAATTAGTGAGTTAATGGAAAATTTGTCGGATTCTATATATGAAAATTAAGTAATCAATAAATTAAATTAAGTTTTATTTTTCATCTTTTTTCTTGTTATTTTGATCTTTTTGTCTTAGGAACATTTCTACTTCGTCAGCTAAATTCTCTCCCGAAGGGAGTTCTTCATCAGTTAAAGAATTCCTGCTCTCAATCAATCGGTCTACATACTCTCTTACAGGTTTGTTTTTGCTTATTGCAATATCAACTTTTTCTTCAAATTCTAAGACGTTTTTCTCTAGTTCTGAAGTATTAAATTTTAAAGATAAAATTCTTGAGACTTTTGCCATTAGTGCAAGAACAGCTTTGGGGTTGGGTGAAAAATTTACATAATGAGGGATATTCGCCCAAATACTAACAGCTGGAATATTCTTTTTCTTAAATTTGTCGTTTAGTATTCCTAAAATCCCAGTTGGTCCTTCGTAACGTGATTTGCTAATACCAAGAAATGAAGCAAAATCAGGGTCAGTTGTACTTCCACTAACTGAAATTGGGTCTCCATGGAAGACATCTGCAATTAGGGATCCTATACTAATTACTTTACTTACAGATTGGTCTTTAATTAGAGCGAGAATCGTATCGCAAAAATTTCGCCAATGATAATTGGGTTCTACACCTTGAAGGATGATCAAGTCGTGATCTAGATCAGGAGTTAAACATGCATAAAATGTATTCTCTGGCCAAGAAATTTCTCTCTCTTTTAGTTTATTCAAATAGACCAAAGGTCTTGTTTGTTGAAAATTATAGAATGGGTCAGCCTCAATCTCGGCAAAGTTTTCCCCACCTATTTGATCTACGATGAAATCACTAGTAGAGGTTGCCGAACTACTAGCATCATTCCATCCGGAAAAAGACATAATAAGTACTGGGTTTCTGAGTTGTAGCTTTTTATTGTAAGAAAGAAATTTCAACATGGCCTCTCTTTTATTTGAAAAGATGATTTCTTGCATAAATATATGGCTTTAAACTAAATCAATTAGTATTATATCTTATTGTTTAATATTTCAAAGTTCTTTTTAGAAAGCCCTTTTGGAAAAATAAGATATAAAGAGGTTGAAAATATGAAAATAGATTTAAATCGAGAAATTGCACTTGTGACAGGAGGTAGCAGAGGTATTGGGAGAGCTTCATGTCTTGCTTTAGCAAAGGCAGGTGCTTTTGTTGCAGTGAACTATAACAACTCGGTTGAAGAGGCAAAAAAAACTGTTAGTGAGATTGAATCATTTGGTGGAAAATCAGCAATTTTTAAAGCTGATGTTTCTTCTGAAGAGGAAGTAAGTAATATGTTTAAAGAAATTAAAGATCAGTTTGGTACTATAGATATTTTAGTTAATAATGGAGGTGTTATTGCTGATTCTTTACTTATTTCGATGACCTCAAAAGCTTGGGATAAAGTAATCGATATAAATCTAGGTGGAGTTTACAATTGTACTAGAGAAGCTACCAAAATTATGATTCGAAAAAAGAAAGGTAAAGTTATTAATATCTCTTCGGTAATTGCGCTATCTGGTGGTGCCGGTCAAGCTAATTATGCTGCTGCAAAGGCTGGTATTATTTCCTTTACAAGAGCTTGTGCGGTTGAGATGGGAAAACGTGGAATTCAGTTTAATACAATTTTACCTGGAATGATTGTCACAGATATGAGTAGTAAAGTACGTGAAATCGCTGGTGAAGATATTTTGAAAAAAATTCCTGCTGGAAGATTTGGTGAACCATCTGAAATTGGAGATTTAGTTCTTTTTCTTTCATCTCCTTATTCAGATTATATTAATGGTTCTGCTATCCCTGTAGATGGTGGTCTGTTAACGATGTAAATGGAGGCATATTTTATGCTTATTTCGCAAGGTGTCGATATTGTAGATATTTTAAGAATTAAAGATGTTATGAATAGGCGGAAGTCATTTAAAAATAAAGTTTTTACTAGTTATGAAGCATCATTTTGTTCTAATCGTTACAATCCATTTCCGCATTTTGCGGCGCGTTTTGCTGCAAAAGAAGCATGTTTAAAGGCTCTTGGAATAGGATTAGGTGGGTTTGGTGGAGTAAATAGATTAAAAGAAATTGAAATAAAGTCAGAGGAAACTGGACAACCAGTCTTATGTTTATCAGGGTCGGTCAAAAAATTGACAATTGAAAAATCAGTAACTCAAATATCAGTATCTTTAAGTCATACATTTGAATTAGCAATAGCTTCGGTTTTCCTAATGAGTATGAACTAGTAGTATTCGTTCCTGTAGAGTCTAATTTTTTCATTTTAAATTCTTAATATTATGCCTAAAAAAAAAAAGAAAAGAACTAAGGATAGAAGTAGATTGTTCCAAAGGATGGAATTTTTTTTATTTATCCCTTTTTTAAAACTCATTCCATGGATTCCTTCTTTCATATGTAAAACTTTGGCCTTGTCTATAAGTTTTATGATTTTTAGATTTGCAAAAGGAAGAAGGAAAATTACATTAGACAATTTATCCGTTGTTTTTCCGAAATGGGATAGAAAAAAAATAATCTTCACGGGCAAACAAAGCACTTTATCATTTGTTATGACTGCGGTGGAGTCCCTTAAATATAATAAAATTCTAAATGGTCCTAAAGCATTGCCATTTATTCAAGAAAACTTTTGTAATTTTGATGTTTTTAATGAACGTGTCAATTTTTTTCATAGAGAAAGCGACGGATGTATTTTTATAGTCCCACATCTTGGAAATTGGGAATTTCTGCTCCACGCTGGAACAATTGCAGGAATACCTTTAACGGTACCTGTTAGAAATTTAGATAATCCATATTTGCAGAAGAGTCTGCATAAAATTCGTTCAAATTCTGGTCAAGAAATTGTTTCAAAAAGAGGAGTTCTTTTGAATATTCGTTCTTCTCTCAAGAAGGGTCGTTCAGTAGCTTTACTTGCAGATCAAAATGTGGGTTCATCGGGAGAGAATATTCCGTTTTTTGGAAAGAATGCTAGTACTACCATTACCCCTGCTTTTTTTGCTTTAAATTTAAATCGAGCAATAGTTCCACTTGCATGTTGCAGATCAGTAGAAGATAAGAAGTTTGTTTTAATGATTGGAAATCCTATTTATCCTAGTAAGGAGGTGAGTTCTAGAAGAAAAGAAATCATAGAAATGACGATAAAATTGAATGAAGAATTAGAAAAATTTATTCTTCAATTTCCAGGACAATATTTATGGGCACATGATCGTTGGAAGATTAAATAAGTTGGAAATTAAAAGGTATTCCTAAGTCTACTCAAGAAATGTTTTCCTTTATAACTTAATTTTCTTTCTAATTTATTTGTGCAGTCGCAATCTCCACATACTGGATATCCATCGCATTTATTTGGGTCTCTTGCCATCTTGATTTTGATATTTTTAAAATATTCCTCCCAGTAAGGTAGTTCTTCAATTAATTCGTTTCCGGGTCCAAAAGCTTCCCTGCAATAACAAACTTCAATCCAATGAATTTCTCCATTATCAAGTATTCGTGCACTTTTCATGCATTTTGTGAAAGTGGGATAAGCTATTGAACCATATCCTAATGTTTGTTCGTCAATTGCCTTTAATAAGGCTTTTTTCTTTTGCTCTTTTAATCTTGCTTTTATCAGATATCGCATAAATCTCCATTTTCGAAATTCGTACAATTAGTATCTAAAAAAAATAATTTAAATACTAATTGGTTTTTTTTCTTTACATGATTTATCGGCCGCCATCGTTAATGCAAGAACACCTCTAGCATGTTCTGCAGTAGCGAGACCCACGCCTCCTATTTTAAGTATATGCCTAACGAACGAATCGGTTTCTTCTTTCATTGGTCCAAAGAATTCACCTAATGCAAAATCTCCAGGCATGGCAGATCCTAAAAATGCAACATTTACTTCGTGTTCAGGAGTATATGGACATGGAATTGGTTCGGCAGGTGCTAGAACTACGTCCCTATGGGAATCATCTATATTTAGAGAACCACCTGTTCCTTGAAGATCTATTTCCATTGTAGCAGTATATGCAGGCCAGTGATGAGGAGGAAGCCAACTTGTACCAAGAGTAGCCACACTTCCATCATCGAAAGTAACTATTAGCCATTGAAAATCGTCACGATTATACTTTTCAAATACTTTGCTTGCTGAACGAGCATATACCTCAACTGGTTTTTTTCC
This sequence comes from Nitrospinaceae bacterium UBA3496, assembly GCA_002377645.1. Classification (GTDB taxonomy): domain Bacteria; phylum UBA8248; class UBA8248; order UBA8248; family UBA8248; genus UBA3496. The sequence continues at coordinate 11,913 of DFQF01000091.1, read as the reverse complement.
TTCCATATACCACAAAATTAAATCTACCATATATGTTAGAGTGTTTATTGACGGAGTAGTATTAGGAGACCGGCGTGCTACAGCTTCTCCAACGGCGCGTGTTACATAAATTTTACCTAACGCCATAATTACATC
>DFQF01000091.1:5484-11382 GCA_002377645.1 Nitrospinaceae bacterium UBA3496 | reverse complement strand
TTTTTTTTTGCTACTTCTATAATATCATCTGCTTCGTCTAGATTTAAAACAAATGGTTTTTCTATAAGAACGGGTTTCCCAAGTTCAGCAGCTAATTTTGCAGGTTCATAATGAGATTCTTCATCTGTAGAAATGATAACGGCTTTAACACGGTCGTCTTCTATCGCTTCTCTATAATCTTTTGTGACTACATCGGCTCTAACAGTTTCAGCAAGTCTATCAAGTTTCTCAGTGTCAATGTCGCATATTGCCATATGACCAACTTGTGGTATTTGTGCGCATGAATGAGCTCGAAGAGTACCTATTCCACCTGAACCGATTACTGCAACACCTACATTGTCCATTTTTTTGCCTCCAATTTCTAAGTTGTTTTTCTTTATAGAGCTTTTGAAATTTTTCTTTCCTACATCATAATGACAGCACGTCCCAAAATGGAACCTGTTTCTAAACGGTCATGTGCTTTTTCTGCGTCTTCTAATTTGTATGTTTCTGTGACGAGTGGCCATACATCACCTCTGGCAACAAGTTCAAGTGATTCTATTACTTCTTGTTTGGTACAGTATCTACTTCCAATAATTTCTAATTCTTTTTGGACCATTTCTCTAGCTGAAGCAGAAAAATCTTGACCTGCCCCTCCAAGTGTAACGAAACGCCCACCTATACCTAATGATTGTGTCGCAGATTCAATAGTTTGCGAAGTAGAAACAAAATCTATTGCTACATCTAGTCCGTCTCCATTCGTCATTTCAATTAAAGAACTTGTCATGTTTTCTTTTGATGCATCAATAACTTCGTCAGCACCAATTTCTTTACATTTTTCTAGTTTTTCCCCTGCAATGTCTATTGCTATTACCCTAGCACCAGCCCTTTTAGCCATCATAACCATATGTATTCCTACCCCACCACCTGCACCAATAACCGCAACATTTTCAAGTGGTGCTATTTTAGCTCTGCGAGTTACTTTGTAAGGAGTAGCAATTGCATCACAAATTACAGCTACTTCCGCAGGATTATCTTTATAGTTTAATTTTTCAGGTAATTTGATAAAATTTCTTGCGGGAAGTTTTATGTATTCTGCATAAGCGCCTTGTATTTGTCTTCCAACATAACCTAAAAAGTTTGAACATAATGTTTCACGGTTTATACGACACCATTTACATTCTCCGCATGTCACATAAAAATAAGCAGTAACTGCATCTCCCTCTTTTAAATTCTTGACACCCTTCCCAACAGAAGATATTTTAGCCGTAATTTCATGACCTACGATTAGTGGATATTTTATGTCAGGTGTTCTTCCCATCCTAGTGTGATGGATTGTTAAACCAGCTCCGGTCGCAATAATTTTGGCTACTGCCTCACCTTCATTAGGTGTAGGCTTTGGTAAGTCTTCAAAAACAAATGGTTTTCCTTTTTCTTTAAGTAGCATAGCTCTCAATTTTTCATCCTCCTGTTTTGACTTTATATTACTATATTAGAACACGGGTTGCGCTTTTATGAAATATAATAAAAAAACATTTTTTTTAAAATTTGCAAATTTTCTCATATTGGAATATTTTGTTTGTAGATTTTGTTGTTTTATGTGATAAAAGATTCGCCCATAAATTTTCTAGAAGGAGATTAGATTCATGCAAGATAAAATAAGAAGATTTTCCATCACTCCTTTGCTAGTTGTGGCAGTTATTTCTCTATTCCTTTTGACTGCGTGTGGGACTATACAAGGTATGATGCAGGGAATGGGAAAGGATCTTGAAGGTGTAGCTAAAAAGATTCAAAGATCTGCAGAGCCCAGAAGGTAGTTAAAAAAACAAATTTTTATTTTTTTGTAAATTTGAATGGTATTATCCGGGAGATGTTTTTTTAAGTTCTTTAGATCTCCAGCAATTCCATTAGATGTATCTCTTCGATTGTTAAAATTATTTTTTGCTAAACAATTGCTTTGGAGCCAATGTCCTTCCTGTAGTAACAATTTTTCCAACTTATCATTTCAACTGCACGGTATGCCGAATTAATTGCTGAACTCAGTTTAGGTCCTTTGCTAGTGATTCCTAAAACTCTTCCTCCAGAAGTTATTGTTTCTCCATTTTGATTAATTGAAGTTCCAGCGTGAAAAACCATCACATCTTCAAGGGAGGATGCTTCATCAATGCCACGAATAATTTCACCACTCTCGTAAGAACCAGGATATCCTCCAGCACTCATGACAACGCAAACTGAGGGGTCATCGTAAGTTTCAACGTTTGACTTTGAAATATCTCCTTTTGCGGTATCAATAAGAATAGGCAAAATATCGCTTTTTATCCTCATCATTAAAGGTTGGCACTCTGGGTCTCCAAATCGACAGTTAAATTCTAATACTTTTAGTTCATTTTCTTTTATCATTAATCCTGCATACAGTATCCCACGGTAGGTTCTTCCTTGCTCAGATAAATGACTAATCACAGGTTTGATGATTGATTCAATAGCCTGACTTTGAAGGTCTTTAGAGAGAATTGGAGTAGGGGAATAAGCTCCCATTCCTCCTGTATTAGGACCGAGGTCATTCTCGAAGATTTGTTTGTGATCCTGTGCTGGAGGTAATGGAAATACATTTTCTCCATCAGTGAAAACAAGTAAACTGGCTTCTTCTCCTTCGAGAAATTCTTCTATAACACATGTATTACCTGCGTTACCAAAAGTGTTTTGTTCCATTATTTCAGAAATAGCTGATTCAGCACTAATTTTTTCAGAAGAGATTATTACACCTTTCCCGGCAGCTAGACCACTAGCTTTTATAACCCATTTCCTATCTTTTTTGCCTACAAAATCTTTTGCTTTTTTTGCATCATCAAAAATTTCGAATTCTGCGGTTGGAACTTTAGCAGCTTTCATTAGTTTCTTAGAGAAAGCCTTGCTGGATTCAATTTCTGAAGCCTTCTGATTTGGGCCGAATACCAAAATATCTTTTGATTCCAATAGATCTGTGAGACCAAGAGATAAAGGAACCTCAGGTCCTATAACTACAAGATCAGGACGCTCTTCCATTGCTAGTTTTAAAATCAATTTAATATCTTCAGCACGAATATTAATATTTCTCGCGATTTTACTAGTTCCTGCATTTCCAGGAGTGCAAATAATTTCTTTTACATTTTCACTTTGACTGAGTTTCCAAGCGATTGAATGTTCTCTGCCTCCAGAACCGACAATTAAAATTTTCATTTTTTCCTCAAGAATCAAATGCTAATTTTTTAAAGAATTTTATGGCATTTCGCCTAAAGTATATTGAATTATTGAAATTATAGAAATGGGAGCTGTGTCAGCACGAAGAATTCTTGGACCAAGTGAAACTGGAATAAATCCAGCTTGTATAACTCTTTCAGATTCTTCTGGAGATAAATCTCCCTCAGGTCCTGTAAGTATTGAAATTGAAAGATTTTCTTTAGGTTTTTTTGTCTCAAGTGCTTCATGAAGAGTTTTCTGATTTTCACCTATATAACCAAAAATCTTAATATCGTTTTTCTTTGTTTTAGTTATAAATTCTTCTAAATTTTGTATAGGTTTTTCCAAAGGTGGTGGAATTCTGTTGGATTGTCTGGCAGATTCATAAATAATTTTTTTCCAACGTGCTTGTCTTAGTTTTTTTTTCTTTTCAGGGATTTTAATTTCGCATCTTTGTAGCATTAAAGGATAGAAAATATCGACTCCGAGTTCTGTTCCTTTTTCAAGGACTCTTTCAAAACGCTCACCCTTTATAAGTGGAAGACCAAGTGTAATTCTTAAACGAGACTTTCTCGTATTAATAATTTCCCTTAGTACTTTTAAGATTATTCTTTCTTTAGTTATATTTTCTATTTTCGAAAAATATTCAGAACCCTTTGAATTGGCAATTCTGCATTCTTCTCCCAATTGCATTCTTAATACTTCCCGAATGTGATGTGCTTCGTCACCTGTAATTGTAATCAATTTGTCATTATTTGCGTCTTCTTCTGTGTAGAAAAGTCTGAGAGGTTTTTTCAATTTTTTACAAACTCCATCTTTGACCAATTCAATTTAGTTTCTTTCGATGATAACTTTAAATTAAAATCTCCGCAAATTTTAGAGAAATTGTCACATTGTTTAGGAGTGATCCCTGTAATTAATAATATTCCTTCAGGATTTAAAACTTCTGCAAATAATGGAAAAAGCTTTTGGAGTGGATCAAGAAAAATATTTGCAGTTATGAAATCAATTTTACCTAATGATGATTCTAAATGTTTTTTGTGTAGCGTCTCATTTATTACGATTGCTCTTTTCTTTACTCCGTTAGAGCATAAAAGTTTTCGAGTATTTTCTACTGCCTGAGCGTCGATATCAAAAGCAGTGCCATTTTTGGCGCCTAGTTTAAGAGCTGCTACTATAAGTATTCCACTACCACAACCTATATCTAAGAAGTGATTTATGTTCTTTTTTTTAAGGAAATTCTCAATGGAAATAAGTGCGAACTTTGTAGTAGGGTGTCTTCCCGTGCCAAATGAAGAACCAGGATCAAGGATTATTTTAATTCTTCCGTTAGGTGTTTCTTCATTGGACCATGAAGGTTGAATCCAAAGTTTTCTTCCAATTTTTAATGGTTTGAAACTACTTCTTGTTTTTTCTATCCAATCTGTTTCAATAATATTTTTTGTGCTAAGTATATTTACTTTTAAAAAATTGGAAGATAGCCAATGTTTAATTCCTTCAATTATTTTGTCTATGTTTTTTTCATTCTTTAAATAAGTTATTAAGATAGTTTTTTGATCTTCTGTTTCGATATTTTGAATAGATGAAACCCCACATTGAAAAAAAAATTCTGAGATCAAATCTATGAATTCGTTTGGAACACTTATCCTTATTTCTATCCAGGATTTTTTGATTCCCAAATTTTTGTTCTATTTAATGAGTTTTATCTAAAGTAAGATAGTTAGTCAGAGAATCTGCAGTCCAGTTTACTAAAGAAACTACATGATCGTAACGCATTCTTTTTAGTCCGATAACACCTACTGTTCCTAGAGTACGTCCCCCCAAATGATACGGTCTTGCAACCAAACTACATTCTTGTGTTTCTCCTATCGTACATTCAGAGCCTATTAAAACTGTGGTTGTTGTATCGTCTATACATTTATTTAGTAATTTGACAATATTATTCTTTTCCTCAAATGCATTATAGAGTTCTTGAAGTTTTTTAAAATCATCAGCAAAATCCGGTTGAGAGAAAATCTTTGAAGTTCCTTCCATGTACAAGGTTGCAGTGGAATCTTCTTGCTGTTCGTCTGAAAAAATCTGAGAACTCAGTGAGAAAGCTTTTTTGTACAAAAGATCAAAATCCTTGCCTTCTTGATTCATTTGTTCAACTACTTTTTCTTTAATTTCGTTCAGAGTGAGTCCTGTAAATTCATCATTGAGATAATTTGTTATTTTATCGAGTTCTGATTGATTAGTTTGATTGTCGAGTTTGATCATCTTGTTCTGAATCATTCCGCTTTTAGAGACGATGACAACCATAGCTTTATTTTTTGAGATTTTAATAAATTGTATATGTTGGAAATGGAGTTGTTTCTCATTAGGAAGCAAGAAAAAGCCTGCATTATTTGTGAGTTCCGAAAGAATTCTTGAAATTTCAATTGAGAGTTGTTCTAAGTGTAATTCACGAGATAAGTACCTATTTCCTATTGAAGATTTTTCTTGAGAGGTTGGTTCTTGAAACCCAATAAAATTATCAACAAAAGTCCTATAGCCCAAATCAGTCGGAGAACTACCAGAAGAAAAATGGGTTTTTGAAAGAAATCCTTCCTCGGAGAGATTACTCATAATATTTCGTAATGTTGCTGGACTGTAATTAATCTCAGACTCTTTTGATAGTCTTTTGCTCCCTACAGGTTCACCAGTCTCTATGAAAGTATTTAC
>DFQF01000091.1:0-5111 GCA_002377645.1 Nitrospinaceae bacterium UBA3496 | reverse complement strand
GATTAAAATTTAAATCATTTGCTAAATTTATTCTTGGAATGAGTTCCTTAAAATATTAAGATAGGTCGACTGTATCTTTATGTCAAGTAATCGTTTTTTGTTTATGTTTTAGTTGTTTTATTAGTTTAGATTTATGAAATTCTATGATTCACTAATCGTAGATATTTTCTTCAAAATTAAGAGGTTTTTAATTGAATAAAAAAATGGGTGTTTTTTTAACTTTTGAAGGAGTTGAAGGTTGTGGCAAAACTACACAATTAGAACTCTTGTATTCAAAAATGAAATCTGCGGGAATACCAGTTTTAGCTACTAGAGAACCTGGAGGAACAAATTTAGGAAAGGGACTAAGAGATATATTATTGTTTTCTGAAAAGGATAGTATTGATATTGGAACAGAGTTACTTTTGTATGAAGCGGATAGAATCCAGCATGTAAAAGAAGTAATCATTCCTGCTTTGGAAAAAGGAACCAATGTACTATGTGATCGTTTTTTTGATTCTACCACTGCATATCAAGTATATGGACGAGGTCTTGATTTTGAGCTTGTTGAGAAGATTAATAAGTTTGCAAGTTGTGGTTTAGAGCCTGATTTAACTTTCTTGTTGCAGATTCCAGTATCAGAAGGTTTGAAACGGGCTAATTCTAACAGTTTGGCAGATAGATTAGAAAAAGAAGACTTAGAATTTCATGAAAAAGTAAAAAATGGTTTCTTAAAAATAGCTAGCGAAAATACAGGACGTTTTAATTTAATAACAGAGGGTAAAGATATAGAAACTATTCATGAAGAAATTTCGAAAATCGTATCGAAAGTTTTCAGATGGTTTTAAAATTTTCAATTACTCAGAAAACTGCGCATGATCAGTTGTATAAAGATTTTTCTAATAGGCAATTTGCTAAAGTTTATCTCTTTCATGGACCTTCTGGCGCAGGAAAATTAGAAACGGCTCTGTTTTTTTCGAAAAAAAAATTATGTGAATTATCTGATCCCCCTTGTGAAAATTGCTTGAGTTGTAAAAAATTCAATTTAGGTACTCATCTAGATTTTTTTAGAATTTCTTTACATGATGATAAAAAAAGAGGAAGAATAGAAACAATTCGCCAAGAAATCCTTCCCCGAGTTTATCAGAAAGCTAATGAAGGAATTTGCAAGGTTTTTGTTTTTCATGGAGCCGAAAATATAACTTTATCCTCTTTCAATGCTCTATTAAAGGTCATAGAGGAGCCTCCTCCAAATACATTTTTTATTTTTATCACATCAAATTTATACTCAATTCCAATTACAATTTTTTCTCGCTGTAGGAAGGTTAGGTTTCATCCTTTAACTAGAGATATGATAAAAGAGAGACTTAGTGAAAATTATGAGGGTAAAGAGGAGAATATTGATAAATTAGTTTCACTTAATTTCTCAAATATAGAATCAATTTCTGTTGATCAGATTGAAGTTGCAGAGAAGTGTAGGGATCAATCTTTTAATTTTTTAAAAGAAGCATTGAGACCCTCGGATCAGGTAGATCCGATTAAGTTGATGAATTTTACAACACTTAAATTTGATAATTCTAAAACACAGAGAGATAATGCGATTAGTTTTCTGATTTCCGTTCGTTCTCTACTTCGGGATGTGTTAGCTTTACAGTTAAGGGCTGAAGATTTTTTGTGGAATGTTGATATAGAAGAGTATTTGAGAGAAATCTCATCTAATTGGGACCAAGTTAAATTAGCAAATGCTTTTTTCATATTGGAGAAATCTATTAAAGGGTTACAAGATTTGAATACGAATCCAACTTTAACTCTTGAAAGTTTAGTTCATTCAATTCGTTCTCTTTTGGTGGAAAGATAATTTCTTTTAGGAAAGATTTATGAATAGAGAAGAGGAAAATCTTAAAAAAACTGAATCCAATAACAGAATTAAGGTTGTTGGTATTAGAACTCGTAGTTCTGCAAAGTCTGTTATACATAGAGTCGGTTCTATTACTCTTAGAGTCGGGGACAAAGTAAAAATTTGTTCTAAATCAGGAGAAACAGATATTGGGACTGTTTCTGATAATCCAAGATTTTTGGAATCAAAATATTGTCCGGATGATCTTCCTGAAGTCGTTGAGCAAGCAAATTCTGAAGATTTACAAAAAATTTCAGAGATAGAAAAGCTGGAATCTAAAGCTTTAGAATTTACTAAAAGAAAAATCAAAGAATTCAAAGTCCCTATGCAACTAATCAGTTCTTATTATGCTTTTTCACGTCATAAGGTTACATTTTTCTTTTCCTCTCCCGGTAGAGTTGATTTCAGGAAATTAGTTCGCGCCCTTTCTGATGCTCTTTCTGTAAGGGTTGAAATGAGACAAGTTGGAATAAGGGATGAAGCTGCAATGTTGGGTGGATGTGGTGATTGCGGTCGGACTTATTGTTGTAGTTCCTTTTTGAAATCGTTCGATCCGGTGACAGTCAAGATGGCTAAAGACCAAAACCTTAGTTTAAATCCAACAAAATTATCCGGCGGATGTGGTCGATTAAAGTGTTGTCTTCGTTTTGAACACTCGCATTATCTCTCATCAAAAAAACGGTTGCCTGCCTGTAAAAAGAAGGTAGGGGGTTGTAATTGCGGAGCTACAGTAGTTCAACAAGATGTTCTAAAAGAGGAAGTGACGATCCTTTTAGAAGATGGGGATAGAATTAAAGTTCATGCTGATAATTTAGAACGGATGCAAACGGGACAATTTACGGTAAAAGATTTTTCTCTGACAGATCGTCTATAGATTCTAAATAGGATTTAAAATTATTTAATGCCTGAAAAGTCTTTCTATATAACTACTCCTATTTACTATGTAAATGACAAACCTCATTTGGGTCATCTTTACACTACCGTTGCAAGCGATTCAAAAGCACGATTCCACCGGCTCAGAGGGGATAAAGTATATTTTTTAACTGGAACTGATGAGCATGGGCAAAAACTAGAACAAGCAGCGAAAGAATTTAATTTGGATGTTCTTACCCTTTGCAATCAAAATAGCGTGAAATTCAAGGATCTTTGGAATAAATTTAATATCCAATATGATGATTATATTCGTACAACTGAGAAGAGGCATATATCTGGTGTACAGGAAATATGGCGTAGAGTTAAAGATTCTGGAGATCTTTATCTAGGAACGTACAGTGGATGGTATGCAGTTAGAGATGAAGCTTATTACAATGATTCTGAATTGCAGGAAAATGCTGATGGGAAAAAGATTGCTCCTAGTGGTGCAGAAGTTGAGTGGATAGAGGAACCGAGTTATTTCTTTCGTCTGTCTAAATTTCAAGATCGTCTATTAGAATTCTATCAACAAAATCCAGATTTCATTAAGCCCGTTTCCAGAAGAAATGAAGTTCTAAAATTTGTTGAATCTGGTCTCAAAGATTTATCTGTTTCTAGGACTAGTTTTAAATGGGGCATTCCTGTTCCTGGAGACGAAGAACATATTATATATGTTTGGTTTGATGCTCTAAGTAACTATATTACAGCTCCTGGATTTGGAGAAAAGGGAGTATCAAGTTCAAATCCATGGCCAGCTAATCAGCATTTCATAGGGAAGGATATCCTTCGTTTCCACGCAGTGTTCTGGCCGGCATTCTTACTTTCAGCGAAATTGCCCCTCCCTAAACAGGTTTTTAGTCATGGATGGTGGACTGTTGAAGGACAAAAAATGTCTAAAAGTCTTGGAAATGCTGTAGATCCTAATTGGTTGTTAGAAGAGTATAGTATCGATGCAATTAGATATTTTTTGCTGAGAGAAATTCCTTTTGGTCTCGATGGTGATTTTTCTCATAAAAATTTAATTGAAAGAATTAATGCAGATTTGGCAAATGATTTAGGAAATTTACTTAATAGAGTATTAAATATGATCAAGAAATATTTAAAAAATGAAATTAACATGGATTTTTCAATTGATGATGAAGAAGGGAAAAAATTGACTCAAGAAGTTAGAGTTTTGTCTTCAAGTTATGAAAAAAATATGTTAGAGACAAACTTTCAAGAATCAATAAAAGATATTTGGCGAATTATTTCACTTGGCAATAAATATATAGATAAGATGGCCCCTTGGACTCTAGCCAAAGAAGAGAAATTTGATGATTTGAATTTCGTTTTATATCATTCGGTTGGTTTAATTAGAATCGTAGCTGGGATGTTAGTTCCTATTATGCCCGATACAAGTAAGGAAATTGCTAAACAAATTGGTCTAGATACTGATTGGAATAATTCTTGTTTTGAAGACTTAATGAATTTTTACGAGTTGCCCACAAAATTCACAATAGATCTTGGATCTCCACTTTTCCCTAAAATTGAAGAGGATCAACAAAATTCTATTTTGAATCGTGTTGCAGAACGTATTTCTGATGAATCAACATAAGAAATGGAGTCAAAAGATAAAAATGGATGAATCTTCCATATCTGGTTCTAAAAAAAATAATTCTAAGCACTCTTCTGAAGATTTTTCTCCGAAAGATAATGAGAAGGAAGTTTTCAAGAAATCTGTGAGGGGCAGAGCATCTAATTGGAAGAGTAAATGGAATGCCAATAAAAAGAAATCTAATTTTCCACAGAATATAGATATAAATAAAACAATCAAAGAAAATACCAAAATACCAAATACAGTTAATGAATCACATGGTTTAGTTTTTGTAGACTCTCATGCTCATTTAGCAGATCCGATTTATAGAAAAGATAGAAAAGATGTTATTAAGAGAGCAAACGATGCAGGAGTATCCCAAGTAATAGGTATAGGATCTGACTATGAATCTTGTGTTAGAACAATCAAGATTGCAAGGTCCAACTCCAATGTTCATGCTGCAGTCGGAATCCATCCCCATGATGTTAAAAAATTAAATCATGGGATATTGAAAAAGATAAGAAAATTCGTAGATGATCCTAATGTTGTCGCTGTTGGTGAGATTGGTCTTGATTATTATCGAAATAACTCTCCAGTTAAGGCTCAAAAATTTTGGTTTCGTGAACAAATTAAGATGGCTATAAAATCTGAAATGCCAATCATAGTTCACTGTCGTAGTGCTTTTGATGACGTTTATAAAATTTTATCAGAAGAGAAAGCAAGTAAAGTTGGTGGGGTAATACACTGTTT
>DFQF01000073.1:773-2756 GCA_002377645.1 Nitrospinaceae bacterium UBA3496 | reverse complement strand
TTACTATGTGCGAAATTCGCTGCATCTTCCTCAATAACAGTCACTTTTCGCGTTAATTCAAGTTCTTTTACCGCCCATTGGAGAAACTCGCTTCTTCTTTTTTTACGATCAAGAAGAAACCACTTACATTCAGTCAACGCACTCAAGACTATTCCTGGCAAGCCGCCGCCAGTACCAAGATCTACTGCAAGAGTTTCTGGAGTCAAAAAAGTCTTAGTTTCTGGTTTGAATAAGAGAAAACCTAAACTATGAGATATTCCATTATCTGCCGCCGATTGGGTTAAATAGCCTTCTAAAGCGGCTTCATTGAGTATTTTTTGAAGCTTATTTTCAGTTATTTCATTCAGCAAGTTGAATAACCACACGACGATCCATGTTTGATCCTTCAGAAATCGTCTCTACTCCATCAATCTCAGAAACTGCATTATGTGCAATCCGTCTATCAGCTGCTCCCATAGGATCTAACGCTCTAGATATTCCATCCGAAAGAACCGCTTCAGCTTGTGCTTTAGCAAATTTTTCTAAATTTGATTGGCGTAACGCTCGGTATCCACCAATATCAACAGTCATCGAACCACTTGCTGAGCCTCGAGATTTTCTTTGAATTATCGTTCTTGATAACTCAGTAATTGCCCGAACTGTCTGTCCTTGATGGCCAATAGCTAGTCCTAGGTTTAACCCATGAGCCTCAACAGTTAACCTCTCATCTTCGATAGTGCTAACAACACTGGCTTCAAGTCCCATTTTTGATAAAAGACCTTCAATAAAACCTTCTGTTATTTCAGCCTGAGTAGACAAATCCATTTTTTCAACTTCCACTTCATCACTCCTGGTCTGAGAATTATTTTTCGATTTTGATGGTTTTTGTGCTCTTTTTTCTTTATTTTGACCTGAATTCTCTAAGTCATCAAGTTTTTCTTCATTCCTTTTTGAAGATTTTTGTTGTTTGTTCTTATTGTCTTTATTTTGTTTATTATTTGTATTTTTTCGATTTTGGTTTGAACGCTTTCTATTTCTATCCCGATTATTCTGAGATGATTTTTCAGATTTACCTTGAGGGCTAATCGGTCGCACTCGAGCTCGTAACCGAGCTTCCGTTTTCTTTAAGCCAAACATTGTTGAAACGGGTTCTGTTAAAACCTGTATTTCAAGTTCATCTTCAGCTACTCCTAAACGGTCAAGAGCTAAATCTTTGGCTTCATCAATAGTTGCGCCAGTGGTTTCAATCCATTCCACGGGTTACTTCCTTTTCTTTTTCTTTTTTTTCTGAGGACCACGAGAGCCAGTTGTTCCAGATGGAGTCGTTCGACCTCCACCTTTCTGGGCCGAAGGTGGTCTGTTTTCAGTTCTAGTTACTTCTTCATCAGATTCTTTTCGTTTACGTCTTCTTGTTTCTCTAACATTGTTTTGAGAATCATTCCTATTTTGTCCAGCGGTTGTCCTATTTCTTTTAGCTGCAGTAGTAGAAATTGACTGTTTTTTCGGGGTTTTTTGACTCTTTGATGCAGATTTTTGCGAACCCTTTTTCTTTTTCTCACCCTCATCTGAATCAGGTGTTTTTGGAAGAACCACAACAGGTTCTTCTTTATCTGAGCCATAAAGTTTACGAGTTATATAAGACTGCTGCCCGATTCGATAAACATTTGAAACTACAAAATAAAGAACCAGGGCAGCATCCAAGGAATAAGAAATAATCGGAAGGAAAAAGGGCATAACCTTCATAATCAATTGTTGTTGAGGATTTATTGTTTGATTTGTATTTCTTCCTCTTATTTGTCTTTGTTGATACCAAGAAGTAATAAAAACAAGGAACATCAAAATTAAGTAAGGAATTACTTTTGCTGATAATCCGAAATAGCTAGCCGTTCTAGAAAGGTCAAAATTTAACCAAAGCATCTCAGTTTTATTAGATAAATCAATAAATAATTCCGAGTCTTGTGACAAATAATCAGGAAAAAATACCGAAGTAGAATCAGGAACCTT
>DFQF01000073.1:0-390 GCA_002377645.1 Nitrospinaceae bacterium UBA3496 | reverse complement strand
CGAGTTAAACCACGTAATACGTTATATAGAACTAAAAAAACGGGCATTTGAGCTAAAAGAGGGATACATCCACCCATTGGATTGATGCCGTTGGCTTGATAAAAAGCCATCATTTCCTTATTCATTTTGTCTCGATCGTTTTTATATCGATTTTGAATTTTCTTAAGCTCTGGCTGCATGTGCTGCATTTTGATCATTGAGCGTGTTCCCTTAAGAGTTAAAGGCGTCAGCAAAATCATCACAATAAAAGTCAACAAAATAATTGCGAAACCAAATGAAGGAATGAAGTCATAAAAAGCAGCCAGCATTGAAGCAAGCAGGTCAAAAAGCCAACTCATGAGGACACCTTTTCATGTAAATGAATTGCATTTTTGTTTACTGCAGGTACTG
>DFQF01000052.1:578-26640 GCA_002377645.1 Nitrospinaceae bacterium UBA3496 | reverse complement strand
AGGAAAAGAGATGGAACGATGTGTCCATCATATCAAGCTACCCTAGAAGAGGAACATTCTACGAGAGGAAGAGCAAACGCTCTCAGGAAAGCTATAGCAGAAGGTGTGAATAATGAAGATTTCACTAGTGAAAGACTTCACGATGTATTAGATCTTTGCCTTCAATGTAAAGGCTGCAAAGCAGAATGTCCCTCAAGTGTAGATATGGCAAAAATTAAAGCAGAATTTCTTCAAAAGTATTACAACAAAAACGGATTGCCACTAAGAACAAGATTAATGGGTCATATTGCAACTATAAATAAATTCAGCATTCCCTTTTCTGGTTTAGTGAATTGGACTTTATCTAATAATTTTTTCAGGTATCTAATGGAGAAATTTTTGCGTATTGATAAAAGGAGAACTTTTCCTAAGCTGCAAAACGAGACTTTCGAAGAATGGTTTGAAGGAAGGTCTTCAAATAAAAAAGCATTCAATAAAAAAGTTTTACTAATGAATGATACTTTTACAAACTATAATTACCCTGAAATAGGCAAAGCTGCTGTCCATGTTTTAGAAAAGTGTGGTTACGAGATAATCCTAACTAAAATGCGGTGTTGTGGTCGCCCTATGATTTCTCATGGTATGCTGGAAGAAGGAAAATTATTGGCAATTGAAAATCTTAATTTTTTGTACTCATATACAAAAGACAACATACCAGTCGTGGGTCTCGAGCCTAGTTGCCTTTCTACATTAACGGATGAGTACAAGGACCTTTTGCCTGGAGAAATTTCAAAATCTGTGTCAGACAATTCATTTATGTTTGAAGAATTCATAGAACATATTCACGAAAATGAAAAATCACTTTTGAATTTTGAAAGAATGGAAAAAGATGTGCACTTTCAGGCACACTGTCATCAAAAATCTCTTTCTGGCACATCATCTACTTTAAATGTCCTAAAAATGATTCCTGGGCTGAATATACACACAATACCTTCAGGTTGTTGTGGTATGGCAGGTTCTTTTGGCTACGAACAAGAACATTACGATATTTCAATGTCTATAGGCAATCTTGTACTTTTTCCCTATCTTAAAAAAATAGACGAAAATTCCATAGTCCTAGCAAATGGTGTATCCTGTAGGCAACAGATTTCAAAAGGCAGCAATAAAACTTCAAAGCATATAGTAGAGATTGTAGCAGAAGCTATAAAATAATTAATGTATAATTTTATATATTTTATGTAAATAATTGAATAATATTACTATAGGAGTTTGTAATGGATCATGGTTATCCTCGTTTTACTAACGATGAATTTGAAAGAAGGTATGAATCAACAAAAGAAATGATGGATAATATTGGTGTTGATGTTTTGCTCTTTTTTGCATTTGGCGGAAACAACCGTAATAACATGGCAAATATCTATTACCTGACTGGGTACAGAGACTTTAATCATGCCTATTTAATATTTCCGAGAAATGAAGACCCAACACTTTTTGTTGGCTTATACAATCATCTTCATAACGCACAAAATCAGGCTGTAATTAAAGATGTCAGGCATGGTGGATATGGCAATCCAGTCAATATGGCAGATCAACTCGACAAAATAGGTGCAGGCAACCAATCTATCGGAATTTTAGGAGTAAATCCAAGATTTGGGATCAATTTACCCTACGATCATACCGTTTATCTGGAAGAAAGGTTTCCTGAAGCTAAATGGAAAAATGCTTCTACAGAATTCAGGAATTTAAGACTAGTGAAAAGCAAAGAGGAATTAGAATGGCTTCAGGAAGGTTGTCGGCTTACCGATCTTTCAATGAAAGCAGTTCAAGAATATGCTAGACCAGGTATCACCGAATCTGAATTGTCTGCAAGGATGGGGATAGAGTACAAAGTTGAAGGCGGAGAACAACTAGTACATTTTGTTACTGCTACACCTATGGATAATCCACACACCCCTTTGCCATGGCAAAATCCAACAAACAGAAAATTAGAGGCTGGAGATATATTGTTAACTGAAATAAGCGCTGCTTTCCATGGATACGCAGGACAAATTCTTAGACCATTCACAATAGGTGCAGAGCCTACTGCACCCTACTCCACCCTCTTCGATGCATCTATTGAAGTATACGACGCAGTAGCCAACGTTATGAAAGATGGAGCTGGGATAGGGGAAATTATGGATGCTACTGACATTCTTCCTGACAAAGGGTATCAAATATATGATTCATTAGCTCACGGTTTTGGAGTTGACCTTCTCCAGCCATCTGTTGGCATCAGAGGATCAAATTACGCAAAACCACCAGAGGATTTTATATATAAAGAAAATATGACCATGGTTATACAACCAAATCCAATGGACGAAGATGGTCATGGGCTTCAGACTGGTGATTTTGGAGTTGTTACGAAAGAAGGTTTTAAATCTATGCACGAATTTCCTAGAGAATTCTTTAGATGCGGATAAAGAGAAATATTCTTTAGTTCATATAACGAGAGGATAATTTTATGAGCGAATATAAAACAGATATTAAAGACGGGATGCGAATTGACTGGGATGTTCCTGTTACAATGGATGATGGAATTATTTTGCGATGTGATGTTTATAGACCTATTGAAGAAGGAAAATACCCCGCCCTTTTATCTTATGGCCCATACGGCAAATATCTGCATTTTGAAGATGGATACGAAACTGCCTGGAAAAGAATGGTAGAACTTCATCCAGATGTTCCTGCTGGTTCCACTAATAAATACCAAAGCTGGGAAGTTGTAGACCCTGAGAAATGGGTTCCAGATGGTTATGCCGTAGTACGCTTTGATTCAAGAGGCGCAGGCAGATCTCCTGGATATATTGATCATTGGTCTGAAAGAGAACATAAAGACTTCCATGACTGCATAGAATGGTCTGCCGAACAATCCTGGTGCAATGGAAAGATTGGCTTAAATGGAATTAGTTATTATGGAATTAATCAATGGCATGTTGCTTCACTACAACCACCTCATTTAGCAGCTATATGTATCTGGGAAGGCGCAGCAGACCTATATAGAGAACTTGCTCACCATGGAGGAATTCTTACCTCATTTGTAGCAAACTGGTATGACATGCAATGCAAAACAGTACAGAACGGTGTTGGAAGCAAAGGTTACAGAAGTAGAATGAATGGGGATATGGTTTCTGGTCCAGAAACTCTTACAGACGAAGAATTGGCAGCAAATAGATGTGATCTGGGAATGGACTTATTATCAAATAAACTTTCTACCGATGATTATTGGAAGTCAAGGATTCCAGACTGGTCTAAGATAAAAGTACCCCTACTCTCTTCAGCAAACTGGGGCGGTCAGGGTCTACATCCAAGAGGGAATTTCGAAGGATATATCAATGCTGCCTCCGAAGAAAAGTGGCTAGAAGTTCACGGAATAGAACACTGGACTGAATTTTACACTGATTATGGAGTAAAGATTCAGAAAAAATTCTTTGGCCATTACCTTAAGGGTGAAGATACAGGCTGGAAGGATCAGAGCAATGTATTATTGCAAGTTCGCCATCCAGGGGAAAGATTTGTAGAAAGGGAAGAAAATGAGTGGCCCTTAGCTAGAACAGAATGGAAAAAATTTTATTTAGACCCAACTGAGCATGCTCTATCTGAAGAAGAAAATAATTCGAACGACAAAATTACTTACTCTGGATTTAGTGACGGAGTATCATTTGTCACTCCTCCTCTTGAAGAGGATACTGAGATAACCGGTCCATCTGCAGCAAAATTATTTATCTCTTCTGAAACGGTAGATGCAGATCTATTTTTAGTGCTGCGAGTTTTCACAGAAGACTTCAAGGAAATCACTTTCCAGGGAGCACTAGATCCACACACTCCAATAGCGCAAGGTTGGCTCCGCGCTTCTCACAGAAAACTTGATCCAGAATTAAGTCTTCCGTACCGGCCCTATCATACTCATGATGAAAAACAGCCTCTAACTCCCAATGAGATATATGAACTGGATATTGAAATTTGGCCTACTTGTATAGTCATACCCAAAGGATACCGCATTGCACTATCTGTTAGAGGGAAGGATTATATCTATCCAGGTGGCGCAGATAGTGGTCTTTCGAATATGAAGAATGCATTTACTGGTTGCGGACCCTTTCTTCATAATGACCCAATCGATAGACCTGCAGACATTTTTGGAGGAAACGTAACTCTTCATTTTGACGAAGGAAAAAGACCTTACGTTCTGCTGCCTGTGATTCCATAAAGAATTGTTTTTCGACTAAACAATTTTTTCAAGTTGGCTTTAATTTTTCACCGGCGCAGAATCAGAATTGACTGAAATAGCTTTGTTGAAATATTCCAAGAGTTTATCTAAGTTTTTGACCTCTATAACCGTGTTGTTAATATCGCTTAGATCTTGTTGGTTTTTAGAAGACAAATCTAATTCAACAAACCAAAGGAAGCGTTTGTTTTCATGATTGGCAACTGCAAATATATAGGTTGTCTCTTTCGTAAGTTTCTCGAATTTAAATTTTCCGTCTATATTGCTATTTCCGGAATGAGTCTTCGATGAACTTAAAGAATCGATAAATTTGTTAATCCAAAGACTTTGCATTTCAAGAAGTGGTGTATTGGTTAACGCATATTTTTGTATTTCTCCAAAAATAACACCTTTCTTTTCATTTAAATTCTTTAATTGCGACTCTATTTCTTTCTTTTTAGACATGGCAGTATCTAAACGTTTTTTACTTACTTCCAGAAGTCCGTTATATAGCGATTTCTTTTTTTTCAGGCCTTCTACGTTTTCTTTCATTTGCTTTAATTGAAACTTAGAAGAATCTATTAGAAGTTGCTTTTGGGAAATATTCTTATTTAACTCTTTCATTTTCTCATTTTGTTTTTTAGTTAGTTGAGAATTAATAACATTCTTTCTTGCCTTTGAAATTTGCTTTACTTTCTTTTTAATGAAAGATGCGTACAAGAAAGTTATGTTCTTCTTCTCGGCAGTAAAAGTCGATTTTCTTTGTAGAATTTCTTTCGTCAATATAATTTGTTTCGATAAAACTTTTCTGATTTTTTCCTTCGTCTTCTTTAATAACTGAGAATTGTTAATTTCTTTTTTGAAAACATCTGCGGCTGATAGTTTTTTATATCTCCATCGTTTTAATCCCTTGCTTCGCATATACCTGCTGCTATATGGATTATAGGAATGAAACGTCGAAGGGTCGCTTAAATATGCCTTTTTAACAACAACTCTAAATTTACTTGGGTCATATCCCCCCATTTTCTCAAAAAATCGTAAAGTATCTCCTTGCATACTTCTTCTGGCACGTAAATAAAAACTTTTTAACCTGAGCATTCTTCTTTTAGGGGCAATCCCATAAACAGTTTCCCTGTATTTATTTTTACTTTCCGGATACCAGATCCTATCTAATCCATATGCCCCAAATTGTGAAATCTTAAACCCAGAATTTTTTAATGAAATATCTTTGTAATATAAATCGAATTCCATCGCCCTAATTGCTTTATTCCCTTTGTTCTCAATAAAGAAAGTCAGCTGAGGAGTACAACTTCTACATGGCTTATTTAATTTGTTGACAATGAGAATCTTTTTATGAATATAGTTCCAAAAATATTTTGAAACTAGTGTTTTTTTCTTCTTTTCATAATCTGATTTTAAATTAACAATCTCATTTCTTATTTTTCGAATTCTACTCTTAAAAACTTTGGAATCTTTTGAAAATAATCTTTTAGACTCTGCAAGTTTATTGTCCTTTTTCTTAATTAATTTTTTGAGTTCTTTTCTTCTTTCTATCAAAACAGAAGAAAACTTTCTCTTTTTTGATTCCAATAACGCATTCAGTAATTTTATTTCTTTCTTTGAATTAAGAATCTCCAATTTTGCTTTAAGATTCTCTTTTGTGATTTTCAATTCTGCATCCGTCGTTTTCTTGTTGCTATCAGAAAATTTCTTTAGATTGTCCGCAACAAGATTTTTTGCTTCTCCTAGTGAGATTTTATCTTTTTTAATCTGAGAGGTAATTTTCTTTAATGCAATTTCTTTGTTCTCAATTTCTTTTTGAAGTAATTTTTTTTCGTATGTCTTTATGGCAGCCTTAGACTCTTTTTTATATTCATCTAAATTACTTGAAATTACTTTCTCAATACTATTGTTCAGTAAATATATTTTCGTGCCAGAGAGTCTCTCTATTCTCTCTCCTTCTTTAAGGTAAATCGTACCCTCTAATGTAAATAATTTTTCGCATGAAGTTAAGAAAAGGAAAGAAAGAACGAAAAATACGAAAAGGTTTAATTTTCTGGTCAAACTTCGTTCCTCAGATAAAATAATTACATAGTAGGGTCTATAACAACTTTAATAACATTATCAGTTTTTTTCTCCATCATCAAAAGAGCTTCCTGAACTTGCCCTAAAGAAACGTGATGGGTAAGAATCGGCTCTAGGGAAACCAGTCCATTTTGCACGAGTTCAAGACAGGGCTCAAATGCATGTGGATGGCCTCGGGAACCTTTTAGAATCATTTCTTGGTCTTTGAATTCTACAATTCTGATAGTTTTTTGATTGTCTGAAAAAGTACCTACTACTGTAATCTCTCCACTTTTTCTTGAAAGTTGTGTAGCTAACTGCAATGTCTTATCTTGACTGCCTCCAGCTGCTTCTATGATTTTATCTAGACCTAATCCATCGGTATATTCTTTAGAAATTTCTATAGGATCCGATTCACTCAGATTCACAACAATATCTGCTCCTAACTCTTTGGCAGCTACAAGACGATAGTCTACTACATCAAAATGTATAACGAATGCACCTAAAGATTTCGCTACACTGAGTGCACATAAACCTATTGGGCCAGCACCAATTATACCTATCTTGTCATCATTTCCTACCTCAGCGATATCCTTAACAGCATGATAGGAAACTCCCATGGTCTGCATAATGGAACCAATCGGATAGGATACTTTTTCTGGAAGAGGAACAATGCATTCTGCTGGAGCAATCAAAAATTCTGCATATCCACCATCTTTTGTAAAACCGATAGATTCTGCATTAATACATAAATTAGGTTTGTCATTAGAACAATAAACACATTCTCCACAGGGAATATGATTTTCTATGCAACAACGTAAATCTATCAGGTTTGATTTTACATTCTTTCCAATTTCAACAATTTGCCCTGAAATTTCATGCCCTAGTACTCTAGGAGGATGAACTCTTGAGTGGTGACCGTTAAATGCATGCAAATCAGATCCACAAAGAGCACATGCTTTAACAGCTACAAGCACTTCGTCATCATTTAACTTTTCAAATGGTTTTTCTATCAAAGAAACCGTTCTAGGTTTTTCAAGCACCATAGACTTGAAAGTATCTAGTTTTGCCATAACAGATTCATACTTTCATTAATGAATTTTCAGTCTTTCAGGTTCAATAATAGCTTCCACTTCAATTTCAATCATTGCTTCTGGTGGTCCAAGTCTTGAGATTTCTATTAATGTACTCGCTGGTCGACTATCTTTAAAGTACTTAAATCTCTCGTCAGAATGTTTATAGTATTCCATGATATCCGTTACATAAGTTGTAGAACGAACTACATCATTAATATTTGCACCTGCATGGGCCAAACCTTTTACAATATTTTCACAGGTCACTCTAATTTGTGTGCGCATATCATTCACTCCAACAACATTTCCACTTGGTTCTCTTGGAACCTGTCCAGACAAGTATATATGTGCATGATCTGATCCATGAATGGTTACGACTGGTACATACAACAACTCCCCATTTTCTACTCTCGCCCACATATCATCTGGTTGTAAATATTGTCTCTCAATCACCTTAGGCTCCTTTCATTTTATTTAATCAGTAACCCAGATAGACTCTCCATCTTTCTGGCCTATAACATTTGAAAGCGATTCTGCAATTCTTTTCTCTAGATCTAAAAATTCAACAGAGAGAACAGACCTTGGTCTAGGCAGGTCAACTACTATTTCATCGGCGATTTTTCCAGGCCTAGGAGACATAACTACTATTCGATCTGATAAATACGCAGCTTCTCTTACACTATGAGTTACAAATAAAATAGTTTTTTGTGTCTCCATCCATACCTGCACTAATAGTCTTTGCAATGAAGCTCGAGTCTGCGCATCTAAAGCACCGAAAGGTTCGTCCATTAACATCAACTCTGGATCAAAAGCCAGAGCTCTTGCAATTCCCACTCTTTGTTTCATTCCACCAGATAGACGATATGGATAAATATTCTCAAATCCTTTTAATTCTACAAGGTTTAATAATTTTGTGATTGTTTCATTTTGTTCTTCTCTAGGAATTCCCTTCATTCTCATTCCAAAACGTATATTTGCTGAAACAGTTAGCCAAGGGAAAATTGCAAAATCTTGAAAAACAATTCCTCTATTAAATCCTGGCTCTGTAATTTCTTGTCCATCCATCGAAATTTTACCGCCGGTCTGTTGATACAAACCCCCAGCTATCATTAACAGCGTACTCTTTCCACAACCGCTAGGACCTAACAAAGATACAAATTCACTGGATTTAATATCAAGACTGACATCGTCAAGTGCCGTTATATGCCTTTTCCTGGATATGCTTTCATCTACCTTGTAAACCATATCCAGATTTTGAATGCTTAACTTAATATCATTTGAATTCATTTTTCCCTCGACTATTCACGCAATGTCCCCCATTTCTGAACTGTAGATAGCTCAATACTTCTCAAAAAGAGCCTTTCAACAATTACCCCTAGTATCCCAACTACAACGATTCCACCATACATCATATCGGCAGCGAGAAAGTCTCTTGCGGCAAAGATACGAAAACCCAATCCTGCTTCGAGTGCTACGATCATTTCTCCAGTAACTACGATTCTCCATGCTCTACTGAAAGTAATTCGGTATCCAGCAATTAGATTTGGCAGAGCGCCCGGAACTAACACTTGAAAGAAAAGAGTAGAACCTTTTGCTCCCATCGCTTGTCCAGCGTGAATCAACGTTCTGTCAACTGTTTTCACACCAGTCCACGCGTTTACCATGCAAGTTATCATTCCCTCAAACCATAGTACGGAAATTAGTGTAAAATCACTCAATCCAAACCATAAAATCACAACCGGGAACAAAGCAAGACCAGGGACTGCGAGGAAAAAGTACATTGGAGGCGCTAGAATTCTTTCAGCCGTGTAGTTCATGCCCATAAACAATCCCAATATAGTGCCGCTTATGATAGCAAGAACAACGCCAACAAAGAGTCTATAGAGTGACACATAAATATCAAGCCATAAAATTCCAGAGATGGCCTGCTTTTTCATAGCAACCCATATAGTTTCTAAAGGAGGAAATAATACAGGATGTAGCGTTCCTGAATGTGCAGCAATTTCCCAAAGGACCAGAAGACCAATCAATGGTGCAGCAGTTATAAAGACAGAATATGCAGAACTCTTAAATACTTCATACCAAGATAAGGTTATGTAGATTTCTGACTTATCTACTGATTTCTTTTCATTTTCATCAACATTATTATCATTTTCGTTCAATATAACCTCATGTGCTATAAAATCAGGACGGCATATTTACATAAGGATCTGCCGCTATCTCTTTTGGATCTCTTTCTCTTGTACAAATATCAAGAGCTGCCAATGCATATATTTTTGTTGCGTTATAAAGAGTTGTGATGCTGATATGTTCTCCTAAATCAGCATTCCAGCCATATCCTGAAGTAGCCTCTATATCCTGCACTACACCAGCAGGTCCATATGTAATAGTTTGTACTCCATATCGATTCATATGAGCTCCATCCAGATACGAAGTCTTTACAATTACGTTTGGCTCTTCTCCCATGATTGCTTTATGTGAGTCTATCATTGCTCTAGATGGTAACGAATCAACTGGAATTCCAGATGGAGGATGACTACTATACACCTCTACTTTGGCATTTATGTCTCCAGATCTTTCATTTAATTCAGACACCATTTGCTTAAATTCATTTTGCACATCTTGCACTCTTTGCCCTGGTACCATTCGTACATCTACGTATAATTTGCATTCAATAGGAGATCGAGCACATCTATAAGGCCAACCTCCTTCAACAGCAGCAACATTAACGTGCGGCCTTTCATTAAGGAAAACATTCCTTTCTCTGTATCCTTTGATCCATTTTCTAATTTCAGACTGAACACGTTCCATTTTTTCTATTGCACTTTCTGTAAAATCTCCATAACAAGTATGACCCATTGTTCCTCTAGTAGTAACTTTGAACCAAATCGTACCACCATGCCAAGGAGCCAATTGCATACCTGTTGGTTCCCCAAGGATACAGAAATCAGTCATATACCCATGTGATATAAGATACCTTGAACCAACTCCGTAACCATCATAAAGCGAATCTTGATACTGATCTATTCGATTTTTTTCTATCTCTCCTGCAACAGATGCACATACAACATCCCCTTTCAATGGAATACCTGCATCAATAATAGCTTTCACTGCGGTAAGGTAAGAAACATCTGCACTCTTCATGTTGAATGCACCATTTCCAATAATTAAATCCCCATCAAGAATTGCTTTATTTTTATACCCTGGTTGTGTGAGTTCTGGTTCCTCTCCGCTATAAGAAGTGTCTAAATGACCATTAAACATGAGAGAATATCCACCGCCAGAACCATTTAACGAGCCAACGGCGTTATATCTGCCCTCTGAGATTTTTTGCAAATCTCCTTCAAGGCCAACTTCTATATATTTTCCATTCATATACCGAGCTGCTTCTTCTTCTGAACCAGTAGGACTTGGAATATCAACCAGCTCCATAGTTGTATTTACTAGAAAATCCCTATCTACATAATCTAAAACTTTTCTTTGCAAATCATCCATTCTTTACACTCCATTCATAAAGCACCTCCTCTTGCTATTTTAATAGCAAGAGGAGATTGAAAATTTAAACGATATTATTTCATCAATGAGAAATAAGCATTTTCTACTAGACTTATATCGATATGTTTTGTCACATCAATACTTTTTGGAATTTTCCCTTTTTTAACGCTTACTTCAACACCTGCTTGCACTTCAGCAATATCTTTATGAGTGATCATTGCTCTATCCCAACGCATTAATGTGTACACATCTTTTTTTATTTTCGCTTGGCTAAAATTCAATCCTACTTGCTGATAAAATTTCACCATAGTTTTTGCAGTTTCATCTCTGTTCGTATTTACGAAACGCATAGCTCTTACATGCGCATTGATAAATCTTTGCGCTCCGTCAGGATTCTTTTTCTTTATGTATGTCCAAGTTGTTGTTAAGAACACTGGTGATGTATAGCCAAGGGTTTTATCATATTCTTTGGGACCCATAACCATACGACCTAGCTTTTTATCTAAAATCAAAGAACCCCATGGTTCCCAAGTTAAACCTGCATCAAGAGCACCACTCTCAAATGCTGCTGGGATGGAATCAGTTTTGATATTTCTAATTTTAAAACTTTTTTCAGAAAGACCAATTTTAGAAAGATAAGTCAGCCATGTAGCCCAGGTTCCAGAACCCATTTGAGCCCCAACTGTTTTTCCAACCAAATCTTTTAAAGTTTTAGTCTTCTTATCTCTGTTTGAAACAAGGACCATATTCTGATTTCCGTACCTATTTAAGGCAATTCCAACTACATCAACACCTCTTGCAGCAATTTGTCCAACTCTAGAACCTCTAGTACTAATGATATCTGCAGAACCACCTACAAGTGCATCGATAAGTGCTCTTGGGCTAGTCACACGACGTTGAACATCTAATCCTTCTGCTTTATAAAATCCTTTTTGTTCAGCAATATATGGAATCACTGCATGAGATGTATTGTCGTGGATCAACCTAATCTTTCCTTTTGCTTCTAATGGTGCGCTGAAAGCAAGTAATACAGCAAAACATGAAACCAAAACAAACATTCTTCTCATAATCACTTCCTCCTCGTGTTTAGAAAAAAATACTGCTAATTCATGCAAATTTGGCTGTAAAAAAAGGGATCTGCAGGACAAATAGAAAATAGAAACTGACATGTCCTCCAAGACACCAGTTGCCAAGAAACTATCAAACAGAAACTTTATAATTGATATATATGTATATATATTTTATAACAAAGAATGATTCAGAATGCAAAAATTAGTTGTTTAATTAATTACTGGCAACAAAATATATGGATTGTAAGTTTCCCCAAAATGCAAGGAAACATTTTTACTGAAGGTTTCAAACGGTCTGTCTCTTGAATCATCATGGACAAATGGACCGCAACCAGAAAACCTATTCATATTTGGAAGAGTGCTCCCTCCTCCTGTCTGGTAAACATAATCTTTCCCTCTGATTGTAAGCCCAATTCTATAATTCTTTGGAATTACTACTGATGTTGGCCAGATTTCAATATCTACTTCGTATATATCTCCTGGATTTAAAGGCTGGTCTTCATCATGTGCATGATAGGGTCTATAAGGCAAACTTAAATCCGGGTCAAGTTTTCTGCGAGATGCTCTTAGCCAACCTTGCGCGGTAGGAGTTGTTGGATCCAATGCACCTTGAAATACGACTTCTTTAAAATCTTCTGCAAAAACTCTAACTATTAAAAATAAATCAGCATCTTCCGTTTCTGAAGAAATAAATAATTTAGAAGATAGAGGACCTGTAATTTCCATTTCAGTTTTCAGTGGAGGAGTAACAAAAGTTACTCCATCACCCAATCCTTTGTATGCAACTATTTTCTCCTCATTGTTGCCTTCAACTTCTAGAGAAAAGTTTTTAGGGTTTAAATAATATTTCGTCCATTCTGTTCTTTCCAAAGGCCATTCACTTTCTTCTCTTTCGACAAACTTATCTTCAGGATGGCGGACCTGCAATAATACTTTAGGTTGCTCTTCCCAACCTGTATCTTCACCCTTAAGGTAATGGCCAAAGAATTTTTTTTGGAGTTTCACTCCATAGTCTGTATAAAATTCTGTCCAGTGCTCTATTCCATGAACTTCTAACCATTTTTCTTTTGAAGCCGCACTGTTGAAACCTTCAAAGTTACCCCTTGAATGTAAAGATTGTCCTCCCCAATTGGAAGATGAAAATAACGGCACATTGATCTTGGAAAAATCAGGCATTCTGTCTTCCCAATAAGGATCAGTAGAATAATTATTCGAAAAGAGATCATTCGCCATATCTGCTCTATGATAGCCGAGTTCTTCCTCACTCATAGTATCCGGTCCAGAAACCCATTGCCCATTCACTTTGGATCTGTAACCTTTTGCCCCCATACCATGTTGCCTAGGAAGACATCTTCCTTTGTACCAGTTGCCACCGTATGTGCAGTAGATACCACCATGATGAGACATCTCTCTATATAAATCCGAAGCACCTTCCCAGATACAGATTGCTTCAAGATGAGGGGGTTGCATTGCGGCTACCTGCCATTGATTAATTGCGTAATAGGAAATTCCATTTAATCCAATTTTTCCATTTGACCATTCCTGCACTGCTGCCCATTCAATACAGTCGTAAAAATCTTTAGTTTCCCTTTTAGAAAAAGGATCCAGGTATCCAGGAGATCTTCCTGCTCCCCTCGAATCTACCCTGACACAAACGTATCCATCTGGAACCCATCTCTCTGGATCAACCACTTCCCAATTTTGATATTTACTAGAAGAGTCCGCTAGAATTTCGGGAAAATTTGTAGTCATTGAATCCCACTGTGGAGCGTATGCATCCTGAAATGCTAACCACTTTCCGTATGGCCCATGTGTCATAAGGACAGGATATTTTCCATCTTCAACAGGAGAAAAAATATCTGCTCGTAAATTCAACCCATCATCCATCTCAATTGCGACATCCCAAAAGATTTTCATTCCGTCTTTAAAGTCAATAGTCCCGCTCATTGTTAATTTCCTTTTTAATTTGTTATTTTATACATCACAATATTATGGATGTTTTTACTATAACGTAAGGGAAAGGTATGCACAATTGAATGAACACGAACTCAACGATGAATTAATATTGTTGCAAAATACAATCAAAGATATTACTAATAAATTTATAAAACCTAGAGCAAGCGAAATAGACGAAGAAGAAGAATATCCAGAAGATATTTTTCAAGTTCTTAAAGAACATGATTTGCTGGGGTTATTTATTGAGGAAAAGTACGAAGGAACAAATCTAGGAATACTTGGAACATGTGTAGCAATAGAAGAAATTGCTAAACACTGTTCGAATTCTCCGTTATTTCTTTCTATCCCCTTACTTGCATCTAGACCGATTGCAGTTGCTGGCAGTGAAGAACAAAAAAAACATTTCTTAACTAGCACAGCCAAGGGAACAATCAAATGCTCCCTTTCGATGACTGAACCTCACGCTGGCACAGATGTTGCCAACATTAAAACTCGTGCGGTAAAAGATGGTGATTCATGGGTTATTAATGGTCAAAAAACTTACTGTACAGGCTCTAGCGAAGCGGATTATATAATCCTAGGGGCAAAGTCAGACCCAGGTGCAGGGTATGAAGGATTGGTTTTTTTAATTGTCCCAACAAATTCTGAAGGATTCCAAGTTGGAAGACACGAAAGAAAAATGGGAATGAGAGGAATCCCAACTTGCGAACTTGTCTTTGAAAATTGCCGTGTTCCTATCGAAAACCAAATCGGAGAGGAAAGAACAGGTTTTAAAACAGCCATGCTTGGCTTCAATCAAGCTAGACCTGCAATAGGAGCAAGGGGTGTGGGGCTTGCACAAGGATGTTTAGATTACGCCATAGAATATGCTAAAGAGCGAGAAGCCTTTTCAAGACCTATTGCTAAATTTCAAGGCATACAATTAATGATAGCTGAAATGTTTATTAATATTGAAGCTGCAAGACTTTTAGTACATAAAGCAGCTAGATTGATAGATAACGGTAATTTTGGAAAAGAATATGCTCATCATTTCTCAGCTGCAAAAAGTTTTTCATCTGACGTAGCTATGAAAACATCTGTAGACAGCATACAAATTTTAGGTGGTGCAGGATATATGAAAGATCACCCACTTGAACGTTTCATGAGAGATGCGAAACAATTACAAATAATTGAGGGAACCACACAAATCCAACAAATCCTGATAGCAAAAAATTTGCTTGGATATTAATTTCCAAAATAGGATTCCTTACAACATGCGAATACTTATCATATCTCATGCGTATGCAATTCCTATTTGGTTGGAAAAAATTAATGAAATTTCAAAAGATCCCTCTCTAGAAATATCAGTTTTAACTCCCAAGGTATTTTGGGACTCAGGTCGAAAATCAGTTACATACCCGGAAAGAAAAGAATCGTATAATCTTTTGACAGGGAATGTTATGTTCTCAAATAGAGTAACCGGACATTTTTATATCCAAGGATTAAAAAAAGCAATTAGAGAAGTTAATCCTGATATTATACATTTAGAAGAAGAACCTTGGAGCAATGTTGCAGCTCAAATTCATATCATTAAAAAAATCTATCTTCTCAAGTTTAAATTAATTGTTTTTTCATGGGAAAATTTAGATTTAAATCTTCGAAAAATTTATAATATTACAGAGAACATAACCCTTCGTAATGCTGATCTTTTAATTGCAGGTGGAAAAACTAGCAAAGAACGATTAATTAGACGTGGGGCAAAGCCAGATTCTGTAAGAATACTTCCTCAATTTGGACTGGATCCAGAATTATTTAGACTCCCATTAGAAAATGAAAGAAACAAAACTTTCACCATTGCCTATATCGGAAGGATTATGCATTTAAAAGGTGTAGACCTTGCCATTAAAGCATTTCAGAATCTTAATGGAGAATGGAAAGCAATCTTTGTAGGCAGCGGTAATATGAAACAAGAAATTTTAGAACTAACAAAAGAATTATCTCTTAAAGAAAAAATAGAATTCATAGATTGGGTAGACCATTATGATATTCCTTCATATATGCGTAAAGCTCATGTTCTTGTTGTTCCCTCTAGAACAACTTCAAACTGGGCAGAACAATTCAGTCATCCCTTAATAGAAGCTATGAGTTCTGGAACTGTACCAATTGGTTCGGATTCGGGTGAAATTCCTCATGTTATTGGCAAAGAGGGTCTGATTGTTGAGGAAGATAATCACATTTCGTTGCAAAATGCTATACAGAAACTTATGGACAATCCACAACTACTCTCTGAATTGTCACAGGCAGGAAGAAAAAAAGTATTAAATCAATATTCATGGAAATGTATTGCTGAAAAAACAATACAATTTTACAGAGAAATATATTCACCATAAATAAGAGTACATTACGTTTTAGTTTGCAATCAAAAGTGATATCTTTTCTTTACTTTTTAGCTAGAAACAGGAGAAACATATGTCCCCTTTCGTTAATGCAGACGATGAAAATACTTGGCCGAAAGATGTTTTGATTCCACTTGAGGAAGCTTACACAGATGACAGAGGAATAATACAAAACCTATTGGAAGGAAAGATAGGCAGTGCAGTACTGATCACATCAAAGAAAGACTCTATTCGTGCGAATCATTATCACGAAACGGACTGGCATTTCTGTCATGTGCAAGAAGGTGAAATAGAATATTTTCACAGACCAGTTGGTACTAGTAAGCCACCAGAAATGCTAACCATCAAATCAGGAGAAATGTTCTTCACTCCACCCATGGTTGAACATGCAATGAAATTTACAAAAGACACTATTTTTCTAACGCTCGCAAGAAATGCAAGAAATCCTGAAGCATATGAATCTGATGTTATCAGGGTAAATCTTATATAAAATATGAACAATTCAATACTCACCAAAAGACACACTTGCAGACTTTGTGACGATCCTCGCGTAAATAACGTTTTCAAATTAAAATCCACACCACCTGCCAATGCTTTTAGGAAGAAAAAAGATATCCAAAAAAAACAGATCAAATATCCTCTTAATCTTTTACTCTGCGAACATTGTGGACATACTCAACTGCAAGAGATTTTAGACCCTAAGACTCTTTTCGAGAATTATGTGTACGTCTCTGGGACTTCAATGTCATTTGTTCGTCATTTCGAAAAATATGCAAATCAAGTTATTTCAAAATATAGATTAAAAAGAAACAGTTTGATTGTTGAAATTGGAAGCAATGATGGAACTTTATTGAGGTTCTTTAAAAACAAAAAGAACAGAGTGATTGGAGTTGACCCTGCGAAAAGTATCGCAAAAATTGCAAATCAAAATGGGATAGAAACAATTCCTGCATTTTTTAATGATAAAATATCGAAAAAGATTTTAAATCAAGAAGGATTTGCTAGTATTATTATTGCTAATAATGTATATGCTCATGTAGACGATCTCAAAAGTTTAACCATTTCTATAAGAGATCTCCTCCATAAAAATGGTGTTTTTATATTTGAAGTTTCATATCTTGTAGATGTTTATAAGAAGACTTTATTTGATACTATTTACCATGAACATCTTTCTTACCATACGGTAAAACCCCTCATAAACTTTTTCCAATCATTAGATATGGTTCTATTTGACGTTGAAAGAATCGACACACATGGTGGTTCTATTCGTTGTCATGTTCAAAAAGATATCGGCACGAAAAAAATGAAAAAATCGGTTCAAAATATTTTGCAAATAGAGAAAAAATCTAAGATTTTTAGACCCACTACATTTCATAAATTGTCAAAATCTATAGAATATTTGAGAAACGACTTAAATACGTTAATAAAAAACATACGAAGAAAAGGACTGAAAATAGCTGGTTTTGGTGCGCCAGCAAAAGCCACAACATTAATGCATCACTTTAACATAAAACTGCAAGATATTGAATATATTGTAGATGATAGCCCATTAAAACAAGGATTATATACACCTGGGTACAATATACCCGTTGTAAGTTCGAAACAGTTAACGAAAGAGCCGGTTGATTTTTTATTAATTCTGGCATGGAATTTTTCCAATTCTATTATTGAAAAGCATAAAGATTTCTCTAGGGACGGCGGAAAATTTATAGTTCCTCTTCCAGAACTTAAGGTGATTTAATTGAATATTCAAAGAAACGAAGAAGATGCTAAAGCAATAGTAAAACAACTAGGCGAAGATATTAAGGAATTTGAAGGAAAAACTATACTTATTACCGGCGGATTTGGCTTTTTGGGTCAAATGTTTATACCAGTTGCAAAAATCTTAAATCACACTAATTTCACGTCACCCTGCAAGATTATTTTGATGGATAATTTCATTACATCCTCTGAATTAATAAAAAATGAATTAGATTATGATTTTGTAGAATTTATTGAACATGACGTGATCCAGAGAATACCTATAAAACAAAAAATAGATTTCATTATCCATGCTGCAGGCATAGCCAGCCCAACTTACTATAGAAAATACCCACTAGAAACTCTTGATGTGGCTATTCAAGGTACGAGAAATATGCTGGATATAGCAAAAGAAAATAACTCAAAATTACTTTTCTTTAGTTCTAGTGAAATATATGGAGACCCTTATAACGATGACGTACCTACTTCTGAAGATTACAGAGGAAATGTATCCTGCTTAGGACCACGAGCTTGCTACGATGAAAGCAAAAGACTTGGAGAAACTATTACAAGAATCTACTTTGAACAATTTGGCGTGCATTCTGTAATAGTGAGGCCATTTAATGTTTTTGGTCCTGGAATGAACAAAAATGACTACAGGGTACTACCCAATTTTGCCAGACAAATTATTACAGGAAATAACGTAAAGGTATATGGGACCGGCAACCAAACAAGAACATACTGCTACATAACAGATGCGGTAACAGGTTTTATAAAAGCACTTCTGAATGGAAAACCAGGAGAAGCATATAATATTGGGAATGATTCCCCAGAAATTTCCGTTATAGAATTAACGAAACACATTAGCAATGTAATTCAACAGGAAGTCAAAGTAGAATTGTCAGAATATCCTTCGAGCTACCCGCCAGATGAACCGCAAAGACGATGTCCGGATCTTACAAAATCCAGAAGAGATCTAGATTTCAATCCTACTGTAAACTTAGAAGATGGTCTTCAGAAGTTCTTTGAATGGGCAAGAATTGCTTATAGTTAATTTAGAGAAATTTTATGAATAAAATGAGATTTGCTCTCGTTGGGGCTGGCAGATGGGGAAAAGTATATATTCAGACGATTTCTCGTTTAGCAAATATCGAGATCACAGCATTATGCACAAGCAATCCAAAGAACAAGGATTTAGTTTCTACAAATTGCCATATTTGCTCACAATGGGATGAAATTTTCACATTAAAAAATATCGACGGCTTAATTCTAGCAGTTCCACCTTCAATTCAGTTTGATATTTTATTAAAGAACTCAAATTACAAAATTCCTGTAATCCTGGAAAAACCTCTGACAATAAATGCAAAACAATCTGAAGAATTAACATTCTTGTACTCAAATAAAGGAATTATTTCTCTCATAGATCACATCTACCTTTTTCATCCTGCTTACATGGCACTGAAAGAAAATTTACATCTAATAGGACCTATAAAGAATATCGTCACAGAGGGTGGCTCTTGCGGACCCTTTCGCGAACACACTTCTCCACTTTGGGATTATGGACCCCACGATTTATCAATGTGTTTAGATATAACAGGAGAATATCCAACTAAGATAAAATCTAAACTCATTAGCAGCAAAAAAAACAAAAAAACATCAAAAGAAATATGGGAAGTAAATCTTCAATTTCCTAACGGTATTCATACAAAATCAACACTAGGAAATGGAATGAAAAAAAAGATAAGAACAATTGAAGTTATTGGTGAAAACGGATCTTTAATCTTCGATAATTTCGAAAAAGAAAAATTGAGGATTAAAAAGAATTCCAAATTCACAACAATCTCAATTCCAGACATAAACAAACTCCCACTAGATATTGCGATAGAAACATTTGCAAATGCTATTAGAGGGAAGGATGATTACAGACTAGGACTTACCCTTGGATCGAATATCGTTAGGATATTAGAAAAATGTGATTTGAATAATTAAATTTTTCGACTAAGATACATATAAAAAGGGAAAATCTTAATGCAAGAACTTTGGTCGTTAGATGCTCACCAAATTTCAGAATTATTCCGAAATAAAAAAGTATCAGCTACTGAAATTTGTAATCAAACGATTCAACATATTGAAAATATCAATCCAAAATTAAATGCTATAGTTTCCAAGACATTTGACGATGCCCTTGAAACTGCTAACCAGCTAGACAAAAAAATAAAAGATGGAAAAAAGTTAGGGACTCTTGCAGGAGTTCCTATTACAATCAAGGAAAATGCTGACCAATTAGGATGTGCTACTACAAACGGTGTTAGAATTCAAAAAGATTTAATAGCAACCAAGGACAGTCCCGTTGTAGAGAATTTAAAGAAAAGTGATGCCATTATTGTTGGGAGAACAAATACACCTCCTTTCTGCATTCATTGGTTTACCAGAAATAGTCTTCACGGCCATACGTTGAATCCACACAACAATACTATAACGCCAGGAGGATCCTCTGGAGGCGCGGCTTCTGCTACAGCATCAGGAATGGGTGCAATTGGTCACGGAACTGATATTGCTGGCTCTATTCGTTACCCTGCATATGCCTGTGGAATTCATGGACTAAGGCCAAGTTTAGGTAGGGTCCCCATGGTAAATTATACTAGTCCTGACAATCATATAGGAGCACAGATCATGGCTGTTACTGGTCCTTTAGCTCGTTCAATCACTGATATTGAGCTTGGGCTGAATGCCATGAGCATGGAAAATTATAGTGACCCATGGTGGTCACCAGTTCCATTATCCTTTCCAATGCCTGCAAAAAAAGTTGGTCTTGTTACAGAAATAGAAGGTCTATCCATAGATCCTATTATAGTAGGAGAATTAAAAAGAGTCGCAAAAGCACTCGAAGAAACTGGGTGGATTGTAGAAGAAGTAAAACCACCAAACTTTCAAAAAGCGGCTAAATTTCAAGCAGTTCTATGGCTTGGTCAATTCAGAAGAACAGGCGGTGAAGCAATCAAGAAAGAGAATGACCCTGATGCTAATTTTATTTACAGCCAAATGACTAGGAGATGCTCTGAAGCAAGTCTAGACAACTTCATGGATGCCTTGCAAAATAGAGCTCCTATTGGAAGAGAATGGAATGAATTTTTTGATCAGTACCCTGTTATGCTTTGTCCAACAACAGGCGATTTGCCATTTGAAGACTTAAAAGATCTAGAATCGCCAGAGTCTTTTGATCTCGTATTTGACTCCATGCTACCCCAAATTGCCCCACCATATTTAGGACTTCCAGGAATGTCTTTTTCCACAGGGAAAACAGAAGATAATGTACCTCTAGGTGTTCAGATGATTTCTAGAAGACATCGAGAAGATATTTTAATAGCTGCTGGGTATGACCTAGAAAAGCTCTTTCCAAAAATAAATCCTGTCTTGCCAAACTTTTAGAGTAACTTCAAATCTTTCATCCATTACGATTGGAGGATTTGCTGAAATAAGTTCAATGCAGATTTCGCAAAAACTTCCATATTATCCGATCTATCCCCACTGCCAGTCTCTATCGTAATGCATTTCACATCGTCTATAGAAGCAACAGCAATGCAACAGTGACCTGGTGAGTCTCCATATCGATTGCCATTAGGTCCTGATGCTCCCGATTCAGAAATTGCGTAATCGCTTCCTAAATGTTTTTGGATAGCATATGCAAGGCGAATCGCATACTCTTCTGTAGAAGGCCGCAATCCATCAAAATAACTATCCTCAACAGAAAGCATCTTATGCCTAGATTCATACGTGTACAGAACCCCTCCTCCTAAAAAATAAGAAGAAGCCCCAGCAACCGATAGCAAAGAAGAGGAAATCAAACCTCCTGCAGAAGTTTCTGCAACAGAAACTGTTTTCGAAGATTTTTTCAAATTCTCTCCTATAATTTCTGCGTGCTTAAATAATTCCATTTCCATCTCCTCTCATGCAAATTACTTTTTATTAGGTAATATGTTTAAGAATTTCGACTACTTGCTCTGGATTTTGAGCAACAGCCATAGAAACTCCATCTATTTCTTTCAATGCATGCGTATGCTCTTCTCCATGAATTGTAATTATTGATTTTCCAAGAGCAGAAGCAACTCCTGCATCAAATGCAGCATTCCATTGCTTATACTTTTCGCCAAATCTTACGACAACAATATCTGAATCTTTTATTAGATTACGTATACGAATAGAGTTCATTTTTGCAGCTTTATGATCTTTCCAGAAATTTTTTTCCTCGGCTCCTAAAATATCTACTCCACAATTGTCGCTTGCATCGTGATCAATAACTGGAGAAAAAAATTCTACCGGAAGATTTTCCTGCTTTGCTCCATCTTCTATACATTCACGCCAGTCAGTATGAATTTCTCCAGATAAATACACACGCCAGATTTTGCTATTTTTTCGCTGATTCATTCTATGTCCTTTCCTTCTAATTATTTATCTTTTTCGCTTAATTCGATTCGAATATCTTCTGGACCTCTTATAAATGCGGTCACTCTACCTCCCATACCAACTGCTGCAGGGTCACGAATAAATTCTGCTCCCTTACTTTTCAAGGTTTTTGAAAGTTCTGTCACATCTTCTACAGAAAAAGAGAAATGATCTACGCCCATGACAGAATCAGGATTATTTTCCCCAGGA
This sequence comes from Nitrospinaceae bacterium UBA3496, assembly GCA_002377645.1. Lineage (GTDB taxonomy): Bacteria > UBA8248 > UBA8248 > UBA8248 > UBA8248 > UBA3496. The sequence continues at coordinate 3,995 of DFQF01000052.1, read as the reverse complement.
TTTTCTGATGGCCTGACACCCCTTAAGAACAATTTCGCTTCCCCTACTTTCACAATTGCATTGGGGGCACCATGAAAGTTTTCATCTAAAAATTCTAAAGAACCATCGAAAACATCCAGAAAATAATCCTTCATCTTTTCTACGTCATTACAAATAATATGCACGTGATCAAAAGACAGTTTCAATTTAAAATTCTCCTTTTAAAACTTCTGCACAATAAAAAGAAAGCTATAGTGTGTATTGGAAAAATTCAGGTAACCGTTTACATTATATAGATTAAACATACATGAGCAATTTTTTCAATTTAAATCCCGTAAAGGAGCATATTGATGTCACAGAAACTTGGCTATATAGGCCTTGGGAAAATGGGACTTGCATTATCAAAATCACTTTTGAAAAATGGATACGACGTATATGGATACGATATTGATCCTAAAAGACTTGAAATGCTTAAAGACATTGGAGGAAAACCGGTTTCTTCAGCAAAAGAACTCGCAGAAAACTGCAATATTGTTTTTTCTATACTCCTGAAAACTGAACATATAGAAGAAAATACATTTGGAGAAAATGGAATCACAAAAGCTGAAAACAAAAACTTTATCTTTGTTGAGATGTCCACAATGTATCCTTCTTGGCAGGCAGATTTGTCCGACCGTTTGCGCGTAGAAAATATAGAAATGCTGGATGCACCAATATCAGGCTCTCACCCTAAAGTAGACGATAAAACAATTTCTATCATGGTAGGCGGCAAAAAAGATATCTTCGACCAAGTAGCTCCTGTCCTCGAATCTATAGCTGCCAACGTTCATTATACCGGGTTAAATGGAACCGGTGCGACGATGAAAATTGTCACTAATCTCTTCGTAAATTCAAATGCAGCATTACTCGCCGAAATGGTATTGGTTGGTGAAAAAGCAGGTTTATCCCACGACACAATGATGGAATGCCTGCGTACCGGTTCAGTTAAAGGCGCTATGCTCGAACAAATGGCTCCCAGACTGTTTTCTAGAGACTTTGCCCCTAGAGGTGCAGTGGAAATTTTCGTAAAAGATATGGGTATGGCTATACAACTTGCTGAAGAAAATGGAATTGATCTAAAAGTAGTCAAAGCGAGCAGAGAGATGTTTCAAAAAGCAGAAAAAGCAGGATGGGGAAAAGATGATGCGAGCCGGGTAATTGAAGTGTACGAGGGGAAAGCAGAAAATTAAACCTATATTGTCTCAACTTGTATAATTCTGCCTTTATTGTCAGTACTTCCAAAGGGATAACCAGCACAAAGAATTACTTGTTTGCCTCTATCTGCAATTTTTTCTTTGAGAATTCTTTTACGAACAGTCGGCAGTACTTTTTCAATAGATATTCTTTTCCCAATTTTCCATGGAACTACTCCCCACGAAAGAGAGAGCTTTTGTAAAGTTTTCTGCGAAGTGCTTAGGGCAACAACCGATTGGCTTGGCCTAAACATAACAATTCTTCTTGGAGTATCTCCAGAATCTGTAGGGCTAATTATCAAAGATGCCTCTAAATCTTTTGCTAATTCCACGGTTGAACCTGCCACTGCATATGCAAGCATTTTAGATTTGCTTTTCGAGATTTTCCGTTTCTCCATATTGCTAAAATTCTTTTCTGTTGTTTTCGCAATTTTTGACATGATACTTACAACCAAAGAAGGGTTGTGTCCAACAGAAGTTTCTTCACTTAACATAATAGCGTCTGAACCATCGATAATGGCATTTGCGACATCGCTTGCTTCTGCTCTAGTAGGCCTATGAGAATCAACCATAGAAAGCAACATTTCTGTGGCAGTAATGACTGGTTTTCCGGAACGATTCGCGTAGCCGATAATTTTTTTTTGAATAAGCGGCACTTGGTCTAATTCGACTTCAATTCCAAGATCTCCTCTAGCGACCATAACCCCGTCTGCCGATTTAATAATATCCTTGTAATTTTCAATTGCCTCAGCCTTTTCCATCTTGGCAATAATATAAATATCTGTCTTTGCTCTTTTTAATATTTTCCTACAAAGGTCCACATCCTCCGAGGATCGAACAAAAGATAGTCCTATAAAATCTATTTTTTCCTGAATACACACTTTCAAATCAGCATGATCTTTTCGGGTCAATGGAGGAATGTCGAGTTTCGTATCGGGCATATTTAGGCCCTTTCCTTCTTTCAAAACGCCCCCTATAACTACCCTACACTTCACCTGCAAATTTCCTCCCTGTATTACTTTGAGTTGCAACTTTCCATCCGAAATCATCACCTTGTCGCCAACCTTTAGCTGTGGAATAAGTTCTTTACGATTTAAAGATAATTGCTTTGCATTTCCAAGGCTGGTAGTAGCAGAAAGAACAACTGTTTTCCCTTTAACGAGTTTTGTACCCTCTTCCACTTTACCTAAACGGAATTTCGGACCTCCCAAATCTGCGAGTATCCCGACATATTTATTTAACTTAGTGGCAATTGCACGGATTTTACGAATAGTTTTTATTTTTTCTTCGGTGGTTCCATGAGAGAAATTCAAACGAGCAACATCCATTCCCTCTTGAATCATTTTTCGAAGAACCTTAGAACTTAGGCTAGCTGGACCAATCGTACAAACAATCTTTGTTTTTCTCACGAAAACTCCTAATCTGGTTGCGAACTATAGACAACAAGTTTTTTAGTGTTTTACTAGATTTCCAGATTCTTTCCATTCACAGTAACAGTACCTTCCAAAGGAACAGGCTGCACAATAAGTTTTTCAGCAAAGCATCCACCTTTTGCACACTTTATCAGATGTGCGATTTTATCTTCATCTTCGTCTGATTCTATTTCTAAATGTGTACGGAATCCTTGATGATCTACGTTCACTGTCCCTTGAATAACCGAACCATGCAAAAGATAATCTCCTTCCACATGACATTTACCGCTTTTGATCTTCATTTTGAGCATGTGCGCGTACCGCGCAACCTGAGTAAGTAGTCAAAACCCTATCGCTGTTGCAAGCATAGGCATAGGAGGAGAATATTTGCCTGTACCTCCAATTCTTTCTGATTCGTCTGAATAAATCGTCCAACCAGCCGACTCTCCTACCTTGAGCATAGGTTCATTTTCCACCGTTTTGGTATCTGCACGAAGTTCCATTAAAACTCCTTTTCGGGGAAGTTCTGGCTTGTCTGTAATTCTTTCCCCTGGTTCTGTTGGCGCATCGTTCCATCGAAGTGGCTTTTCCATAAAAATTTCTCCATAAATTATTGACTAAGAGACTATTCATTTGAAATAATTAAAAACACATTTTTCATATTATATCATTATAAAAATAAAAGAGAGAAAAATGCCTTTCTTCAAATCTTCAGAACTCAAAATGGAAGATATAGGAACTGGTAACTCCGGAGAATATCAGCCTATACTTGGAGAATTAATGAAAGCCGGTGT
>DFQF01000052.1:0-212 GCA_002377645.1 Nitrospinaceae bacterium UBA3496 | reverse complement strand
GAACAAATTTTATATGTACTAGAAGGCAGAAGACTCTTTCGTGTCGGGGACGAAGAAAAAATAATCGAAAAAGGCGACATCGTTCATATTCCAAGAGCAACATTACACGGTGGCAGAACCCTCACAGAAAAAGCTGTCATGTGGGTTACTAAAAGTCCAGCTGATGATCCAAGCCTTGGCGCAGATCATCATTATCCAGAAAATTTACAAGA
>DFQF01000036.1 GCA_002377645.1 Nitrospinaceae bacterium UBA3496 | reverse complement strand
AAAGAATATCCTACTGAAATCGGATTATTTGGAGATGTTAAATCTACTCTTAAAATGCTTATAGATGAAGCAAAAGGAGCTTATGGAGACTCAAGAACCAATGATACAAAAACAGTAGAATCAATTGCTCAGGTAAAACAAGAATGGGAAGCAGATTGGGCTCCTTTATTAAATTCAAATGATGTTCCTATAAATCCTTACAGATTGATAACAGAAATTAATAATGCAGTTGATCATGAAAATACAATAATGACACATGACGCAGGTCATCCAAGAGACCAAATTATGCCTTTCTATCCAGCAACTGTTCCAAACAGTTACATTGGATGGGGTAAATCAACTCATTTAGGATATGGATTACCATTAGTAATAGGAGCTAAAATAGCCCATCCTGACAAGTTCTGCGTTAACTTTATGGGAGATACAGCATTTGGTCTTTCAGGTTTAGATTTAGAAACTTCTGTTAGATCAGAAAATCCTATTACTACTATATTGCTAAATAATAGTACTATGGGAGGATATGACCACCATATGCCTATAGCTATGGAAAGATACGGAGCTGGAAATAATACAGGTTCTTATACAACTATTGCTGAAGGTCTAGGAGCTAAAGGTATATATGTTGAAAAACCAGAAGAAATTGTTCCTGCTATCAATGAGGCTCAAAAAACAAATAAAGAAGGTCAAAGTGCTCTTATTGAGGTAATTACTCAACAAGAAGGAAGATTCAGCAGATACTATAATGACGAGAGTATAACTGGCGGAAAAATAGTAAAGTAATATGAAAACCACAGGATTTAGACTATTACAATTAGGTACTCCTTGGAGAAATCTTTCGTATATCATAGTTGAAACTGATGAAGGTATTACAGGTATAGGTGAAGCAAGAGTTTTAGGAAAGACACATACAGTAGCAGAGTACCTTAAAGATGTTGAGAGACATTTTATTGGACATGATCCATTTGATATCGAATCCTTATACAGAAGATTTACATTACTTGATTTTGGAAAAGCAGGTGAAGTGGTTCATACAGGATTAGCTATGGTTGAAATGGCTTTTTGGGATATTATAGGTAAAGCTACCAATCAACCTGTTTATAAGTTACTTGGAGGAAAAGTCCAAGACAAGATACAAGCATATGCAAATGGATGGTATACAGTTGAAAGAAATCCAGATAGTTTCTCTTTAGCTGCATCCAAAGTTGTATCAAGAGGATATAAAGCTTTAAAATTTGATCCTTTTGGAAATGGAGATTTAGAACTTTCAAGACCTGAACTTTTTAAGTCTCTAGAAATAATTGAAGCAGTAGCTGATACAGTTACAGAAGATATGCAAATGATGATAGAAATGCATGGTAGATTTGCTGCTCATCAAGCTGTCGAAATTGCAAAAAAAATTGAATCATTAAATATTGGTTGGATTGAAGAACCTGTTAGACCAAGTGATAATCCTAGTCTCGAAAAAGTAAGAATTCAAACTTCTTTACCGATAGCTACAGGAGAGAGACTTTATGGGGCCTCAGAATTTAGGGAAATTTGGTCTGGAAACTCAGTCGATATAATCCAGCCAGACATAACACAATGTGGAGGAATATTTGAGACAAAAAAAATTGCCTCTACTGCTGAAATTTATTCAATAATGGTAGCCCCTCATAATGTTGGTGGGGTCATATCTACTCTTGCTGCAATTCATTTATGCTTTACTTTAAGAAATGTGAAAATTTTAGAGCATTTTAATGATTTTGCTGATCCATTTGTAAAGGAAGCAGCAGATTTCTATCCAGAAGTTAAGGATGGTTTTTTTTCTTTGCCAGAAAAACCAGGGTGGGGTGTTGAATTAAATGAAGAATTCATACTATCTCATCCTCCTGAAAAAAATGACGATGGGATTAATTTAGATCCAGGATTGAATATGTTTGAAAAAATGGATTGGGCTAAAAGAGGTCAGTCTGAGTAAATAGGATTTTGATAAATAATGTTTGATTTATTAATTAAAGAAGGAAATATAGTAGATGGTACAGGAAATCCAAGATATAAATCAGACATTGGAATACTTGGAGACAAAATTGTATTTATTGGTAACTCAGACGATAAAGAATCAAAAGAAACAATCAATGCTAAAGGGTTAATCGTTTCTCCTGGTTTTATTGATACACATACTCATCATGACGGAGTTTTATTGAATGATCCTCAACATGCAAGTAGCCTAAGACAGGGTGTAACTACAGAAATTTTAGGTCAAGACGGACTATCATACGCTCCACTTTCTTCAGAAAATTACAAAATACAAAGAAGATATTTAGGTGGTATATTAGGTACCCCTCCCGATAATCTAGATATGAGTACAATAGAATCATTTAGATCTCATTACCACAAAAAAGTTTCAATTAATACTGCATATCCTGTTTCTCATGGAGCTTTAAGAATGGAAACAGTTGGTTTTTATGATAAACCTCTTACAGGTAAAAACTTAGATTATGCAAAAAATTTATTAGAAGATGGATTAAATCAAGGATCAGTTGGATTAGCTACAGGAATGTCATATCATCCAAATGCTTGGAGTAATACAGAGGAGTTAATTGAATTTTGCAAAGTAGTACAAAAATATGATGGTGTCTATATTACTCATCTTAGAGATGTAAATACTGAAAGAGGTTTTGGTGGTGGGGGTGTTCCTGAAGCTTTAGAAATAGGTCGAAAATCAGGAGTAAAAGTTCATTTTTCTCATACTCGAACTAGTGCTGAAAATGCAGGTAAAGTTTCAGAGGTTTTAGAGTTAATAGATAAAGCAAAATCAGAAGGTGTTGAATGTACTTTAGAATTATATCC
>DFQF01000015.1 GCA_002377645.1 Nitrospinaceae bacterium UBA3496 | reverse complement strand
ACTATTTTCACTTTTCCCCAAGCTAGATAGATATCTGGATGATGGCCTTGTTCTTCAGCCATTTCACCCACAAGATTTGTAAAAGTAAGTGCTTCTCTAAAATTACCGAAAGAAAACTCTCTTTCTAAATGATGTTCATCAATGATATTCCATTCTTCAGAAATTTCTTTACTTAGTTTCTGCAAATCTTCACCTCTCAGGGGTGGAACTCCCCCTTTACAAGGTACACATTCTTTACTGGCTAGGTTACTCAATTTTAAGATCCTCCATCTTTTAGTCTGAAAAATTAAAAAATTTGCAATCACCATCCCACAGAATAAGACTCACGTCTTGGATCTGCAGCAGACAACAAAAATCCTGAATCATGATCTTTCATTACACAACAGACACTTCCAGCAGCTCTGTCTAGAGACCTCCATTTTGAAACTTGATATCCTAAATCCCCCAATAAAATCCCACACTCTTTGAATATACTTTCTTCAATTTTAACAGAACCAGGAATATAAGCATGTGGCCAAAATGAATTTGGAAAATTATAAGATGCAACTCTGGGAACTTCTACAGACATCTGTAATTCCATTCCAAACATTACATGATTTAGGAAAACTTGTGCCATTGCTTGTGCTTGAACATCTCCGCCTGGTGTTCCAAGAGACATATAAAATCTACCATCTTTAAAAACAAAAACCGGATTAGGTGTTAGTCTTGGCCTCTTTAAGGGTGCAACTGCACTTGGATGATCAGGCTCTAACCAACTTTGAGAGCCACGAGAAGAAATTGTTGCACCAACTCCCGGGACAAAGGGCATATCACCCGCGGAATCTGAAGGGGTAGCAGAAAAAACGTTCCCAGAAGAATCAATTACCGTACAGAATGATGTGTCAGACTGAAATTCCTCATTTTTCTCATCTGGTTTTAAAAAATTAATTTTTCTTCTTTCTAGAACATTTTGAAAATCCCAAGGGTTCCCTGGATTGGGCATTTTCCCAAAACAACTTTTAATAGAAAATTCTCTTGAACGAACAGAAGCATAATCTTTAGATAAAAGCCCTTCAATCGGAACGTCAACAAATTCGGGATCACCTATAAACGCTTCCCTATCGGCAAACGCAAGATCGAAAGAGGAAAGAAGCTTGTGGAGATAGTCAACAGAATTGTGAGAATGTTCTGGAAGATTAAGATTTTCTAAAATATTTAACATGAGAGGAAAGACAGGTCCCTGAGACCACGGTCCACATGAAAAAATCTCATAATCTTGAAATTTTGATCTTAAAACTTCCTCTTCTTTTACATGAAAATCACTTAAGTCAGAAAGATCCAACAAACCACCATTTTCACCAACAAAATCTACAATCTCTCTAGCCACTTCCCCAACGTATATCTCATCTCTAGCTGCCCTAATTCCTAACTCTCTGGAAGAATTTGAGAAATTTTCCTCTTTCCTGACCATTCTTTTGAAAGTGTTTGCTAGATCTTTGTTAAAAATTCTATGTCCCACAGGAATTACTTTACCTTTGGTAAAAAAAAGTGACCGTGTTGCTTCCCATCTCAGAAAATCTTCCTTAGAAGTTAAGATATGATCGTACATCAAATGATACATCGCAAATCCTTGTTCTGCTATAACAATTGCATCTTCAGCCACTTGAGAGAAATTCATTGTCCCATAGTGTTCAAGTGCGTATAGCCAAGAATCTGGAGCAGCAGGAACAACAGCTCGAGAAACTCCAGGGGGTATTTCCCCACTACAATTATCATTGAACCATTTAATAGAAGCATTTTTAGGCCAACGACCTACCCCACTTATAGAGATTGTTTTATTTTCCTTTTCAAGATGGATCATAATTGGAGCAACACCAAGAAATGAAATATAGTCACTTTGCAAAACACACAGGCAAAGACCTGTTGCTACCCCAGCATCAATAGCATTGCCACCTTTTTGCAAGATGCGCAATCCAGCCTGACTTGCAAGATGATGACCCGCAGAAACCATCGCTTCCCTAGCAAACAATTGGGGACGATGGGAAATATACCGACGACCATCTTTTGTATTATAAACGAAGGCCAAAATGTTAACCTATATTCTGAAATTAGATGTCTGAAGGGTTTTCAACATGCGCAGAACTATGTGCTTTAATCTCTCTGCTAGGTTTTCCTCCTTCAATATTTTCTCCAGTTGGCAACCACGCACAAATCAGAGCTTCATTAGTCCAGACAGTATTATATTCAGCAGGTATAAAAAATTCACTAAAAATAAAATCTTCTTTCCCGGTATTTTCAAGATAATGGCGTTCTTTATCAAAGTGATAAATTATATCTCCAGCACGAACATTATGAGGCTCTTCATTTGAATACTGTGTGCCTTCACCCTGAATCACATACATAAAGTGTTCTGTTCCTTCATGATGATGGTTTGAAGCTACTGTTCCTGGAGGATATATAATCATTTCTCCTTTAATTGCTTTTGTTCCAAATAAACTAGGAGTTACTAAATACACTCTTTTTCTAGCATCATGTTCTGAATTCAAAACAGGTTCTTCTTTCCAATTTACACATTTAAATTGAAGTTCTTTCTCTGAAATGTTCTCATCAAAACGCTTAATCTTTGGAACTTTAAAACATAAGATATCTAATCCATTTTCTGAGAAAATTTCTCCTTCAAATCCTGGAGGAAAGAAAAGTACATGAGAATCATCTATTCCTTGTTCGGATATAGAATTTGAGCTTAGAATTCCCTCTCCCCTTAGAACCTGCATTCCTGTTAAATCTTCACTTCCAACAATAATTTTTTCTTTTCCAGATTTTTCCAAAATCAAACGTTCAACTACAACATGGTCACTGCCTGTAGTCTCTTCGTCGAGAAGTGTTTGATGTTTGCTAGTATTGCTTAGAATCTTAAAATCAACTGAATCTTGATTGATAATCGTTGGCATCCTAACCTCCTAATGTACTAGAATGTGAATTCATTTAAAAAATTAGTTCCAATTGAATCTTAGTTTAAATAATCAACAAAATAAATATTTGTTTATTATTTTGTTGATTCTTCGAAAAACTTTTATGCTGTAAGGCAAGGAGACACAGTTAAAAATGAAAACAGACAATCAATTAACAGAACTACCTTTCGCTCCAAGTGAAGATCCCTTTGTAGTTGAACACGGAGGATTTTATAGAAGATGGTTCTCTATGATTGATGATATTGAAATTTTAAAAAAAACAGTTTCATCTCTAAAAGGAACAATTGACGAAGAATGGGTACCCACTTGGAGTTCTGTTGGAAAAGAATATGAAGATGAAGCTGAATCCTTATTAAAAAAAGGAAATATTCAAGAAGGACAAAAAAAATTATTACAGGCCAAATCGTTTTATAGTATCTCAAGATTTCCTGCTCCATTAACTGAGTTAAAGAAAAAAGCAAATGAAGACTGCATAAGAACTTACTTGAGATATAGTGAATTCCTCAATCCATCACTTGAAGTTGTAGAGGTAGAATGTGAAGGACAAAGTATTACTTCTCACTTCAGAGCTCCAAAAGACGCAAATTCTGAGTCACCAGTACCCGCGATTTTAATTATGTGCGGTGGAGATATGTTCAAAGAAGATCGTGGATGGGCTAGCGAGATGGCACTTGAGCAAGGTCTTGCTTCCCTTGTTATGGACGGTCCAGGAACAGGCGAAAATCCTTTTCCATATGAACCTACTTCAGTTAAAGCATGGATTTCTGCTATCGACTATCTTGTGAACAGACCAGAAGTGGATGCGAATAGAATTGGAGCATTTGGAATAAGTAGAGGTGGACATTCCGTACTCCTCCTAGCAGGAAACGACCCTGGACGCGTTAAAGCAGCTGTTGCAAGTGCAGGTCACCCATTTGGATATAAAATGACTCAGAATGAGATGGATAATTTCATTGAAAATAGAAATAAAAGAGCGACTTATAATTTCGGAAAACAAAACGACGGACCATCTTTCGCCGAAACCTCTCAGGAAATAGAAGAAAGAAATTTTAAAAAATGGGCACTAAGTGAACTCGGTTTAATAGATAAAATTGTCTGTCCTCTTCTTATGATTAACGGGAAACAAGATCATCTTGCTCCGATAGGAAATATTTATTATATGCTGGAACACGGTCCGGTTACAGGGAAAGAAGCACGCATTTATCCTGACGATGGTCATTGTGCTTTTAAATATTTTGAAGACTGGGCACCAGAATCTTTTAGATGGTTAAAAAACAAACTCATCCATTCAGAATAAGGACACAGAAATATGAATACCGAAAGAATCATTTCTGCAGAATCTTTAAAAAAATCTCTAGATGATGAAAATAATCGAATTATCGACATTTCTTCCGAACCAGAATGTACAGAGTACAAAAAAGCACACATACCTGGTGCTATTACATGGTTTTGGAAAGAAGCATTATGGCACAAAACAGACAGACAATTTGTCAAAAATACAGAGATGGCTGATATTTTAGGGAAAAATGGGATTAAGCAAGACCAAAACATTATTCTCTATAGTGATAGAGTTCAATATGGAACGTACGCTTTCTGGGTTTTATCTATGTGTGGACATAAAAAAATAATGATGCTTGATGGATCACGGACAAATTGGATGGAAAAGAATTTCCCAGTAACTACCGAAATTCCTACTTTCTCAAATTGTGAATACATTGCTCAAGAAGAAGATTTCACCAGTAGAGTGGGAAGGGATAATGTAAAAGAAAATATTGATAATAATAATCGAATTCTTCTGGACGTCAGATCTGAAGAAGAATTTTCAGGACGAAGGGTAAAACCTGAACCAGGACTTGATCACGGAGCAGAAAGGCACGGTCGTATTCCTGGATCAAAACATTTATTTTATGCAGAACTGCTCAATGAAAATGATACATTCAAGAATGCAAAAGAATTAGAAACTATTGTAGACAAAATTGGAATTTCAACCACTACAGATAAAGAAATCGTGATTTACTGCCGCTTAAGTCATAGAGCAACCTTAGTATGGTTTTCTCTTAAATATATCTTAGGAATGGAGAATATAAAGATTTACGACGGTTCCTGGACTGAATGGGGCAGCATAGTTGGATTTCCAATAGAAAATTAGCTTGAAAAGATTTTTTGGAATGTACCTAAAAAACTAGAGACTGAATCACTGCGTAAACCAACATGGTCATGCCTGCTGCAAAAGGAAGAGTCAAAACCCAAGAAGTGATAATTTTTCCGCAGACTGCTAAGTCTAAAGCATTAATACCACGTGCTATACCCACACCTATCACAGAACCTACCACCGTATGCGTAGTAGATATAGGCAGTCCAAGCTGTGAACAAAAAAGCACCGTTGTAGCAGCTGCTAACTGAGCAGAGAAACCATTCTGAGGAGTAATTTCCGTAATCTTTCCTCCAATCGTAGAAATAACCTTCCAGCCAGAGATTGCTAATCCAGAAACAATACCTACACCACCTAAAATAAGGACCCATATTGGCACTGGAACTTTGGAAAGAGAAACCGCTCCAGTAGAAAAAACATCCAGCACAGCAGAAAAAGGTCCTACAGCATTAGCAACATCATTCGCACCATGCGCAAATGCTACATATCCAGAAGTAAGAATTAACAAGAAAATAAAAAATTTATTCGTAAGAGAATTTTCCTCATCTTCTGTTCTGACTTTCTTCAGAATTTTTTTCGAAATAACGGCAATAATTACACCTAAAATACATCCCATAAGAAGAAGAGTGAAAAAATTTACAGGAAGTTTCAGATTTTTCATTCCCTTGAAGACAAAGGATTGCAATAAAATAACTGAAGTAAAGAAAAGAATATATGGGGCAAAAAACTGAGTCGCTTGATCTTGATTTTCCTGATTTAAAATTTTTTCTCGAATGAAATAAAAAATAGAAAACCCTAAAAATCCTCCGAAAAAAGGAGAAACAAACCAACTCATTACAATTTTACTAAGGGTCCAATAATCTAAAGAACCAGGTCCTTTAGCAATAAG